>JBOHUC010000052.1:0-39615 GCA_050733935.1 Candidatus Eiseniibacteriota bacterium | reverse complement strand
TGCGCGCGATGGCTTCGGCCTGGCCGCGCTCCTCGGCCCCGATTCCCGGGTACGCGCCCGCGGTGTCGACGAGCGAGAGAATCGGCACGTCGAAGTTGCTCGCAAGCTGCATCAAGCGAAGCGCCTTCCGGTAGCCTTCAGGATTCGCCATGCCGAAACGGCGGAGGAGATTCTCCTTCGTGTCGCGGCCCTTCTGCGTTCCCACGACGAGAAGCGGCCGTCCCGCCATGCGGCCGAGTCCGCCCACGATCGCGCGGTCGTCCGCGAACCCGCGATCGCCGTGGAGCTCGGTGAACCCTTCGACCAGCCGATCCACATAGTCGAGGAGATACGGACGCCTTGGATGGCGCGCGAGCTGCACGCGCTGGTAGCGCGTCAGATTGTCGTAGACCTTGTGGCGGAGCTTGTCGGCTTTCGCTTCGAGCTGGACGAGCTCCTTTTCGAGCGAGAAGTTCTCGTCGTTCGCGTGCTCGCGGAGCTCCGCGATCTTCTGCTCGAGCTCGACGATCGGCTTCTCGAAGTCGAGCCACGGCCCGCCGCCCGCCGATCCTGCGGACTTCCTCGCGCGCGCCCGCGGCCTTCCAGCCGTGGCCCCCGGAGTGCGGGCGACCATTACAGGCGCGCTCCGTAGCGCGACCGTCCGGGCCCGACGAGCGCGTCGCACTCCGCGCGGAGCGCCTCGTCGAACGCGACCCGGTAGCGACCGGAACGCAGGACGACGGTCGTTCCGTCGGGCTCGGTCACCTCGACGAACACGGGGAGCGGACCCGGCCGCGTGCTGAACAGGCGGTCGAGACCCTCGCGAACCGACTCGGGCACGTCCGGCCCCAGGGCCACGTAGAAGCCGAGACTCTTCATGCGCGCTTCGTCGAACGGGCGCACCTCCTCGGCCACGATCTTCCGGTCCTCGGCGTCGCGCGCACCGACCTGGCCCTTGACCCAGACCATCGCTTCGTCCGCGAGATTCTTCCCCCACTTCGCGAAGCATTCCGGAAACACGAGGAGCTCGATCGTGCCCGTCATGTCCTCGAGCGTGCAGAACGCCATCGGCTCGCCCTTCCGCGTCGCAGTGCGGCGGAGCGCCGTCACCATGCCGGCCGCTCGCACGGGAGTGCCCTGCGTCTGCTTCGCGTAGTGCGCGAGCGTTCCGCTCGTGAGCCGGCGCAGGTCCTCCTTGAACGTCTCGAGCGGATGTCCCGAAACGTAGAAGCCGAGGACCTCCTTCTCCTTTCCGGCGCGCTCGAGTGCGCTCCATGCGGGAACGGACGGAAGCGTAGGCGGCGTCACCGCGGCGGGGCTCTCGCCGCCGAAGAGCGAAGCCTGGCCCGCGCTCGCTTCCTGTCTGCGACGCGCGCCCCAGTCGAGGGCGGTCGGCACGGCCGCGAAGAGCCGCGCGCGGTCGCCTGCGAACTCGTCGAACGCGCCCGCCTGAACGAGGCTTTCGACCATCCGGCGATTGAGCGCCTTGCTCTCGACACGGCTTGCGAAGTCGAACAGGTCGAAGAACGTTCCGCCCTGCGCCCGTGCGGAGACGATCGCCGCCATCGCACCCTGTCCCGTGTTCTTGATCGCGCCGAGGCCGAAGCGGATCGCGCCGTCCTCGAGATCGAAGCGCCACTCCGAGTGGTTGATCGACGGCGGAAGGAGCCGAATGCCCATGCGCCGCACTTCGTCGATCAGGGTGGCGATGCGGTCCGAGTTCCCGATCTCCGAGGACAGATTCGCGGCCATGAACGCGACCGGATGGTGCTCCTTGAGGTACGCGGTCTGATACGCAAGGAGCGCATAAGCGGCCGCGTGCGACTTGTTGAAGCCGTAGCCCGCGAACTTCTCGATCAGCCGGAAGAGTGCCTTCGACTTCCGCTCGGGGATGCCTTTCTCCTTCGCCCCCTTCAAGAAGTCGGCCTCCTGCTCGGCCATGACCTTGGGATCCTTCTTCCCCATGGCCTTCCGGAGCACGTCCGCGCGCGCCATCGTGAAGCCCGAGACGCTCGAGGCGATCTGCATGACCTGCTCCTGGTAGACCATGACCCCGTAGGTCTCGTCGAGAATTCCGGCGAGCGACGGGATGTCGTATTCGATCTTCCGCCTTCCGTGCCGGCGCTCGATGAAGTCCGGGATCATCTCCATCGGGCCGGGACGGTACAGGGCGACCACGGCCGCGACGTCCTCGAACTTCTGCGGCTGGAGGCGGCGCAGGAGATCGCGCATGCCCGAGGACTCGAGCTGGAACACGGCGACCGTCTGGCCGCGCCCGAGGAGACCGAGCGTCGCGCGGTCGTCGAGCGGGATCTTTGCGACGTCGAGCCGCGTTCCCGCATGGCGGTCGAGGAGACGCGTCGTCTCGTCGAGCACGGACATCGTTCGGAGGCCCAGGAAGTCCATCTTGAGGAGTCCGGCCTTCTCGCACGCCCGCATGTCCCACTGGGTCGTGATTTCGTCCTTGTTCGAGCGGTAGAGCGGCACGTGGTCGACGAGCGGCCCAGGCGCAATCAGCACACCGGCCGCGTGCACGGACGCGTGCCGCGCCATGCCCTCGAGCGACTTCGCGCAGCGGATGAGCTTTCCGTACTCGTCCGCGCGTCCGGCGAGCTGCGCGAGATCGGGCACCTGGCGAATCGCTTCCTCGAGCGTGATGTTGAGCGTCTCGGGCACGAGCTTCGCGATCCGGTCGCCTTCGCTGAACGGCATGCCGAGGACCCGCGCGACGTCCCGGATCACGGCCTTCGCCTTCATCCGGCCGAACGTGATGATCTGGCTCACCGAGCGCTCGCCGTACTTCTCCTTCACGTAGTCGATGACCTCGCCCCGGCGCGCGTCCTCGAAATCGAGATCGATGTCGGGCATCGAGATGCGCTCGGGATTCAGGAAGCGCTCGAAGATGAGCCCGTAGCGGATCGGATCGATGTCCGTGATCCAGAGTGCGTACGCGACGAGGGATCCGGCCACCGAGCCGCGGCCGGGCCCGACGCCGATCCCCTGCGAGCGCGCAAAGTGGATGAAGTCGCGGACGATCAGGAAGTAGGACGAAAAGCCGAGTCGGTCGATGACCGAGAGTTCGTACTCGAGCCGCTGCGAGAGCTCGGGCGCGGGCGCGCCGTAGCGATCGACGAGGCCCGCTTCCGCGAGTCTTCGCAGGTAGCGCGCGGCGGAGGTCTCGCCCTCGGGCAGTGGGAACACGGGGAGGCGGTTCTCGTACGTGAGGTCGAGGTTGCAGAGGTCCGCGATCTCGCGCGTCTGCCGGAGCGCAAGCGGCAGCTCCTCGCCGAACAGACGCCACATCTCGTCCTGCGACTTGAAGTACATCTGGTCGGAGCGGTAGCGCATGCGCTTCGGATCGTCGAGCGTCTTCCCGTGGCCGAGCGCGAGCAGGACGTCGTGCGGCTCGGCGTCCGCCGGATTCAAATAGTGGAAGTCGTTCGTGACGACGAGCGGGATGCCCGTCTTCTTCGAGACGTCGACCATCCGGCGCCCCGCGGTGAGCTCCTCGGGAATGCCGTGGTTCTGTACTTCGAGGAAGAAGTTCCCCGGGCCGAACAGCTCGCGATAGAAGAGTGCTGTGCCCTCGGCGTCCTCGATCTGCTCCTTGAGGAGCGCCTGGTTGACCTCGCCTTTGAGGCAGGCCGTGAGTCCGACGAGGCCCTCGTGGCACTCGGCGAGCACGTCGCGGTCGATGCGCGGCTTGTAATAGAAGCCGTCGACGTAGGCGGTGGACGTGAGTTTGATCAGGTTCTGATAGCCCACGCGATCCTTGGCGAGCAGGATCATGTGGAAGTTGCCTTCGCCGCGCGAGCGATCCTGCCGCGGCCCGGGCGTGATGTACGCCTCCATGCCGAGGATCGGCTTCACGCCCGCCTTCCTGCACTTCTCGTAGAACTCGACCGCGCCGAACAGATTCCCGTGATCGGTGAGCGCGAGCGCGGGCATCCGGTACTCGGACGCACGACGCACCATGTCGTCGATGCGGCAGGCGCCGTCGAGCAGGCTGTAGTCGGAATGACCGTGCAGGTGGACGAAGTCGGGGCGCTCCATGACCGCGCTACCGTACCTCCAACGGCACCTCGGTGGAAGCTCGATTGCCCGCGCGATCGAGCGCTTCGAAGCGCACGATGTGGACTCCGGTGGACAACGGCGTGCGCGGCCTGAAGGTCAGACGATCGGCATCGGAATCGTATTCCGCAGGCACGCGCCGGCCGTCCACGAACATCTTCTGATCGCGCGCAGAAAGGCCCGAACCGCGATCCCGGAGCGTCGCGAAGATCGCGGGCACCGAGGCGGGAATCACAGTATCCCTCCGGTATCGGACAACAATTGCGGGAGGCACGGTGTCGCGCAGGACGGCGAACGTGCCGAGCCGGCGCGTCGAGCCGGTCAGGCGTCCGAGCGAATCAATGTCGGTCGTGACGAGGGACCACGATCCCCCGCCCTGCCGGACGTAGAGCCCGAGACCTCTGCGATCGGCGGCTTCGGGATCGCGCGGCACGACATCCGCGCCTTCGAGTCCGAGCTCGACGCGCGCGGCCGTGCGGAGCACGGCATCGGCGGGCCCGATCTCGACGGCCGCGCGATCGCGGAACGGCACGAGCTCGCCGGTGCCGCTCACGGGCGATCCGCCATTTGCGATCGTTCCCACCAGGGCCGTGGGCTCGAACCACGCGTCACGCTCGAACCGGAGGCGAAGCCGGCCGACCGCGATCGAATCCGGTTCAGGAGTCGCTCCCACGAGCCGGACGTGCCAGAGGCCGCGGGGTGCGATCACCCAGCCGTCGTCGGACGCGGCGTGCTCCGGATCCACTCCGAACGACCGGACGATTGCATTGCCTGCGCGCAGCGTGTCGGAAGAAACGAGCGCGCGCCCGGCCTTCCATTGGACGTCGTTCCCCGAAGCCCGCACGCCCACGTACACCGTCGCCCCGCGCGCGGTCACGCGCACGGGAGGATCCGCGCCCGCCGCCGGAAGGAATTCGCCTGCCGCGTTCACCGAAGCGACTCCATCCTCCGACCCCTCGATCGCGCGCACGATGAGAGTCGCTTCCGACCGATTGCCCGCCTCGTCGCGCGCCTCGATCCGGATCGTCCGCTCTCCGGGACGAAGCGACCACACCGGGGGTCCGCGTCGGACGATGCCCGCACGTGTCCCCGGAAGAAGCGCAAGCCTTCGCCGATCGGTCGAGCCGTCAAGAACGGCCGCGTAGTCGAAGACCGTTTCCGACTCGGTCATGTGATCCCAGGCCACGGAGTCGAGCAAAGCTTCGAACGCGGGCGCCCCGTCCAGGGTCGCACTGAGCCCATAGGTCGCAAGCCGGTTCGGGCGACCGTCGACCCGGTCCCAGGTCTCCACCATCAGATGAAACGGCCCGCGCACCTCCGCCACCCGGGAGGACTTGCCCGACGCGAACCCGATGCGCCTTGGATCGAACCCGCCGTCCACGCGCGACCGGGGCCCCGCCGGCACGAGCCACACCGACGCGAGGGTGGGAGGCGTGCGATCCGCGACGGCGAACCCGTGCGTGAGCGGGTTCAGGTTCATGTCGCCGTGGCGGAGCTCGAAGTGGAGGTGCGGCGGACCGGCGCCCGTTTCGCCGGACCAGGCGAGCGTCTCGCCGGCCTTGAAGCGCAGTTTCCGTTCAGGAGGGAAGAGATCCTGCTCGTACTCGCCGCTCGAATCCTGACGGGCGGCGACGTAGGACTCGATCGCCGGAGCGAAGCGCTCGAGGTGAGCGAACACGGCCGTGCGGCCGTCGGCGAGGCGGAAGTAGAGCGAGCGCCCGTAGCCCACGCCGGAGCTTCGCACGCGCCACACCCAGCCATCCGCGATCGCGCGCACGGGCTTGCCGGTCGTTTGCTCCGTGGAATAGTCGATGCCCGCGTGGAAGCGGCCGTCCCGGTACTCGCCAAAACCCGAGGTGAGGCCCGGGGTGGTCGCGAGCGGCGCGAGGAAGCGATCCGCACCCCGCGCGGACAGGGACAGGAGGAAGGCCGCCAGGCCCAAACCCAAAACAAGTCCCGCCAAGCGGATGGATCGCACGTTTCGACCGTAACAACGCGTCCGCGAAGGGGTCAAGACGGGCGGCCGGCGCCCGATGTTGCGCTTTGCGCCACGAACACCACGAGGTCATGCAAGGCGCACGGCTCCGCGCGTGCGGTCTCACGCGGCCGAAACCCCGGGCGCGCGGCCGAGGTTCCGATCGTGCATTTGAAACGGGATGAGGTAGTCGGGCCTTGCAGGTTGCGCGGCATTCCGTTAACCGCCGGCGCTCGACCGGACTAAGAGCCCGAAAAACGTCCGCCCCGGCGCCGTGCCCCCCGGTGGCACGACGCTTGCGGGAATGCAGGACGCGCACTCCCACGGAGGGAGAACGGGCTGTCGACCGACAGTCCGACCGAGTGTATCCGGACAAGGAGGTAGCACCGCCATGGTTTCGCGTCGCAATGCTCCGCTGGCCGCTTTGTTCGTGGGGCTCATCGCCCTCGCGGGTTGTGGCACCGACAACCCGATTTCGAGCGGCGATCCCGATCTCGACGCCGCTGCGCCGAGCGCGCCGGCCAACCTCCGCGCGGAAGCGCGGGGCAACCAGACGGTCCTCGCCTGGGACGCGAACAGCGAAGCCACGGTGATCGGATACGAGGTGCACCGCTACGCGCCCGATCCTTCGCGCGAGAACGCCTACCAGCTCGTCACAAGCTCGCCGGTGACCTCGACCGAGTTCCAGATTTCGGCGGGCGCGGGTGAGGGCTACTACCGCGTGAAGGCCGTGAGCGCGAACTCGAAGAAGAGCGCGCTGTCGGCCGTGACGATGGCGACCGCGGAATCGAGCCCGACGCAGATCGAGCCGAGCGACAATCCAGGAACCACGCGCCGCTAAACGAAGACGCCGCGGCCGGGTCGGAAAAACAGAACGGGGAGGGCGGAGCGATCCGCCCTCCCCGTCGCATTTCCGGTTTCGCGTTTCCGGATTCCGGATCGGCTCAGTCGACGCGCACGACCCGCCGTTCCGCAACCAGATCGCCCCAGCGCGCGCGCACGAAGTAGAGCCCCGCGGGAACCGCTCGACCGGCTGCGTCACGGCCGTCCCACACGATCGTCGCCTCGCCCTCTCCTGCCGCGGCCACGTCGAACGAACGCACCTCGCGGCCTGACACCGCGTACACCTGCACGCCGATCGACCCGCCGTCGAGCGCCGCTCCATTCTCGCCCGCGCCCGCAGGACGTCGCAGCGTGAACCGGGTCGCAGCGCGCGAGGGATTCGGAGCGGCACTCAGAGAGAGTCCGCCACTCGACCCCGCACCCCCCGGTCCGACCGCGACCAGGCTCGACGGCACACTGCCGCGCCGCATGAAGCCGCCCTTGAACGTGGGCCAGGGAATGAGGTCCGGATCGTAGGATCCCGGGCCCAGGTCGATGCAGCGAAGCCTCCGCGCACTGTCGCTTCCGAAGTAAATCTCGAGCCGGCCATCACGATCCGCGTCGCCGAGCGACATGCCGCCGGCCGCGTAGCCTTCGTACAGCTTCGGGTAGCCGGGACGGATCACGCCGTTCGCGCCGAAGTTCCAGAGGTAGCGGTCGCTTCCGAGGGTGAGCACGTTGAGCTGCCCGTCCCCGTCCACGTCCGCGACGACCGCACCTCCGGGCGCCTGACCGCCGAGCGCCTGCGGCCAGTTGGGGGCGAACGTTCCATCGTTCTGGATCGCATAGACCGTGGGGCCGTCGGAGACGATCACGACTTCGAGCCACCCGTCGTTGCCGACGAGGTCGACGAGGGCGGGCGCGGAGCGAACGCTGCCGACGACGTTCACGGGCCAGCCCGCGAGCGGCACGCCCGAAGCGTTATAGCCCTGGATCTTCTGCTCATACGTTCCGACGACGATGTCGGGCGCGCCGTCCCGGTCCACGTCCCCGACGCCCGCCGACGCGAACACGATGTCCCCGACGCTCACCGGCCAGCCGGGGAAGTCCGTGCCGTTCCCGCGCAGCACGTAAATCGTCGAGTCGAGCGCACCGACGACGATCTCCGAGCTGCCGTTGGCGTCGAGGTCTGCAAGTGCGGGCGAGGCGCGCACCTCGCCGCGCGTCGAGTACGGCCAGCCCGGGAGGATCGCGCCCGCGGCATCGAGGACGTAGATCCTCGAACCGGCGGTTCCCACCGCGACCTCGAGTCCCGAAGCGGGGCTCAGATCCGCAATCGCAGGAGCGCCGAAGATGCCTCCCGTGAGCTGGACGGGCCAGCCCGGAACGAACGTGCCGTCACCGTTGATCGCGTACAGCCAGCCCTGGTTCGTTCCGACGATGATCTCGGGCAACCCGTCGTTGTCGATGTCCCACACCGCGGGGCTCGAGGTCACAGATCCCGTGAGCGTGACGGGCCATCCGGGAATCGTGTCTCCGAGCGCGCCGGTGACCGCGACGATCTTCTGGTCGCTCGCGCCCACGATCACCTCGTCGTCCCCGTCGTTGTCGAGATCGGCGATCGCGGGCGAGGTTGTCACCGCTCCCACGAGCGTGTTGATCCACGAGGTCGGCGGATCCGTGAGGAGCCGGTGAACGTTGAGACGCGTCGCGAGGAACCCTTCGAAACCGGGATTGAGCGCGTCGATGTTGTCGCCCGTATCGCGCACCCGGAGCAGAACCTGAGTGGGCGTGAGGAGCGGGAGGCTCAACGAGCGGCGGTAGCCCTGGAGGAGCCCGATCGCGCCCGCCGTCATCGGGGCCGAGAACGAGGTGCCTCCGCCCGATCCGTACGTCGGGATGAAGTGGTTCGAGTACGTGCTGTAGACGTTGTCGCCCGCCGCCGACGCGTCGATCCAGGTGCCGAAGTTCGAGAACGAAGCCCGGTTGTCGTTCGAATCCGTGGCTGCGACGTCGACACAGTCGCCCCGGCTTGCGAGATAGTTCTGGGCCGTGCTGTTGGTGTTCGAGTTGCCGGCCGCCACCACGATCGAGACACCGGAATTGATCGCGTTCGTCACTGCGACGATGAGCGCGTTGAGGTTGTTGTTCGACCACGAGCAGTTGACGGCCCGGGCGCCGTTCGCGGTCGCATAGTTGATCGCCTGGGCGCACGAGGCCATGTCGACGACACCGCCGCCGCCCCCGCCGTTGTCCCATCCCGCCCGGATGGCCATGATCTTAGTCCTGAACCCGGTCCCCGCGATGCCGACGCCGTTGTTCGTGACGGCGCTGGCCATGCCCGCGCAGAACGTGCCGTGGCCCACAAAGTCGGTCGGCTCGTTGTCCGGGACCGTGAGATCCTCGCCTGGGGGCCCTGTCTGGTTCGAAATGAAGTCCCAGCCCCGGAAGTCGTCAATGAAGCCGTTCAGGTCGTCGTCCATGCCGGGAGTTCCGCCAAGCTCGTCGAAGTTCGTCCAGATGTTGCCCGACGTGTAGGGCACGCCCGGACCGCCGAGATCGGGGTGGTTGTACTGGACGCCCGTATCCACGATTGCAATCACGACCGTCGTATCGCCCTGGCTCACGTCCCACGCCTCGTAGACGTCGCTGTCCCGGTCGCTCGGCTGCCCGAGCTGGAACTGGAAGGTCCGTCCCGGATCGTTGGGCGTGAAACTCACGGGCATGATCGCGACCGGTTCGGCGCCCACGATCTCGGGAAGCGCGTCGTAATCGGCGAGCGCCTGCTCGAGCGGAGCCCCGGCCGGGAGATAGACGATGTAGAACGCGGTGAGATCGCCGTCCGCCGATCCCGGGACCGGCGCGACCGCCGCCGGGAACATGGGCTCGACGCCGGTCGTGCGATAGACGGATCCGAGCGCGTCGAGCGCGGGGATCCCGGTCGTCGAGAGCAGGACAGGTCCGGTGATCTTGCGATCGAGGGACACGCGTCCGGGTCGCGATGCGTCGGGTGCGAGCTCGATCACGAACTTCCGCGCGTCGTACGCCGGGACCTGAGTGCGTCCTTCCGACGGCTCGTAGAGCGGCAGGTCGAGCACGCGACCGCGCACCTGCGCCGAAAGCGGAGGCTCGAACGCAGGAAGCACGGCGAGAACGGCGAGAACCGCAGGAATGGCGAAAGCCGTTCCGCGGTGTGGGCGCCTCGGAACGGCAGGACGCGGCCCAGGCATGAGCGATCTCCGATCGATGGTGGAAGGGGAGCCAGACGTCGGCACAAGCCTAGCCGCCAACGGGTTGGGCGGTCAAGCGCACCTTGACACAGTTTCCCAGAGGGCCTCACAGTCGCGCGCGTGACCCACGCCCAGGACCCCGCAAAGGACCGCGCCCGCCTCATCGAAATCCTGCTCGCTCGATCGGTGCGCTTCGGCCGCTTCACGCTCGCTTCGGGTGCCGAGAGCCCGTTCTACATCGACGTGCGGAAGACGAGCCTCGATCCGGAGGGCGCGGCGGTCCTCGGGCGGTTGTTGTTCGCCGCGCACGCCGAGGACATTGCCGCAGGCCGCATCACCGCGGTCGGGGGGCTCACGCTCGGCGCAGATCCCCTCGTCGTGGCACTCGCGATCGAAGCGTTCGCGCGCGGCCACCGGCTCGACGCGTTTGTCGTCCGGAAAGCCCAGAAGACGCACGGGACGCAGAACCGGATCGAGGGCAATCTCGAGCCGGGGGCACGGGCGCTCATCGTCGAGGACGTATGCACGAGCGGTGCATCGGCGCTCGAAGCGATCGAAGCGGCGCGCGCGGCCGGGGCCGTGGTGGATCGGGCGTGGTGCGCGGTCGACCGGCGCGCGGGCGGGCGGGAAGCGCTTGCCGCGGCCGGAGTCGCGCTGACGGCGTGTCTCGAGATCGAAACCCTGCTTCAAGCCTCCCCCGAAGGACGCGCGATCCTGGCCCGTTCCCCCAACGCCGTCTGACTGCTGGCGGCCTCCCGCGCGAACCGGTAGACTTGATGTACCCCGTCGGCCGACCCCCGGCGACACCCTCGTGCGCTTGAGGCAGGTGCCCTCCCTGCCGATATAAAGGGTCGTCGCACGAAAGACAGCGTTCCGGAGAACTCCATGTTCGAGCCCCATTTCGGGCTGCGTGAAAATCCGTTCTCGACCAGTCACGATCCCCGTTTCGTCTATCCGAGCCCCGAGCACCTCGAGGCCGTCGCACACTTCCGCTACGGCATTCAGAATCGCGAAGCGTTCGTGCTCGTCACGGGCGAAGTGGGCACCGGAAAGACGACGGCCATCTATGATCTGGTGAGCCGGCTCCCGCAGCAGACGCACATCGCGCTCATCAACAACTCGGCGCTCAATCGGATGGAGCTCCTCGAAGAGATCGCACGGCGGTTCGGGGTCGAGCTGCCCGCGTCGCCCTCGAAACCGGCCCTTCTCACGGCTCTCGAACTCAGGCTCTCGGCTCACGTCGGACATGGCGAGCCCTGTCTTTTGATTGTGGACGAAGCGCAGAACCTGACGCACGACCTCCTCGAGGAGATCCGGCTGCTTTCGAACCTCGAGGACCGCGGCGGGCATCTGCTCCACATCTGTCTCGTCGGCCAGCCCGAGCTCGAGGAAAAGCTCGCGCGCCCCGAGCTGCGGCAGCTTCGCCAGCGCATCTCGGTCAAGTACCGCTTGAAGCCGCTGTCGTACGAGGAGTCGGTGCGCTACATCCACCATCGGTTGCGCGTGGCCGGCGGAGACTCCGCGGCTCTCTTCCCGCCCGAGAGCTGCGAGGCCGTGCACCGCATGACGCACGGCATCCCACGCGAGATCAACATTGTCGCGGGACAAGCGATGGTGAACGCGTACGTCGAAGGCGCGCGCGTCGTCGGACCGCAGCATGTGCGATCGGTCTCCGACGAGTTCGCGTTCCAGAGCGTGCTCTCCGTGCAGCTTCGTCCGGTCACCGGACCGGGCGAGTCGCCTCCCGTTCAGCCGGCACCTCCGGCGTACGCACCGCCGCCGCCGCCCTACGCGCCGCCGCAGCCTTACGCACCGCAGCAGCCGTATGCGCCGCAGCAGCCGTATGCGCCGCAGCAACCGTATGCGCCGCAGCAACCGTATGCGCCGCAGCCGGCATACGCGCCGCAACCCGCGAATGCGTATCCGCAGCCGCAACCGACCGGGTATCCACATTCGCAGCCGCCGCAGGCTCCGGCCGCACCCGCGCCGCCGGCCGCACCACCGCCGATGCATCGGGCGCCGACACCTGCCGTGGCGCCACATCCTGCAGTCTCGGGGGCCGAACAGTCACCGCCGCGCCCCGCCCACGCGGTTCCCGCACCGGCCGCTCCTTCGCCCGCGGTGCCTCCGCCGCCGAGCGCCGTGCCTGTGGGTCAGGCGCCGCCTGCGACTCCCCCGCCACCGACCGTGACGCTCGTTCCTCCCGTGGCGCCCGCTCCGGCTCCGCCGACCGTCGCCGCCGCTCCCGCGTCGACACGCACGGTGAGCAACTGGCGCGAGCGGCGACCGGATCCGGTCGCGATCCCGCGGACGGCCGCGCAGGTGGCGACCGATCTCGACGGTGACGAAGAGGAAGAAGCCGTCGACGCAGACTCTGCTGGCGACTCGTCCGACATGGAAGCCGCTCGTTCGCGCCGCAATCGTTTGATTGCGACCGCAACGATCCTCGCCGGACTCCTGGTCGGAGCGGTGGTCCTCTATTCGACGGGAGTCGGAGACCGGCTCTTTGCCGGCGCCGCGAAGAAGGATGCGACTCACGAATCGGGCACGGGACCGAGCGCGGCGGGCGAGCAGGGTGTGATCGATCTCGACGCCGGAGGCCAGCCCACCGACGGTTCCGGATCGTCTGCGGGAACCGGTGCCTCAGCAGGATCGCAAGGCACCGAAACGTCCGCAGGGAGCGTCGCGCCGAACGACGCTTCGAAGTCCGCACCGAAGCCATCGTCCGGAGAGGCGACGACGGGGCGCGCGGGCGCGGAGACTCCCGGTGCGACGTCGGCCGCCGCCGGACAGGCGAGCCGGCGCACCGTGTACGGACTTCAGGTCGCGTCGTTCCGCACCGCCGGACGCTCGACCCGCGTGCTCAACGATCTCGAGTCGGCGACGAATCTCCCCGGCGAGGTGCTCCAGGGGCAAACCGACGGCGAGACGTGGTTCCGGGTCGTGCTGGGCCGCTTCAAGGACGAGCGCACCGCGCGCGCGTCAGCGGACGATCTCCTTCGCCGGAGCCTGATCGCCGAAGCGATCATCATTCCGTACGATCCGCGAATGCCCTAGCGCCGCTCCGCAGCTTCGGGCCAGAGCCCGAGCTGCGCTGGCTCGGGCGGCGGCGTAAGACGGACCGTCCTCCGGTCCGCGATCTCATGGACGCGCGCGAGCCCCGCCACCTGGCTCTGCACGCGGCTCGTTTCCTCTTTCGAGAGATAAGCATTCCGCGCGTAGAGCCCCTCGTAGCGTCCGAGGAGCTCCGGCCAGTCGCGCGCGAGCGCCTCCAAGAAGTGCTCCCGGGTCCCCGGTCTCAGGTTCAACGGAGTCGCCCACACGCGCGTCGCCCCGTGCTCGCGCGCAGCCTTGAGCACTTCTGAAAGCCCCGCCGGATCGTCGGAGAGCCCGGGCAGGATCGGCGCGAGCGCCACGCCCACGTCGAGCCCGGCATCCACCAGGAGTTTCACCGCGCGCAGACGCTGACGCGGTGGCGCTGTCCCCGGCTCGGTCGTCTTCACGATCCTGCGATCGAGGGACGGGATCGACACGTTGATCCGGACCTTCACGCGCTTCGCGGCATCGGCGAGCACGTCCACGTCGCGCATGATCATGGGGCCCCGCGTGATGATGCCGAACGGTGTATGGGCCGCGGCAAGAACCGAGATCGCTCCGCGCGTGAGCTTGTAGCGGCTCTCCGGAGGCTGATAGGGATCGGTCGCAGCACCGATCACGACTTCTTCCCGTTTCCAGGACGGACGTGCGAGCTCCTGTCGGAGCAGCTCGACCAGGTTCGTCTTCACGCGAATCGCGCGGCCGTAGCGATCGTCGGATGGCCGGTCGGCGCGCTTCTCGAACGCGCGCACGTAGCAGAATGTGCAGCGGTGTGCACAACCCGTGTAGGGATTGAGCGACCAATTGAACATCATCCCGCTGACGCGATTGAGCGCGCTTCGAGCAGGTTGTTCGATGTAGGTGGTGCGCATCGCGGGCTTGCTCCGTTCGGAGAGCCGCTGCGCGATCCGTTCGTGGGGCAAGGGAAGCCTAGCACGGGTTGACACCCCGGGCGAGAGGCGGGTAGTCTGCGACCGTCGCGCGGCGAGCCGGTCCGGCGTCGCCGACCGCCCACCACTCAGAGCGTCCCCATCGTCTAGCCCGGCCCAGGACACCGCCCTTTCACGGCGGCGACGCGGGTTCGAATCCCGCTGGGGACGCCATTCCTGAATCCCTCCAGACCCAAGACGTGCCCCACGCGAGTCAAGCGGCCAAGGAGGGCTGCCGATAAACCAAGCGTGACGCGCTTCGGAATCATGATCGCACTGGCGATGCTAGCGGCGGAGGCCGTCGCCACGCCCAATGCCGCGACATGGCGACGGCAAACGCTCGTTGGGGAGAATGCCGAGTACTTCTTTAGATACGTGACCGTCAGCGAGAATCCGGCCAACTATGGCTCGTTCAGGCGCGCATTGCGGCTCGAAAAGGTGCGCAAGTCCGACGTGAGGGTTGTCGAGCGGACGCCGCTCCGCGACGTTTCCTATGCTCAGGACATGCAGAGTGGCATCTGGAGCGAGCGCCCCGTAACGCTACCGCCGTTCGACCTCTCTGGGTACCTGACTCGCAATGCCGTGCACCTGCCATTTTCCGAGGACCTGATTCGAAGCTTTTCGATCGACTCTTCAGGGGTCTGGGAGTTGTTCGAAGACGGCCGGGTCGAACTCGTAGGCCGCTCCGATCTTCACCAACAGATTCCGAACCTCGGCGGAGATCCGCGCGTCGTTGGAATTGAGAGTACGGACTACGAGCCACGCGAAGGTGGCAAGGCGTATGTATACCTGCGGGTCTGGTCCAACTCGGCTGCAGGTGACGCGGATTGGTCCGAAGACTTGCTACTCGTCAACCGCCTCGTATTCCGATAGATGTCGCCGGCCTCGGGGCGCCTTCCACCGTCGAGCCCTAGTCCTGGCCATACCGTGCGACCTCTGGAGTCCAAACGAACTCGCGTCGGCCGTTGCCAGCCCAATCGAACCTGAAGCCAATCGCCTCATCACCAAAGGTCCCACCCTGGCCAAGTACGGTAATCGAGTCCGCGTCGACGGCGTCGATGAAGACTTGGTAGTCGTGCCACCGGCGCGTCGGAAAGACGTGCAGCACCCGCTCGACGTGTGCAAAGGTCGAGTCCACGACGAAGACGCCGAACAACTCGCCGGCACCGAAGAACTTCCCGCTGACGACAGGCCCCACTCCCGGCTGCCAAGCCGTCGCCACAACCGCGTACTCATCGCCTGCATCCGGGCGTCCACTTCCCGACGGTCGCGTCCCAACGTCGAGAATCCACACCCGCGTCGCGCCTGGGTTCACCTGCGTGAAAGCAGCGCGCATCTCCTGCAGCACGCCTCCATTGATTCTGGCGGCCGGCGGCAGCTCCGTCCCTCGGGTACAGCCAGCCGCGGACAACATCAGCACGCCTGCCAAGAAGCCGATCCTCGGCCCGGCCCGATCGTGTGCCTTGCCAGTTTGTGTGCGCACGCCGTCCTCCCTGCCCCGCCTGCCAATCCCCTCCAAACCGCAGTTCGATTCGCGGGTGGGGCCCTGACCGCGCGCCTGGCGGGGCTCGGGGAGCCTAGGATAGCCGGCTCAGGCGGCGCCCAGGCTCGACTTGAGGGATTGTAGGGTCTTGAGCCACTCCTGAATCTGGTTCCAACTCGGCGCTGTTAGGGACGCCAACGCCTTGCGCGCAGGAGCTGCGTGGTTTTGAACGGCGCCCGTTGGGGACGCCAGACAGGGCGAGAGCACGGGAACGCTGGCCAAGGTGAGCCGAAGCAGTAGCTCTTGACCCGGGCCAGCGCCGATCAGGCGTCGCGGCGGAACCAGAGCGCCTGGCTGGCGAGCGGTTTCGTGCGCTCGTGCAGCGCAGCCATCTGCTGCGCACTGATCGGGGTGTGCGTGCGCGCCAGCTCGACGTTCTCCTCGAGCTGAGCGATTGAGTCGCAGCCGACGATCACCGTGCTCACCGGGTACGAGAGCACGTAGTCCATCGCTTCGCGCATGGAGATCTTTTCGAGCAGCCGGCCGCGCGCACACACCTTCATGCCGATGATGCCCATTCGCTTCTCGACCGCCATGGGCAGGAGCTTCGCGGTGAAGCTCAGATGGTGCGGATCGGCGGCGTTGAACGCCATGAGGATCTGGTCGAAGTTGAACCGGCGCATCGCTTCCATGAGCACCTCGGGATCGGTGTGGCCGGTGATCCCGAGGTAGCGAACCATTCCCTGTTCGCGCGCCTCGAGCAGTGCCTTCATCGCACCGTTCTTCCCGAACACTTCGTCATTGTCGCCCGGGTACGACAAACGGTGGAGCTGCCACGCGTCCACGTGGTCGGTCTGGAGGAGTCGGAGCGACTCTTCGAGCAGGCGCATCGAACCGTCGTAGGTCCGGTCATGCGTCTTGGTGGCGAGATACGCCTCCTGGCGCCGGTGCTTCATGACCTCGCCGATGTAGCGCTGGCTCCAGCGCTCGGGGCGTCCATACCATGGCGCTGTGTCGAGGTAGTTGACGCCCAGGTCGAGCGCGCGCTCGATGATCGGGATCGCAACGTCGCGGTGGTTGGGCTTGTCGAGCGCAGACTCGCCGCCGAGGCTGAACAGGCTCACCTTGTGTCCCGTGCGGCCGAGGTTGCGGGTCGGCATCGGCTTCGGCACCGCCGGGGCGCCTGCAGCCCGCGAGGATGCGGGTCCCGCGCTGGCCGTGCCGGCCAGGAGCCCCATGCCCGCGGCGGCGCCGAGGCGGAGGAAATCGCGGCGATCGATACTGCGATCGGGATCTGGATCGCGCTTCATGACGCCGCGAAGCCTACCCGATTCCGGGGACCGCGCGAAGGGGCGGTCAGAAATGCCTGTGCAGGGAGCGCTTGGACAAGCGACGTCGCGGCGCCGGTCGCGGCATCGTCTTCCCCTGGTCGTCGCCGTCAGCTCGCACCGGGTGCTTCTGTTCGAGGTCACGGTCCTCAAGGTCCACCGCACCTGCTTCATCCCCTACGACCGGATCACATCGCTCCAACCGCCGAAGCCAGGCCTTTTCGGAACGTCAGGTCGAATGAGGTTCGGTCTCGAGGACGGGCGCGAATACCAGTTCGGTTTTCTCGGCCCTCTCCTGGACCCGGAAGGCATGCAACAGGAGCAGAATCTCGCCGAGCACTTCCGCAGGCTTGCCGCCCGCATCCCCTCCTCGCGGGCGTCGCGTTCCCGCTCGCACCGGTCCGCGGCGTAGACGCTCGACCCGCGAGACGTGCGCATGCCCTTCGACCCGTTTATGGAGAGTGCCGCCAGTCGTCACGAATGAGCGCGACCGGGGCGCCACCATACGCGAGAAATCGGTCGTGGAACTCTCGGAGGCGGAAACTAGTTCCTTCCTGTCGCGCGACCTGTGCGCGCAGGGCAAGGATCTCCTGCTTCTCGAGCGTCCCGAACGAGGAAGAGCGGTCGTGCACGGCGCGCCTCGCCTCCCGCACGGCGTCCGCGCGCGCAAGAAACGCCTCACGCTCGAACAGCCGCACCGCGTCCTCGAAGGTCGCGCCCCGGGTGTGAACGGAGAGACTCGCCAGCAGTCGACAGTCTTCGAGGAGCGCCCGGTCGAGCCGTGCGAAGCGGTACCGCGGATTCTCGGATCCGTACCCTTCGCCGAGCATCATCTCTTCGGCATATCCGGCCCAGCCCTCGAAGTCGGTCGTCGAGCCGAACAGGGCGCGCACCAGTGACGGACACCTGCGGCGCGCGAGCGATTGCGCGTAGCGGCCGGGAAGCGCTTCGTGAATCGCGGCCCACTCGAGCTCGTACGGATTGTAGTTCCCGAGGTGCTCGGCCTGACGTTCTGTCGGCCATTGCTCGTCCGGAGGACTCACGAAACAGCAGGCGTCCTCGGAGGCGCTCTCGAGCGCGCCGGGCGCGTCGAGCGACGCAAACGTGGCGGACCGCCGGAACTCCGGAGTCTCGACCACGCGAAAAGGCGCGGGTCCCTCGGGCGAGAGGATCGCGTTCTCGTCGAGGAACCGCTGCACCCGCATCAGGGCGCCCTCGGTCGCGTACAGGAGATCCTTCGCCTGAGGGCCTTGCTCCGCCAGTCTGCGGCGCAGCTCCCCGACCGAAATTCCCGGTTCGATCGCGTTCGTCTGTTCGCTCAGGCGGCGTTGCGACTGGTGCAGCGCTTCCTCGGCACGGCGGAAAAGGCTCTCGGGCGCGGCGCCGATCCCCTCGTCGTACACGAGCGCGCGAGCGTACGTGTCCGCCCCGAGAGCGAGCGGCCCGTTCGAGCGCGGCAGGAGGTCCGAACGCAGCCAATCGTAGTAGTCGGCCGCGATGCTCACCGCGTGGTCGAGGTGGTGGTCGAACTCTTCGCCGAGCACCGGGTCGCTCAGCGGGGCCACGCGCACCGGAAGCTGGTTGCTCAGGAAGCGCACGACCTCGGCCGCCTGTTCGATCGCGATCTCGGTGTGGACACGCGGCGGATTCCTCAAGTTTCTGCGCGCGTCGCGCAGCACGCCCGGAACTTTCTGGAGCCGCGCGATGACGTTCCAGGTTCGATCCGCGAGCGGCGCGTACTCGCGCTCGAGAAGGCCGTCGAGGCTCTCCGTGACGATCGAGAGATAGGAGCCAGGGTCTCGCTTCCACGTCTCGACCGTCTTTAGATCGAGTAACCGGCCGCGAATCCGGTTCGTGAGGAGCGCCTGGTCGAACCGACGCTCGCGCCCGAGGCGTTCGGTGTCGAGCTTCTCGAGCCGGGCCAGGAAATCCTCGAACTTCGCGATCGAAGCGACGATCGCGGTCGAATCCGTCTCCGGCAGCAGTGCGTCGTAGTCGTGCAGGCCGACGTTCGTGGCCCACACCGGGTCGAGCCGCAGATGGAACAAGACGTACTCGTCCACGATGCGGTCGAACCTGGATTCCACTTCCGTGCGCGCCGGCACGCCGAGCCGCGCACCGTACGCGGGGAGTGCAAGGGGCCGGATCCCTGGAGGTGGCGGCTTGCTTCGGCCCGGCAGGTGCTCCGGCTCCGTGTGCCCCGGCGGCGGCTGCGCACGGGCGATCGGTGCCGGGCCGGCTGCGATCAGGATCGCGAAAGCGAGCAGGAAGGCCCTCCAGGTTTCGCCCATGGCGAGGAGAGTACATCCCGCCGCCTCAATCTGAAACCAGGCTAGGGCGGCACGTCCCCGCGCAGACGACACGCCGACCGGGGTCAAGCTCGTTCTCCGGGAGGCCGATAACGTTGGAGCCCGGATTTCTCGCTCCGACGACTCGACGAGGAACGAACATGCGCCAGACCCTTCGCTTCGTCGTACTCATGGCTTCGCTCGTGACAGCCGCGCTGTTTCTCATCTCGGCCGTCCGCACGCTCCAGGGCGCTCACCCGGCCGATGCGTCGGAGAGCGCCGTCCTCGAACAGGCCGTCCGCATCGGTCGCCACGAGTCTCCCTATGCTCCGGCCGAGGCGACGCGTGCGAACACGCCGGCCGTTCCCGCGGCCGTGCCCGGAAGCATGCCGGGCCTCTCGTACCTGGTGGCACTCGTCGCCGGGGGCGATCCTCCGAAGCTCTGGATCCAGCGCGCGCTCTCCCTCACGGCGACGGTCTTCGTTGCACTTCTCGTGATGGTGATCGTCGTCATCGAAGCGGAGAGCTGGACCCTCGCCGTGTGCGCGGCGAGCTTTGCGCTCTTTGCGCAGGGGCTCTTCGGGTCTCTGCCGGGCGTGTCGCGCCCCGATTCGCTCGCGCTCCTGCTCTCGCTGCTGGGGTTTGCGGCACTGCGCTACATGTACGGAATGCTCGGGGCGATCCTTGCGGCGGTCGCGCTCGCGGCGGCGTTCTTCGTCGATCAGCGGACGGCGTGGTTCATTGTCGCGGTGGGAGTGTGGCTCGCGGTGTCCGATGGGGAGCGGCTGCTCGCGTTCCTCATCACGACCGCGGTCCTCGTGGGGGGAGGCTACGTCGCGCTCTCGGGACTCCTGGGGCCGTGGTTCAACTTCGAGTCGTTCAACGCGCCGATCGCGGCCCTTCAGTTCCGGCCGGGACGCGCGCTTCGTTTCACGGCCGACTTCCTGCTCGGGAGCTTCGCGGTCTGCACGCTGGTTGCGGTTCTCTCGTTCGCCATGGCGACCCAGCCGTGGCACGGTCGGCGCGGACTCTGGCTGTGCTTCGGCGCGGCGGCCATCCTTGCGGGGTTCGTCTCCACGCAGAGCGCCCGCTTCGAGCCGGGTGCGTTGATCGCGAGCACGGTCGCGCTGTCCTTGATCGGACCGTTGAGCCTTCAACGCGTGGCGCGGCACCTCTCGGCCACACTCGATCCTGATGCGCGGAGCGGTGAGCGCGTCATCCTTGTCGCGCTCATGCTCCAGTTCGTCGTCTTCTTCTCGATTGCCCGCGAAGCCGGGTGGCTTCAAGAGGTCTTCCGCGCCGGACTCCTGGGCGCTTAGCCCGAGGCGAGCTTCCGAATCACGGCGTGTCGTCCTCGCGCGGATCGAGGAGCTTCGCGGTCGGGCGCAGACGATACGTGCCGTTCGGCCCGACATGCACGGACTGCGCGGCGTCGATGTCCACCGTGAGCTCGACGGTTTCTCCCTCGGGCACGTTGAACCCGCCCACGAGCTTGAGCCCCGTCTGAAGTCCGCTCGGAATCACGAGCGGATGCGTGACCCCGTCCACGACGACGTTCGAACCCTCGCCGAGCAGAAGGCGGATCTGCGTGTAACGTCCGGCCGGAACGAGTGCCGTTCCGAGCGTGGTCGTGACTCCGTTTCGAAGCGCGAGCAGGTCGAACGTCTGCTCTTCGTCGGTCAGAACTTCCCAGCCTCCCGGCCGTGGATCCGGAAGGTCGATGTCGGTCGTGTCGGTATCGGTCGTATCGGACTCCGTGCCGTCATCCTCGCCGTCGTCCCCGTCTTCATCGTCGTCGAATTCCGCAGTCCCAATGCGGTGCACTGAGACTTCGCGCACCACGAGATTCACGGCCTCGAAGTCCCCCGGGGCGTCGGTGAGGAGAATGCTCACCCGGCCCATCCCGGGACTGCTGGGATTGCCCGAACAACTCACGAGAACGAAGGCACAGAACAGAGCAAGGAGGCCGGCAGCAAGGCGGAGTTTCATGGGAGATCCCTCCGGGGCGGTTCATTCAATGGGCTCGGCCAATGGGCTCGAGGGTGCCGGAAGGTGGGGTGCACCTGAGACGACGTTACGGGCCTCGTCCGCAACACACAAGTCGTGTGTCTTCGAGAAACGACGCCATCTGCCTCGAATTGTCTTTCGGCCCGGCACGATCGGTTCAATCTGAACCGTCGCCGACCGGGCGAGGACGCGTCAGCGGGCCCGCAGGAGAAGCAGCGTTTGATCGTCGGTCTGGGGTCCGTAACTCCGCACCCGTGCGAGCAACGCCGCATGCGCGGCCGGCAACGCCTCTTCTCCGACGGCCACGACGGCCTGGGCCAGGCGTTCCACGCCGAAGTCCGATCCCGCCTCGTCGAACACCTCGGTCAGTCCGTCGGTGAGGACGACGAGAAGATCGCCGGGTTCGAGCCGAAGCCTCCGCGCGCTGACATCGAGCCCGGGCATGACCCCGATCGGCGGTGCCGAGGATTCAATGGCCTCGATCGAGTGCGAGCGCGAGCGGTAGTGCAGAAGCGGCGGGTGCCCCGCGAGGCAGAACTCGACGTCGCCGGTTTCGTCGACGCGCAGCGCCGCGACGGTCGCGAACACGCCGGGTTTTAGCACGTCGAGCATGAGCGCGTTCAAATCGCGCAGGAGCTCGGCGATCGGCGGCCGGTCACGAAGCCGCATGCGAATCGCGCTCTTCAACATCGCCATCGTGACCCCCGCCGGCACGCCGTGGCCCGTCACGTCCGCAACGAAGACCGCCGTCGTCCCGTCTGCCTGCACGACGTCGAGCAGGTCGCCGCCCACCTCGGTCGCGGGTTCCGACGAGCCCAGGATCTCGAGCCGCTCCGTCTCGAGCCTCACGGGCGGCACGAGCGCTTCGTGCACTTCGCGCGCCAGCGCGATCTCCGTGCGCTGCCTCAGGTTCGTGAGGCCTTCGTTGCGAATGAAACCGATCAGAATGAGATAGGCGAAGTTGATCATGTAAACACACGCGAAGTATTCGACGTAGTGACGCACCGGCGCGGCCCCGAACTTCCAGAACGTCCACCACGCGATCGCGACGGGCAGCACGAGGAGGAGGATTCCGATCGCGAACGCGCGCTGGGCGCGACCCAGCATCTCGGCACCGGCCATCGCGAGGAGCCCGGTGCTCACGCTCCAGGCCGCGACCTGGTACCAGGGCACGCCGCGGCGGAACGCGAGATCGTGAAGAAGCGCCGAGGGGGCAAAGAGGAGGAACACCGCGACGAGGAGGCGAACGCGACCGGCGACCGGAAGCGAGCTGTAGAAGCGGCCCCATTCGACGCCGCGGGGCTTGAGCGAATCGCGCCGCTTCAGGGAATCGTCCCGGCCAGGATCTTCGAGAGCTTCGCCGAGTCGAGATTGCCGCCCGAGACGATGCAGGCGATGTTCCCCGTTCCCGCGCGACCGGTGAGGGCGGCCGCGACGGATGCGGCCCCCGCACCTTCAGCGATGACGCGATGGCGCTCCGCGAGGAGGCGGATTGCCGAGGCGATCTCTTCGAGCGTCACGACGATCGAGCCGTCCACGAGGGCGCGCACGAGCGGCCACATGTCCTCGAGCAGGAACGGACTTCCCATGCCGTCGACGAAGCTCGCCTTGTACTCGAACGGTCGACGCTCGCCGGCCGCGAGCGACTGCGCGAGCGGGGCCGCGGTGTCGACTTCGCAGGCGTAGATCCGCGTTGCGGGCCGCAGAGCACGGATCGCGCTTGCGATTCCGCACGTGAGCCCCCCGCCGCCGTAGGGAATGATCACTGCGTCGACGTCCGGAAGATCTTCGAGAAGTTCGAGGCCGATCGTGCCGTTTCCGGCCATCACCGGCCGGTCGCTCACCGGGTGGATGAAGAGTCCCTCGACGCCGGGAAACGTGCGGCGGGTCAGCAGCTCGAACCACTCCGCAAACGGGGTCAGGACGATTCGCGCGCCGAGGCGCTCGACGGCCGCCCGCTTCGTCTCGGGCGCGTGGTCGGGAGCGACGACCGTGCACGGAAGCCCGAGGCGCCGCGCCTGCCAGGCGACTCCCTGCGCCATGTTGCCCGCGCTCGCGGTCCAGACTCCATCCGCGAGCGCCGCGGGGTCGGCGAGGCGCATCGCGTTACTTGCGCCGCGAAGCTTGAACGACCCGATGGGCTGCAGGTTCTCGAGCTTTAAGTGAATGCGCGCGCCGGCCGGAGCGTGGTCGAGCGGCACGAGGGGAACGAGCGGCGTGCGCAGCACGTCGCCCTTGATGCGATCGCGTGCGGCCCGAATGTCCTCGATCGTGGGAGCCTCTGCCGGCAAGGGGACCTCCATGTGGGGCCGCGAGGGTCAGGGGGCCGAGAATAGCCGATCCGGCCGGATGATCGTGATCCGCCGTCGTTCAAAAGGCATCCACCCGGATCGAGAATCGCCGTCTATCGCGTTGCCGTTTCCGAAGATGATCCCCAATTCGCTCCATGGCACGCGGGTTGCTCGAGATCCCACCGGAGGCATCCGTCACGGCTCGAGGGATCGATCGCCATGGGCTCACCCGAAAGGAACATCGAGCAGCTTCTGGAGCTCGGAAACCTCGCCGAACGCGGCACGCGCAGCGAGCTGTTCGCGCGCGCGCTGCGCACGGCGATTCTCCTCATGGATGCCGACGCTGCCACGATCGTGCTCACGTCCGCCCGTCGTCGCGGCGAGCGGCTCGTGCTGTACGCGGGGAGCGCGACCCCCGCGGCGCTCCAGCTTCCGCCGGACGAGAGCGAGGTTTTGCGCGGGTTCGCGGACGCGCGGCAGGCGCTTTCGGTTCCCGATCTCTCGGACGCGCCCACGCTCGCCGAAAGCGACGCGTGCCCGGGCGTCGAAGCCGGACCAGTACTCTTCACTCCAGTCGCGCAACGCGATCCGCTGCCCGGATATCTCGCGGTCTATCGCAAGCGCGGACGTGCACGCTTCAATGCGAACGAGACGCAGGCGATGCTCCTGCTCGCGGCCTGGCTCGGGACTTCGGTGGAGAACCTGAGGCTCTCCGCCGGGACCGAGAGGCTTGCGATCACGGACGACCTCACCGAGATCTACAACGCGCGCTTCCTCAAGGCCGCGCTCCGTCGCGAGGTGCGGCGGGCAAATCGCTTCAGCCAGGAGCTTTCGCTGGTCGTGATCGACGTGGACCAGATCGATACGTTCCGGGAGACGAACGGGGATTTGCGGACGCACGTGATGCTCAAGGAGCTTGCGACGCTGCTCGCGCAGCAGGTGCGCTCGTTCGACGTGCTCGGTCGCTACGGGGACGACGGGTTCATGGTCGTGCTGCCGCAGACCCCGCGCGAGGGTGCGGCGGAAGTCGCCGAACGCATGCGCGCGGCGGTCGAAGCGCGCGCGTTCACGCCGGCCGAAGCGGGTGCGACGACCGTCACGCTCGGGATCGCCTCGTTCCCGGCGGACGGGCTCGATCTCGATGCGCTGCTTGCGGTCGCGGATCGGGCGCTCGAACAGGGACGGCAAAAGGGCCGGAACTGTGTCGCGATGGTGAAGCGCAAGGCCGCCTGATTCACTCCCCGCCGCCAGCCTGACTGCGCGGCGATTCTTAGCGGAACGTCGCCTTGAGCTTTCCCCAGCTCGTCGGGCGCGCCGGAATCGGAAGATCCAGGAAGACATCGCTCACGAGACATCCCACGGCCGTCGGCCAGATGCTCTGACACGTTCCCGGCCCGGGACAGCCCTGTGCGCTCGTAAACTCTCCGGTCGCGTGCGCCTCGACGCCTCCTGGCACCGGAGGAAGGTGCGACTCGAGCGATCCTCCGCTCACGCCCATCAGGAACGTCTCGACCGTGACCCGCTCGCACGATTCCTGAAGCAGCGAAAGGTACGGAACCTCGAACTCGAGGATGAGCTCGCCGTCCCCGAACCGTTCGGGGTGTCCGGGAAACGCATTCTGAGACGGATCGCGGTAGATCCGAAGCACACCCGTGTCCGCGGATCCGAACCAGCCGCTTCTTCCGTTCTCGAAGTCGTCCCACACGCCGAGCCCGAAGTGTTGGCCGCTCCAGGTGAACGTGTACTCCGCGGGGTCCTCCCAGGGATGCAGGAAGTCGAGCGGCGGACCGAACTCGCTGATGAACCCGACCATGAAAAAGTTCTGAGGTTCCGGAGGCGGCCCAATCCACGGAATTCCGATCGCCGGCTCGAGCACGAATCCCTGCGCGAGACGAACGATCGGGACGGGGTCGTCGGCTCCGGCGTGTGTCGCCGCTGGGAATTGCATGAGGCCAAGAACCGCAAGCGCGATTGAGAAACCGAGGAAACGCGGAGTCTTCGACATGGCGGGCTCCTGTGTCGCGGTCCGGCGTGAATGGTCGGGTGAATCGCGCCCCGCCGGCCGGTAGAAGTGTAAACCTCTTCGGTCGGGCCGGGCACCCGTGTTTTCAGCTCCCTTCCGCCGCTCCTCCCGCGGCCGCGATCGCTTCTTCGAAGGACATCGCTTCCCCCTCCCGCCGGCAACGCTCGGCCGTTTCGGCCGGAAGCGCACGCCGCGCCGGTTCGATGTAGCGCTCGAGGAGCCCGTCCCAGAAACGAATCCGGAGATCGACTCCGAGTCGTCGCCATTCCGCCCGCACGGCCGCCGAAAGACGCACAGCCGACTCACGATCTCCGAGTCCGGCGAGCGACATGGCGACGCCTTCGACCTCGAAACCGATTTCGATGCGGTCCGCGAGCGCACGCGCGAGCTCGAGGCTCTTCCGGTAGAGCCCGAGACTCTCCTCGCACCGGCCTTCGATGAGCGCGCAGTCGGCGAGGAAATGCCATCCGAAGTGCTCGATCCTGCGATCGCGGTCCGCCTGTCCGACAGCGATCACCTCGTGCGCGAGCGGACGTGCCTCCGCGACGCGCGAGAGCGCCACCAGGGACTGGCAAAGAGCGGCCATTGCGTGATGGATCGGAACCGGGTCCCCGACCTCGCGAAGAACCGAGAGGCTCTCCTCAAAGGTCGCGCGTCCACGCTCTTCCTGTCCCGCGAGAAGCCGCGTCCATCCGATCCCGATCAGTGCGAGACCCTCTTCGCGTCGATCCCCGATCTTGCGCCAGAGTGCAATCGCCTCCTCCATCCACGCGAGGGCGACGTCCGTCTCCCCCCGCCAGCTCCGAATGTTCGCGGCCCCCCAGAGGGCACGGGCATGCGCCCCTTGTTTCATGCTTGAGGCCGGCGACACGTCCGCCGGCGACATCGAGAGGGCCTGCGTGAGGTGATCGAGCCCCTCGTGGAAACGCGAGCGCACCTGCCAGAACCACGCGAGCGCTCCCGCAAGCTCGAGGTAGCGCGTCGAGTCCGTGGCTCTCGCGTAGTCCAGGGCCACCCGCAGATTGTCGAGCTCGGTCTCGAGCGTCGCACCGAGCGTCTCTTCGCGCGCGAAACGGTCGACATAGGCGCTCTCTGCGAGGGCCAGGTACTCGTCGAGGTGCCGCTCGCGAACCGGCAAGAGGTCGCCGGCCTCGATCCAGCGCTCGCGGGCGAACTGGCGGATCGTCTCGAGCAATCCGTAGCGCGGGTCGCCGCTGGTGAGCGGGGTCACGACCACGAGCGACTTGTCGACGAGTCGCGTGAGCGTGTCCATGACCGCGAATTCATCCAGGACCCCGGCATCGTCCGCCGTGACGCGAGTTGCCGAGCCGAGCGTGAATCCACCGGCGAACACGGACAGCGCTTGCAGGAGACGTTGCTCTTCCGGCGGGAGCATTCCGTAGCTCCACTGGATCGCGGCCTGGAGGGTCTGGTGGCGGGGCAGCGCTGTCCTGTTCCCTCCGGTCAGGAGACGGAACCGATCGTCGAGCCGATCGCGGATCTGCTCGACCGAGAGCACGCGGACACGCGCCGCGGCGAGCTTGATCGCGAGTGGAATTCCATCGAGACGGCGGCAGATTTCCGCCACGACCGGAAGGCTCTCCGGCGTGAGCGTGAATGCGGCGTTCACCGCCCGCGCCCGGTCCTCGAACAGTCGAACGGCGTCGCTGTTGCACGCGGCCGCGAAGTCTCCGTCCACCGGAGGCAGGGAGAGCGATTGGAGCGGATAGACGCGCTCTCCGGAAACTCCGAGTCCTTCGCGACTGGTCGCCACGATCGTGAGCCGCGGACACCCGGCGAGCAGGCGATCCGCGGCCGTCGCCGTGGCTCCGATCAGGTGCTCGCAATTGTCGAGCACGAGGAGCGCGTCGCTCGGCTCGAGTCGCCGCCCGAGCGTCGCGAGCAGCGGTGTCCCGGGCACCTCGCCCACTCCGAACACGCTTGCGACCGCCGGCACGACCTGTTCTTCGTTCTGGAGCGGGCCGAGATCGACGAACCACGCACCGTCCGCAACCCGATCCCGGACCCGGGCCGCGAGCTCGAGCGCGAGGCGCGTCTTCCCGCCACCGCCGATCCCGGTGACCGTGAGGAGCCGTGTCTCCGCGAGCCAGCGCTCGCAATCGGCGAGCTCCGCCTCCCGGCCGATGAACGGGGTGCGCTCGTTCGGCAGGTTGCCGATCGCAGACCGTCCGGTCGCACCGCCCTCGAGTGCGATCGCATTCGAGCCGTTGCGCGCGGCCGTCAGCGCTTCGACGAAGCTCGAAGCGCTGTCGAAGCGGTCGGCCGGAAGCTTCGCGAGCGCGCGCGCGACGACGGCCGAGAGCGCGGCCGGGATCGAAGCCCTGAGCTCGTGGAGGGGTCGCGGGGCGACCGTGAGATGCTGCTGGATCACAGCGTCGGGCGTCGGGGCGACGAACGGCGGATGCCCCGCGAGCATCTCGTAGAGCACGCACGCGAGCGCATAGAGATCCGTGCGCGGGTCGAGCGCGCCGCCCGCAGCCTGCTCGGGGCTCATGTAGCGCGGCGTTCCGATGACCGTGCCCGGCTCCGTCATCCCACGCGAGGTGGCCGACGGATCCGAAGGCTCATACGCGCGCGAGATGCCAAAGTCCGAGAGACGCGCCATTCCGTCCGACAGCAGCACGTTCTCGGGCTTCACGTCGCGGTGGAGGATTCCGTGCTTGTGCGCGTGACCGAGCGCACTTGCGACCTCGGACGCGAGCCGGAGCGCTTCCTCGATGGGCAGCTGTCCTTCGCGGACGAGCCGCGCTCGCAGCGTCTCGCCTTCGACGTACGGCATGACATAGAAACACCGCTCTCCGAGGGCTCCCGCCTCGAAGAGCGGCACGATGTGAGGATGGTTGAGGCGCGCAGCGATTTCGATTTCGCGCAGGAACCGCTCGCGGCCAAGCGCCGTGACCGTCCCCGGCTCGAGGACCTTGATCGCAACCCGCCGGTGATGCCTCAGGTCTTCGGCGACATAGACGGTGGCCATGCCCCCGCGGCCCGCCTCATGCTCGATCCGGTAGCGGTCGGCGAGCCCGGGAAATCCTTCGTCGCCGTCAGGCGTCATTCAAGAGGTCTCGAGCCTCAGCCGCGGAAGAGGACCTTGAGCTTGCCCCAGCTCCGTGGACTCACTGGCACTGCGATCGGCGGACCGAGCGCGATCACATCGGGATTCTCGAGCGCGGGAGCCGTCCGCCCGCACAGGCCGGCGGTGAGAAGGAACGACGAGCCGGACCCGTGTCCGTACGCGAAGACGAGGTACTCGATGCCGGTCCGGAAAGTGACGCCGCAGATCCCTTCGTTGGCTCCCGTGAGGACTTCGATGGTCGGCGTCACCGTGCCCTTCCACACCGCGCCGACGCGAAACGTCACCCACACCGAATACGGATATTCCGGCTCGGCGCTGCGCACGTTGATCGGAAAGCCAGTGAAGATCGCCGCACTGTTCGTGCGCTCGACGTCGAGCGTCGGAATCCAGAGGCAGGAGCAGGCGTGGACGGGGCGCGGCGCGGCGAGGGCGAGCAGCGCGAGCGCGCCGAGAATCGGAGCGACCGAGGCGAGGCGGCCGCGAGGCCGCCTGAGGTTCGACATGGACGAAACCCTCCCCTGAAGACGACGCAAGTCGAGTCTAGACCCGCGCCCGCGCGCGGTCACGCGTTCCGTTGGCAGCCCCGGAGCGAAACCGCCCCGGCCTCCAGCGGCCGGGGCGGCGCAAACGCAGGCTTTCCGCACGGGCTCTACTGCGAGGCCGTGAGCGTGGACGGCATCGGCAGGTTGAGGGCGGTCATCCCCTCCTGTACGGCCTGCTTCGCCTCCCCGGCCTTCGCCACCGCCTCGTAGAGCTTTCCACTCCCCTGCGCCGTTTCGGCGTCAGACCACGCTTTCTTCGCGTTCTCGAGCGCCGTTTTCGCGGTCTCGACACTGGTCGTTTCAATCCCCTTGGGAAGCTTCTTCATCGTGGCGACCTTCTCGACTCCACCCTCGAGGGCCGCGACCCCGGTCGGCACCGCCGCGGCTAGCTCGCCCCAGCTCGTTTCGAGCTCGGCTTTCTTCTGCGCGGCCTGCGCGGTCAGTTCCTCGATTCGCTTCGGCACGTCCTTCACGCCGTCCACGGCGGCCTTGTAGTCGCCCTTGTCCATGTCCGCCCGCGCTTGTGCGATCGTGTCCTCGATCGACTTCGCCTCGGCCGGCATCACGCTCTCGATCTGGCCCTTGACTGCGTTGTAGGACGTCTCCGACGCCTTGATCGCCATTTCGGTGGCACTCTTCGGCGAGCAGCCCGCGAGCGCGAGAAACACGAGCAGCGCGAGCGCAGAACGGAATTTTGCGTTCAACATGGGGAGTTCCCTTCCTGGGGTAAGTGGGTCCGGAGCGACTAAAGGAAGCGTGCGCCTTCGGTCCCGGCCTTGCAACTGGATCGGCCCGACGCGGGCTGTAATGCTAGACTGCGCAGCCACATGACCTCCCCGGCCGCCGGCCCGCGTTCCGCCTTTTCCGCCCGAACCGTTTCGACCGCGCTCGTCGTGCTTTACGCGGCGTGGTACGCGTGGCTCGCGCTCGGCCTTTCACTTCCCGCCATCGTGAACGGTCTCCTCGACGACTCGTTCTACTACCTCGAGGTCGCGCGGAACGTGGCGGCCGGTCTCGGCTCGACGTTCGACGGTGTCGAGCTGACGAACGGATACCACCCGCTCTGGCTCGGAATTCTCGTCCCCGTGTTTGCAATCTTCGGGAGCTCGGACGAGGCGCCGGTGCGCGCGGCTCTCGTCCTTGCGGGTGTCCTGGGCGTGGGATCCCTCCTCTGGATCCGCAGCATCCTCGGGCGTGTCGCAGGCGAGACGGTCGCGATCGCAGGACTTCTCCTCTTCGCCTGGCCGCGCTTCTTCGGGCAGACGGTGGGACTCCTCGAGACCGGGCTTCTCCTCTTTCTCTATCTTGCGATCGTGGCCGCGAGGCTCGGCTTCGGCGCGCTCGGACGGCCGTTCGTCACGGGAGTGCTTCTCGGGCTCGCCTGCCTCGCGCGCCTCGATTCGGTGTTCCTGGTCGCGGCCTACGGCGTCTACGCCTTGCGCGACACGCTCGAGAAAACTCCCCCGGCCGGGCGCGCGCCTGCACTCGCGCGCGCACTCCTCCCGCTCGTCGTGGCGATCGTCGTCGTGGCTCCCTATCTCCTTTGGAACGTCGCGACGTTCGGGCACCTCCAACCGATCTCAGGCGCCATGAAGTCGAGCTTTCCGCGCGCCGAGCCCACGTGGGCGTATCTCACCGCGTTCCCCGAGTTCACGCTCCTCCTTGTCGCGGGAGCGGGATTCGCGATCGCGGGACTCAGGGCGGGCGCGTCCCCGTTCGTGCGCGCGATCGGGATCTTTGGTGCGGCGGCCCTCCTCCAGATGAGCTACCTCGTCTTGTTCATGCGCTGGGGAGTGGATCGCTGGTACTTCACGCTTCTCTTTCCGGTGGGACTCCTCGGCCTCCCGTGGATCGCACGCGCGTGGATCACGCGCATCGCCGAGCGGCCGGCGCTTGCGGCCGCCGCCCTCGTCGCCGGCCTCGCGCTCGCCGTATTCCTGCAGCTCACGTCCCTCCGTCTGCGCGACGGGCGCTACCTCGCCGGAACGCGCGAGCTTGCGCTCTGGGCGCGCGCAAATCTGCCCGCGGCGAGCGTGGTGGCGGCCACGGACAGCGGTGTCTTCGGTTACTTCAGCGGGCTTCGAACGATCAATCTGGACGGGCTCATCAACAACTACCGCTACCGCGAGGAGCTGCGCGCCGGCCGGCTCGCCGAATACCTTGAGGCACGGGGCGTGACGCACGTGCTCGATCAGTACAACGCGCGCCACGCGAGCTGGCTCGACGGGACCTACGTGAGCCGCCCCCTCAAGATCTGGTTTCGACCGGAGAATCGCGTCGCGGGAACGATCGAGCTCTATCGCGCCGACGAAGTGAAGAGGATCGATCTGCTCGCGCGCATGGCACCGGGAGCGCCCGCGGAGCCGAACGCGCTCATTCTCTGGCGCTATCGCCCCTCGGCGCCCTGACCGCGCACGCCGGCGGGAACCGGCGATTCCTCGCGCGCGCTCGCGGCCGGACGGTCCACCGTCTCGGGCTCGCGCAGCACACCGTCCTGATCGAACTCGGGCGCGTCCTTGCCAAGGAGCCAGCGATCGAACCAGCGGCGGATGAGCCGCTGATTCTGCACCCGCCGGGACGGCGCGCCGCTCCTTGAAAGCTCGTGGCCCTCGCCCGGAAAGCGCGCCATCACGGCGGGCTTTCTCTGCATGACGAGGGCGCGGAACATGGCCTCGCCCTGGAGCGTCGGCGTCCGCCAGTCCTCGTCCGAATGGAGCACGAGGAGAGGGGTCTTTACCTTCGGGGTGAGCATGACCGGAGAGCGTTCGACGTATTCGGTCAGGTCCTCGAACGGCGGCTTCTTGAACCACCACGGCGTGAACATCGTGAAGTCGCAGCCGTACCAGAATGCAGACCAGTCGGACACGCAGCGCTGCGTGATCGCCGCTTTGAAACGATCGGTCTGCCCGATCGTCCAGTTCGTGAGGAGCCCCCCGCCCGATCCCCCGGTCACGCCCATCCGCTCGGGGTCGACGTAGCCGCGGGCTGCCACGAAGTCCACGCCGGCCATCAGGTCCTTGTAGTCGTCCCCGGGGTAGCGGTACTGGATCACGTTTCCGAAGTCCTGTCCGTACGTCGTGCTGCCGCGCGGGTTGGTGTAGAGGACGACGTAGCCGGCGGCGGCGAGCACGCGGAACTCGTGGAAGAACCCCACGCCGTAAGCGACGTGCGGTCCGCCATGGATCTCGAGGATGAGCGGATACTTCCGCTTCGGATCGAAATCCGGCGGCTTCACGATCCAGCCCTGGATCTTCGTGCCATCGAACGAGTCGTACCAGACCTCCTCGACCTCTCCGAGGCGGGTCTCGGCGAACACGGCTTCGTTCGGATCGACGAGCACGCGAACGGTGCCCGCTTCGATGTCGCAGACCGCGAGCACGCCGGGACGCTCGACACTTCCGAGTGTGAGCGCGGCGAACCGGCCGTCGGCCGAGAGGCTCCCGACCTGGACCTCGTGACGGCCTTCCGTGAGCTCCTCGACCTTTCCGCTTTCGATCGTGATGCGCGCGAGCCGGTTCGAGCCATGGCGACCCACGACCGTGAGCACGGAGCGCCCGTCGCGCGCAAAGCCGATCGGGAACGACCCGCCGCCACGCGGCGGATGACCGTCGGCGGCGATATCCCCGTCCACCTCGAAATCGTAGGCGCTCGTGAGCACGCGCGCTTTGCGCATCGGCCCGGGTCCTTCGAACAAGAGCAGGTCGCGCTGGTCGTACGAGCGCGGCGGATCGAGCACGGTCGCGCCGACCGCGACGATGCGACCGTCCGCCCCTTCGCGAAACGTGAAGATCGGACCCGTGTGGTTCGCGATCCGCTCGAGCCCGTCGCTCTCGTCCGTCGCGGGGGTCGTGCGATCCGCGGCCACGGCGTAAAGGTCGACGTCCTCGCCGCCGAACCACGGCTCCGGTCGGCGGTCGGAGAGGAATAGAACGCGCTTGCCATCGCGCGACCAGGCCGGTGACGTCTCGACGTAACGGCCTCCCGTGAGCGGGCGCGGCGTGCCGCCACCGGCTTCGACGACCCACACGTGATCCGGATGGTCGTGCTCGAGGAAGCCCTCGTTGTCGAGGCGAAACATGGGCCGGGTGACGATGCGCACCGGTGGGTTCGCGGGCTTCTTCTCGTCGGCCTTGTCGCGCGCAGGATCGGTTGCGCTCGTGAACGCGAGACGCGTGCCGTCCGGCGACCAGGCCGGGTTCCCGGCGCCCTTCACGAGCTCGGTGAGCCGCACCGCCTCGCCCCCGTTCATCGGCAGAACGTAGAGCTGCGCGGGCTTTCCCTCCTCCGCACCGCGCACGAACGCGAGCCTCGTCCCGTCGGGGGACCAGCGGGGTTGCGAATCCTTGGGGCCGAACGTGAGCGCGCGCGGCTTTCCGCCGCTCGCGGCGACGATCCAGAGGCTCGTCTGGTAGGCGTCCTTCTCGCGGTCGATCGTCACGCGCGTGAACGCAATCCGAGAGCCGTCGGGAGAAATCTGCGGGTCGGCAATCCAGGTCAGGCGAAGCAGGTCGGTTTCGAGCATGCGTCGGAGAATAGCGGCTCGGCGGCGCCCTGGCGACGCCCCCGAACGCGGGCCGCGGGGACCTTGCGAGGCACCTGCCTAACTCCTTGGATTCCCATTGGCTAGAGCGGCCCTCTCAGATCCAACTTTCAGGGGGATCCGGGCAAAATGCAATGCCTCCGGGGCCGTTCCACAGGTGACGCGGGACTCGCACCAGAGTAGACTTGTTGCGGCTTCCCCGCCCGGAGGCGTGACTTTCCACGCGGAGGCAGCCTTGCATCGCATCTCGCTCATCGCCTTCATCGCCGCTCTCTTCCCCACGACAGCGACCGCCCAGTGGACGCCGAACGGCGCTCCGCTCACGCTCGCGCCTCAAAACCAGAACCAGCCGATTGCGGTCTCCGACGGCGGCGGCGGCGCGTACGTCGCGTGGATCGACACGCGCAACGGGAATCCCGACGTGTACGTCCAGCGCGTCACGGCCGCGGGCACGATCGCTCCCGGCTGGCCCGACGACGGGCTCGCGGTGTGCACGCACAACGCCACGCAATCCGACCTCGCGATCGGTTCCGACGGCTTCGGCGCCGTGCTCGCGTGGGCGGACACGCGGAACGGCCTGCTCGACATCTATGCGATGCGCGTCCAGCCGGGAGGCTCGGTGGACCCCGGGTGGACCGTGAACGGCAATCACGTCTGTAACGTCGCGCAGAACCAGTCGGCTCCCACTGTCGTGGGCGACGGAAGCGGCGGAGCGTTCATCGTGTGGACGGACGGGCGCGGCGCGACCGAGGACCTGTACGGAGTCCGTCTGCTCACGGCCGGAACGCTCGACCCGAACTGGACGGCGAACGGAAGCCTTCTCTGCAACGCGGCGCGCGCGCAGTACGCCCCGGTCGGAGTTCCCGACGGCGCGGGCGGCGTCTATCTCGCGTGGATCGACGGACGCGCGGGAACCACGTTCGTGGCCGACCGCGACGTCTACGCCATGCGCTTCACGGCCACCGGTGCCCTCGTGGCCGGATGGCAGCCCAACGGAACCGCTGTCGCCGTCCACGCCACCACCGACCAGGACACGCCGGTCCTGTGTCCGGACGGAGTGGGCGGCGTGCTCTTCGCCTGGCAGGACGGACGCTCGGGAACGCGCGCCCTCCCGGCCTGGGACATCTACGCCTCGAGGCTCCTCGGCGACGGGACCCTCGCTCCGGGCTGGACCGCAAACGGAACCCCCGCGTGCACGGCGGCCGAGCTTCAAATCTCCCCCGTGATCACGAACGACGGATCCGGCGGAGCGATTGTGGCGTGGCAGGACGGCCGCGACACGTCGACGTTTCCGACCAACACGGACATTTACGCACAGCACATCCTGCCGGGCGGTGCGCTCGCGCCGGGCTGGCCGACCACCGGTCTCGACCTCTCCCCCGCGCAGTACCGTCAGGACGATCCGACGATCGTGAGCGACCAGGCCGGCGGCGCAATCGTCGCCTGGGAGGACGGTCGCGGATCGGGCGGCATTCACGCCACGCGCGTGAGCGGATCGGGCACGATCGTGCCGCCGTGGCCCGCCGCGGGACTCGAGCTGTGCGATGCGCCGGACGTTCAGATCGATCCGAGCGCCGTACCCGACGAAGCCGGCGGTGTGATCGTCGCGTGGACCGATCCCCGAAACGGCGGTGGAAACTACGACGTGTTCGCACAGCGCGTGACGGGCTCGGGCTCGATCGGGCCCACGGTCGGCGTGCCGGGAGGGCCGGGTTCGCCGGGCGTTGCGGGCGTGCGGCTTGCGCTCGCCGGACGGCATCCGGCGACGGGCGTGGCCGCGTTCGACGTGGCGCTCCCGCGCGAAACGGATGCGCAGGCGCACGTCGTCAATCCCGCCGGACGGCAGGTGGCGGTACTGTGGTCGGGAGAGAACCGCACCGAAGGCGTGCATCGCCTCGTGTGGAACGGACGGGACGATCGCGGCCGGCGCGCGACGGCCGGTGTATACTGGCTCCGCGTCGTCTCCCCCGCTGGAGGCGCCTCGCTTCGATTCGTCTATTTGCCCTGACTTTTGACGATCATTCGGATGGAGATCCCGCCATGCGTCCTCGCATTGTCTTCCTGTCGCTTGCTCTCCTCCTGAGCCCCGTCGCCGCCGCACGCGTGTCCGCGGACGCAGTCATGCTCGCGCCCGCGCAGGACAACACGCTCTACGAGAACGCTTCTGGAGCGCTCAGTAACGGTGCGGGGCCGACCCTGTTCGCGGGACGAACGGCCCAGCCGTCGGGCAGCATTCGTCGCGGCCTCCTGCGCTTCGACATCGCGGGGGCAATTCCACCCGGTGCGACCATTCAAACCGTTTTGCTCATTCTCAACATGTCGCAGTCGACCCTGGGCACGAGTTTCGTGGGGCTCCACCGCGCACACGCTTCATGGGGCGAGGGAACGTCGAACGCGGGAAGCGCGGGAGGCGGAGGGGCGCCGGCTACGGCGGGCGATGCGACGTGGCTCCATCGTTTCTCGCCGTCCACGTTCTGGGGTGCGGCGGGCGGAGATTTCGCGCCCGGAGCGAGCGCTTCGGTTCCGGTCAACGAGCTCGGTCTGTATTCGTGGGGAACGACTTCGGCCATGGTCGCGGATGTGCAGTCGTGGCTCGATACGCCGGCGACGAACTTCGGATGGCTCCTGCGTGGGGACGAAAGCGTGGGCGGGACAGCGAAACGATTCGACACACGCGAGAATCCGACGCCCGATGCGAGGCCTTCGCTTTCGGTTGTGTTCGAGCCGCCCGGAACTCCAGCCCAGGGCTCGAGCTGGGGACGCATCAAGGGCCTCTACCGCTAGTTCCGAAGACGCACCCGATCCGGCCTTGTGCCGCGGGCCCTCCCGGCCTATAGTCCTCGGGCTCCACCCATCATGGCCTGGCTGCGAGCCCCCTATCTTCCCCCCGATCTCGCGTCCTGCCGAACCTCATCCGGACGCATCGACCCATCGGGAGGAACATTCTCATGAGCTGTCGCACGAATTGGATTCGGGCGGGCGTGGCGCTCGTCCTTGCGGGTGCACCGTGTCTCGCGCACGCGAACACGACACCCCAGGCTCTACCGTTCTCGCAGAACTGGTCGGCCGCCGGTCAAATCACCCTGAACGACGACTGGACGGGCGTCCCGGGCATTCAGGGGTATCTCGGGGACGAGGCCACTTCGATCACCGGCGTCAACCCGTGTGCCGTGTCGCTCGAGTTCCTTGTCCCGACGATCGACGTGATCGCGAACCAGTCGAACCCGAACCTTACGAACGGGGGTGTGGCCGAGTTCGATTTGATCGCCAATCCCACGATCGCGCTTCAGGGCTCGGCCGCAGCCGACAATCCGCACATCACGCTCTATCTCATCACGACCGGACTGGGCTCAATCACGGTGGCCTGCAACCTGCGCGACATCGACGGCGGGAACACGGACGACGCGATCCAGCCCGTCGCGGTACAGTTCCGTGTCGGCAACGCGGGACCGTGGACGAACGTGGCCACCGCCTGCACGGCCGACGCGACGACCGGGCCCAACCAGGCGACGCTCGTCACCCCCATCAGCGCCGTGCTCCCCGGGGCCGCCGAGAACCAGCCCGAGGTCCAGGTTCGCATCATGACCTCGAACGCGGTTGGCAACGACGAGTGGGTCGGCATCGACGACATCTCGGTCACCGGCTCGCCGCTTGACTGCTTCTCCCCGCACAACGACTTCGGGGACGCTCCGGAGTGCATTCCGGCGTATCCGAGCGGAGTTGCCGGCGCCTTCCCGACGTGCCTCTCGGCCTTGTGCCCGGCCGGAGCCATGGAGATCGTCTGCCCGCCGATCAGCACGCCGCCCGGTGCGGCTGCGGGCTTCGTCCAGCATGCGACTCCGGCCGGCATCGCGCCGTTCTGGCTCGGCTGCTACGCCCCGGTCATTTCGGGAATCGACGACGAGCCGGATGGGAAGGTGAATACGCCGGCCGTCGGAACGAGCGCGTGCCACACGGGTCTCCCGACCGACTGTGTCGAGGCGGCGTTCGGCCTGTCGTTCGATCAGGACGAGTGCTACACGGACGGAGTGGATGCCGGCGTCACGTCGACAATTCTTCTCGCCGCGTGCCAGATCAACACGTTCACGTACAATGTCGCGAACTGCGGTCCGGCTCCGCGCACCGTGTTCCTCAACATCCTGGTCGACCTCAACGAGGACGGCGACTGGAACGACAACGTGCGCTGCGATGGCATTCCGTTCTGCGCGTACGAGTGGGCCGTCAAGAACGTTCCGATCACGCTCGTCGAAGGCTGCAACTCGCTCGTGACCCCGGGCATCGCGGTCGGGCCTTCCGCCGATCGCGGCTGGCTCCGGCTCACGATCAGCCCCGACGCCGTCCCTGACGACTTCCCGTGGAACGGTGCGGTCATGCAGGGCGGCGAGACCGAGGACTATCCGGTCGTGATCGACCGGACCACGCCGACCAATCCGTCGTCGTGGGGCCGCGTGAAGTCCCAGTACCGCTAGACATCCGGCATCCGCTGCAAACGACCGGGCCCGGTGGGATTCCCACCGGGCCCGTTGCGTTTTGCGCCCCGGATGATTTGCAACTCCCTGTCCGGCGCTCCCAGAGCCCGTGCTACACTTTCGCCCATGTGGTTCCGCATCGTCTGCCTCGCGCTCCTCCTCTGCATGAGCCCCGTGACGTCCTGGGCGTCGAGCCTGTGCTGTGCTCCGTCCGACTCATGCTGCGAGGACGAGTCTCCGCGCTGTCCGGTTCTCCCGGATGGCGAGTGTTCGCTGGCGGCGGCCATGGAGCCTGTGGCGGCGACGGCCAGCGACTCGTTCGTCTCGTGCCTCACGCCCGCCGTCGCGCCGCTGCGTCCCGGGTGGGAGCTCGAGAGCGCTGAGCCCGCGGACCCGATGGCCTCTCTCGACCTTCGACCTCCTCGATTCCTTCCACTGAGTCCGCTCCGAAACTGATCCGCGGGGTCGAGCCTCTGCTCGTCCGTGCGTTCTGTTCCATCGGAGGGATGTCTCATGCGTTGTGCGTGGATGCTCGTGGCGCTCGTCGCGCTTGTCGCCGCGCCCGTGCTCGCGGCGGAGCCAGATTCGACCGCCCGACCGGATTCGGCCGCGGCAATGCCGGTGCGGTCGCGGCCGGTGGCCAGCGCCCCCACCTGAAGTGGCTGACCCGGCGAGGGCGCGCCGCTCCGGGGGAGCGGACTTCATACGAAGTGGACGATGTCGCTGCGTTACGTGAACACCGAGCTCGAACGGCCGCGCTGGCGGGCGACCGCGAACTATCGCGTGATTCCGACGCTTCAGCTCGGCGTCGAGTTCAACGTGGCGGCCGCGGAAGTGAACCCGCTCGCGACCTGGTTCGTGCTGACCGAGACCGAGCGGCGGCCGGCGGTGTTCCTCGGCACGAGCTCGGATCGCATCGGTTCTCCCGAGGGGACGCAGGCGTACTACGCGACGGCGGCAAAGTACCTGCCGTTCGCGCGCACGTCGGCCTACGTGAGTCTCAACTACTCGGAATGGGATGCGGGGTGGAACGTGCCGTTTGGAGCGACCGTCGAACTGGGGCGCGGGTTTGCGATTCAGCCGATGTACGACGGTGAGCGCACGCACCTGCTCGCCACGTACTCGACTCACCGCTACAGCGCCACGCTCATCTGGGCGTGGCTCGATACCGCCGGCGCGGCCGTGTCCGTCGGCTTCTGAGAGGAGCGCAATGAAACGATTCCTGGGATTCCTGATCGCGCTGGCCCTCGTCATGGGCGGGCCCGGACTGTTCGTGGAGGGGGCGAGTGCCGCTCCCGAGAAAGCCATGTGTCTCGTCTGCCAGGTCACGCACGGAGAGGCGGAAGAGGAGGCGGTCAAGGCGACGCGCGTCTACGAAGGCAAGGAGTACGGGTTCTGCTCCGAGAAGTGCGCGAAGGCCTTCGCGGAGGATCCGATCGCGTACCTGC
>JBOHUC010000051.1:0-1825 GCA_050733935.1 Candidatus Eiseniibacteriota bacterium | reverse complement strand
CAACGTCTCCTGGCGCAAGGAGTCCTGGGAGCGCGATCCGCGCGAATTCCTCGAGGAGGCGCACTTCCTGATCGACGACCCGACGCTCGAGGCGCGCTATAGCGAGTACACGGCCGGCGAGCAGGAGGCCTATCTCGACCGCTACTGGAAGGACCGCGATCCGACTCCGCTCACGGCCCAGAACGAGAACCGCGACCGCTTCTACGCGCGCGTCCGCTATGCGAACGAGAACTACGGGACCGAGGGAATGCTGAAAGGCATGCTCTCCGACCGCGGTCGCACGTACATCCGCTATGGCGAGCCGGACGAGATCCGCCAGCAGGTCATGCCGACCGGCAACCAGAGCCTCCAGCAGGTCGCGCGCGAGATCGCGGTCGTGGACGACGACCCCGCGGCGATCCAGCTCAAGAAGCGCACCGCGATCGGCAGCGACGAACGCGCGTTCGAGCTCTGGATCTACAACCGTCTCGAGGACAGCGAGAACGAGCGTCTCTCGGGCGGATCGAAGCGGCGCTTCACCCGCAAGTTCGTGTTCGTGGACGAAGAGGGCTACGGCAACTACACGCTCAAGTACTCGAGCGAGTGACTCTTGACCGGCGAGCGCGCTCCCGATAGAGTGCGCGGCGCGTCCCTCCCACCCGGGTCCACGGCACCGGCCGGACGGCACCCCTAAGCTCCGGTATCATCGGCTTCATTCGATTCGAGGTTCGAGCATGCGGGTCGGCATTCTGACGGGCGGCGGCGACTGCCCGGGCCTGAACGCGGTGCTCCGCGGCTTCGTTCTGCGTCACGTGCAGCACCACGGGCACGAGGCGATCGGATTCGAGCGCGGCTGGCGCGGCGTGCTCGAGAATCGCGCGCGGCCGCTCGCGCCTGCCGACGTCGCGGATCACTGGAACACCGGTGGCACGATCCTCGGCACGTCGCGCACGAATCCGTACAAGGAGGAGAACGGCGCGGCCCGCATCCGGGCGACGTGGGACGCGCGGGGCCTCGACGCGCTGGTCGCGATCGGGGGCGAGGACACGCTCGGAGTCGCGACCCGGCTCTCGGCCGAAGGGTTCGCGCTCGTCGGCGTGCCGAAGACGATCGACAACGATCTCTCGGGCACCGACTACACGTTCGGCTTCGACACGGCGATCAACATCGCGGCCGAAGCGATCGACCGGCTGCACACGACCGCGCGCTCGCACGGGCGGACGATCGTGTGCGAGGTCATGGGACGGCACGCCGGCTGGATCGGCGCGTACGCAGGGCTCGCCGGTGGGGCGGCCGCCACGCTCCTCCCCGAGTTCGACATCGACCTTGCGGAGGTCTGCCGGGTCGTGCGCGAGCGGAAGGAGAAGGGCCCGGGGTATTCGATCGTGGTCGTCTCCGAGGGCGCGCACCTCGCGGCCTCGGGCGTGAGCACGGTCGCGAGTGCCACGGACGCGTTCGGACACGAGCGCCTGGGCGGCATCGGCCAGCAGCTCGCCGAGGCCATCGAGCGCGAGACCGGATGCGAGACGCGTGCGGTCGTGCTCGGTCACATCCAGCGCGGCGGGGCGCCGTCGGCGTACGATCGCGTGCTCGCGACTCGGTTTGGCGTGCGCGCGGCCGACCTGGTCGAGAAGCGCGAGTTCGGGATCATGGTGGCCCTTCGGGGCACGGCGATCGTGGGCGTTCCGCTCGCCGAGGCGACGGGAACGCTCAAGACCGTGCCGCCGTCGTTCTACGAGATGATCCGCGGGGTTTCGGGCTAGGCTCTGTCTGAAAACCCCTCGTGGTCGCGTTGGCGGCGCCGGCAGGCCAGCCGCAAGGCGCGACGACGAAGTCGGATCCGATG
>JBOHUC010000050.1:0-24750 GCA_050733935.1 Candidatus Eiseniibacteriota bacterium | reverse complement strand
TGCGGGCTCGCGGGCGCCCGCGCGCTGCCACTCGGAGAGCGGCCGGCCGGTGCCGAGTGCGACTTCGAGGCCGCGGGCGATGCGCTGACCGTCGCGCGGTGCCAGACGCGCGGCGAGCTCCGCATCGAGAGCGCCGAGCTCGGCGTGGAGCGCCTCGGGGCCGTCCTCGCGCAGGCGCGCGCGCACGCGGGTGCGCACCGCCTCGTCGATCTCGGGGATCTCGGCGAGCCCGCCGTGGAGCGCTCTCAGGTAGAGCCCGGTGCCGCCGACCAGGATCGGGAGCGCGCCGCGCGCGGTCACGCTCTCGAGCAGCGGAGCGGTCGCGCGCACGTACGCACCGGCCGACGAGGTCTCGGCGGGATCGAGCGTGTCGAATCCGTGATGCGGTACGCGCGCGCGCTCGTCCTTCGTGGGCTTCCCGGTCGCGACGTCGAACCCGCGGTAGAGCTGGCGCGAGTCCGCGCACAGGATCTCGCCACCCAAAAGGGCCGCGAGCTCGAGCGACACGGCCGTCTTTCCGGTTCCGGTCGCACCGGTGAGCACGATCGGCGGGGTCATCCGTCGCTCCGTCCGAAACGCTGGTTGAGCTCGTGGAGGTCGACGCGCACGAACGTCGGACGCCCGTGCGGGTCGCCGTGCGGGAGCTTGGTCGCGAACAGCCGGTCGATGAGATGGCTCATCTCCTCGCGCGACAGGCGATCGCCCGCCCGCACCGCGGCGTGACAGGCGAACGACTTCGCGACCCGGTCCCACGGCTCGTCGCGCGTGAGGCTCCGGCCGTGGGCTTCCCCGAGCCCGTCGAGCAAATCGCGCAGGAGGGATCCGGCGTCGCGCGCGACGATGCCCGCGGGGACGCTCCGGATCGCGACCGTGGGCGGCGACATCGCCGTGAGGTCGAACCCGAGCGCTTCGAGCGCGGGTTGCACCTCGAGCAGGAGATCGAACTCGTCGCGCGAGAGATCGACGTTGAACCCGAACAGGAGTCCCTGGCTCGCGCCGTCCTTCGATTGGAAACGGCGAAGCGCCTCCTCGTACAGAATGCGCTCGTGCGCGGCATGCTGGTCGACGATCAGAAGCGCGCCTGCGATCGGCGCCAGGATGTACGTTTCGTGCAGCTGCCAGAGATCCGGAAGCCGCGCGGAAGCGTGCACCTCCCCTTCCGGTGCCGGCTCCGTGCCTTCGGGAGTCGCGCCGGCGCCCGGGGCTTCGACGGCTTCGACCCCCTCGCCGCCCTCACCCGCATCTCCGGTCCCGTCCTCGGGCCCGATCAACCTAAGGCCGCCCGCCCCCGCCGTGGCTCCGGTGCCGCCGGCGAGCGATCCCCCTCCGGTGATGACGTCGATCGCACCGCGCAGACCTGGCCCGCCCGCGCGACGCGGAGCGAACAGGCTCCCCTGCTGCCGGTTCCCGCCCGTGAGCTCGTCCAGGGTCGGCGGTCCGGCCTCGCGCGACGGCGTGGGCAGGTAGCGGGGCGCGAGCTTCGAAAGCGGGCGCGCGACCCTCTGCGCCACGAAACCGAAGATCGCATCCTCGCGCGCGAACCGGATCTCGCGCTTGGTCGGATGGACGTTCACGTCAATCGTTGCGGGATCGATCGTGAGCGAAAGGATCGCGGTCGGGTGACGCGCGGGCGGAATCAGGTTCCCGTAACCCTGGCGCACCGCCTGCGACAGGAAGGGACTCTGGATCCACCGGCGGTTGACGAGCAGCGTCTGGCCTTCGCGCGTGACGCGCGCGAGCTCGGGAACGCCGAGCCACGCCTCGAACAGGAAGCCCGGACGCTCCTCGCGCACCTCGATCAAGCGGTCGACGAAGTGGGTTCCGAACACCGCGACCAGCCGGTCGCGCATCGAGGACGCCGCCGGAAGCTGGAGCCGGGGCTTCCCGTCGACCACGAGACGGAATCCGACGTCGGGGAACGCGAGCGCGTACGCGGTGAGGAGACGCACGGCGAGCCGGAGCTCGGCCGCAGGCGAGCGCAGGAATTTCCGCCGCGCCGGCGTGTTGAAGAAGAGATCGCGCACCGAGACCGTCGTGCCCGGCGCGCGTCCCGCCGGCGCGACCGCGCCGACCACGCCGCCTTCGATCGCGATCGAATGCCCGGCGGGCCCCGCGTCTCGCGTGCGCGTCGTGATCGTGAGGCGGCTCACCTCGCCGATCGACGGGAGCGCCTCGCCGCGGAATCCGAGGGTCGAGAGCGCGTCGAGGTCCTCGAGCGAGCGGATTTTGCTCGTCGCGTGACGCTCGAGTGCCAATGGAAGCTCCTCGGCCGCCATCCCCGAACCGTCGTCCGCGATCTCGAACGCGCGGTCGAGTCCGCCTTCGACCGTAATCTCGATCGTGCGCGCGCCGGCGTCGAGCGCGTTCTCGACCAGCTCCTTGAGCGCCGCACTCGGGCGATCGAGCACTTCGCCCGCCGCGATGCGCGAGGCGGTGCGCGGATCGAGCCTCTGGATCCGGCTCTGGACGACGGGCGCGGTCACGAGCGAGGCCCGGACGGTGCCAGGGGCGCAGCGGAGCGCGCGGAGGCCGAGGAGTGCGGGATCACGATGGCTCCCAGCACGGCCGCGAGCTCGACGACCGACGATCGCCGGGGACTCGTCGCGTCGACGACGACGAGATCGACGACCACGTCCGCGAGGGCCGCGACTTCTCCCGCGCGCGGCACTCCCGCAAGGCGCGCCCAGCGCCAGAGGGCCGAGGACCGGTCGGCAGCGATCACGAGCCGCACGTCCGGCCACGGCACGTCCGCGTGCGCGAGCGTGCCGGGGAGTGCGTCGAGCGCGTCGGCGTCGAGGTCGACGATCGCCACGCGGAGCCGGGCTCGGGCTTCACCGTCCATGGTTCCTCCGGGTCAGAGGATCGGCGGTGCGGGAATGCGCTCCGCGAGATCGGGGCGCAGGACTTCGACCGTGTACTGCTTGCGCAGGTTCTCGGTGTACTCGTAGAGCCTTCGCGCGACGATGAGATCGCGCACGTTCTGGCGGTCGCGCGCCGCGGTCGTCGGATCCGGCGGTTGACGCTCGATCACCTGCAGGAAGAGCTCGCCGCGAGGAGTCGGCACTCGGCCCCAGCTTCCGACGGCAATCGTGTCGGCGCCCGGGCCGAAGAGGAGCGAATCGAGCCCCGGGACCGCTCCCACCTGCGGCAGGCCATCGCCGCGCGCGAGGAGCTCGGATTCCATGCTGCCCCCGGCGGTCGCCAGCGCCTCGGACCACGGCCGCCCCGCGGCCAGATCGGCGGAGATCTTGTCCGCGCGCGCGCGGGCGGCGGCGAGACGGCGCTCCTGCTTCCAGTCGGCGATGACGCGGCCTTCGATCTCCTCGAACTCGAGCGCGCGCGCCGGCATGATCGAATCGAGGGCCACGACCGCGTAGCCCTGATCCAGATAGCGGTACGCGCGCGGGAAGAGTCCGCGCGGAGAAACACCGGGCGCGTCCGCGCGCACGACATCGAGCGTGGCCGGGCCGACGAGCGGCAGACCGTCGTACCAGCGAACGAGCGCCGTCGTGATTCTGCGCTCGCCCGCGATCCGGATGAGGTCGTCGTAGCTCCGCGCATCGCGTCTCAAATTCTCGGCCTTCTGGCGCGCGAGCGTGTCGGCGTACTGGGCCGCGAGCTTCGCTCCGATCTCGCCGCGGACGTCCGCGAACGGCGGCACGGTTCCCTCGCGGCGCTCCAGGAGCTGCAGGATGTGATAGCCGTACTCGGTCTTGACCGGGCCCGTGATCTGCCGGGCGCGGGTCAGGCTGAACGCCGCGCGGTCGAACTCCGGGACGGTCGCGCCCCGCTTGAGCCATCCGAGGTCGCCGCCCTTGTCCTTCGATCCGGGATCCTCCGAGTACTGCGCGGCGAGCGATGCGAAATCCTCGCCGCTTCGCGCCTTGGAGAGCAGCGTGCGCGCGAGCGCCTGCGCGTCGGCCTCCGTCCGCCCCTGGGTTCCGACCAAGATGTGCCGCACGTGTACCTCGGGCGGCGTCCCGTACTCGTCGCCGTGCTCCCGGTAGTAGCGCTCGATGGTCGAGCCCGGCACGTCCACGGTCGCGACCGGAGGCGGTGCTGCCGTGGCATAGCCGATCGCGTAGCCCGGTCCCGTGCGGTAGCGATCGCGCACGGTCTCGAACCAGGTGCGCGCCTCGCGCCGCTCGGTCTCGGCCTGCTCGGCGCCCAGACGCGTTTCGATGATCGGAGCGACCGTCTCGAACGCGACCTGTTCGTTGTCCGTGCGGCGCACGACCCCGACGACAGCGAAGCCCCCCGGCGCACCCGTGACGAGAGCGCGCCGCTCGGGGGTCAGGGTCCGGGCGGAGTCCGCGAGCCCGGGAGGAAGCCCGGCGGGGATCGCGCCGCCTTCCGCGAGCCACGCGGGACCGCCGATCGTCACGGCGTCGCTCGCGGCCTTCGGATCCTTGCCCTTGCTCCAGGCGACTGCAAGCTCGTCGGCGAGCCGCCGCGCTTCGAGCCCGAGACGCTCGTTCCGCCAGCGTTCCTCGACCCGGGGACGCGCCTCCTCGAAGCTCTGGAGCTGAATGCCCGAGCCCGACGGGTCGAGTCGGGCGAATTCGTTCTTCCGCGTCTCGAACCACGCGCGCAGCTCTTTCTCCGACGGCGTCTTGGGCCGGACGCGCGCGGAGTCGACGGTCGCCCAGCGCACGTTCCACGCGCGCGTGCGGAACGAATCCGGGTGCGCGTCGTAGTAGCGACGCGCCTCGGCGGTCGCGCGCTCGCGCATCTTCTCGCCCCGCCAGCGTGCGCGCACGTCCACCGCAACGTCGTGGAGAGGTCGCTCGACGCGTGGATTCACGCGATCGACGCGCGCGATCCCGAAGCCCTCCGGAGTGGTGACGACCCGCGGGAGCACGCGTCCGGGCGCGGAGCCCGTGGCCACGCGCGCGAGAGCCGTATCGGCTTCGAAGACGCCGCGCGGCTGTCCCGCCTGCCAGCTCGCGGTGCCGCGCGTGACGCCGGGCCGGATCGCAAGCGAGTCGAACGGGGTCCCGGACTCGGCCGCGCGCAAGAGGGCACTCGCCTGCGTGCGCGCCGCCTCGTTTCCTTCCGGCGTGGCCGAGGCAGGGCTGACGCCGAGCGTCGAGACGAACACCACGGCGGGCGTCGCGTAGTCTTCCTTCGTGCGCTCGTAGTAGGCGCGCAGCTCTTCGTCGGTCGGGTCGAGCTCGCCGTCGTAGTGCGCCTCGGAGACGAGGGCGTAACGCACGCGCACCTTGCTTCCGCGCGCGATCCAGTGGCTTTCGATCGTGGCCGCATCGGGTGCGAAGCGCGTCTCGAGGCTCCGGGCAGAGGCGAGGTAGAGGAGATAATTCCTCGCCTGGGTGCGTGCGTCGGTGAACGACTTGGGATTCTGCGTGCGATAGGTTTCGAACTTGGCCGCGTCGAACTTCCCCCCTGTCTGGAAGTACGAGTCGAGCTTCATGAGCGACTCGGCGGACGCGTCGCTCACGCGGATGCCGCGCGCTTCGCCGTCCCTGCGGATGAGCCGCTCACGCACGGCCTCCTCCGTCGCCGCACGCAGGAAGTAGAGCTCGTAGCCGCCCGGGACCTCGTTCCCGGTCGCGCGCTCGTAGGCTTCCATGTTCCGCTTGCGGCGCGCCTCGACTTCGGAAAGCAGGATCGATTCGCGTTGCACGCGTGCAATGACCGGATCGGGCGCGGGACGGCTCGCAGCCGGTTTCGCTCCGGAACCGGGCGCTTTCGTCGGGGATGGCGGAGGGCTCTGTCCGCGCGCGAGATCCGCAAGGCCGGTGAGCCCCGCGGTCACCGCGATCGCGGCGGCCAGAATGAAACACGTGAACGAGAGGAGCGTGGCCGGCGCGAGCCGCGTGCGCCGGCGGTGCGAAAGCTCTGATAGACTCCGAAACGACATGCCCGACTGGTTCCTTTCTGCGCAACCGGGCTATGCCCGGGTCGCGCCCGCATCGGACGGCTCCTTCACGCCGGTCGCCGCATTCAGCACGCGGGCCGGCGGCGTGAGCCCGCCGCCCTTCGATTCCCTCAATCTGAGTGAAGGCGTTGGCGACGATCCGCGCGCCGTGCGCGAGAACCGCCGCCGGCTTCTCGAAGCTCTCGGCCACGATGCGGACCGGGTCGCGTACGCGACCCAGGTGCACGGGGCCCATGTTCTCCTTCCCGGCGGACCGGGTCTCGCCGGCAACGGAGATGCGCTCGTCGCGCGTGCGGCCGGCCTCGGAATCGTCGTCGGCACCGCCGACTGTCTCGGTCTCCTCGCCTGGGATCGCTCGGGTCGTGGCGTCGCGGCCGTGCACGCCGGCTGGCGCGGCATCGTGGCCGGCGTCGTCGAACGAACGCTCGAATCCCTTTCGCAGCACGGGATCGCACCGTCCGAGCTCGAGGTCGCGCTCGGTCCGCGGATCGGTCCGTGCTGCTTCGAAGTCGGTGCCGACGTGGCCATCCGTCTCAAGGATGCGGCCCTCACGGGCCCGAACGGACGCACGACCGTCGACCTGGCCCGGGCCGTCCGCCGCCGGCTCGAAGCCGGCGGTGTTTGGCCAGGCTCGGTCCGCGGCCTCGACGAATGCACGTCCTGCGGGACGGGAAGCTGGTACTCGCATCGTCGCGACCGCGGAAGGACCGGCCGCCTGTGGGCGATCGCGATCCTCAAGCGCGCGGGCGGGCGGGACGCTCGCGAGACGGCAGTCTAGCACCCCAGCGCGTTGACGGCCAAGCGATTGCAGGACCGCTTCTTGACCCCGGTCCGGCGGGCCCGATACACTGTCCGGGTCGACGTCTCGAGAATCCCCGCCCGCAACGGAGGAAACGATGGGTAATGCCCGGATGACGGCTGCCTGGCTCGCAGGAGGATGGCTCATGTTCGCAGGGATGGCAGGGATGGCCGGGGCCGCGGATGCTCCGAAGACCGCGGACAAGGCGGCGGTGAAACCCGCTGCCACCAAGGACGGCGGGAAGGATGCGGCGAAGGCCGGCGAGGACGTTGCCGTTCTTCAGACCACGATGGGCAAGATCGTGTTCCGCTTCTTCGACAAGGACGCCCCGAAGCACGTCGCGAACTTCAAGAAGCTCGCGAGCGAAGGGTTCTACAACGGAACGACGTTCCACCGGGTCATCCCCGGCTTCATGATCCAGGGCGGCGATCCGAACTCGAAGGACGCCGACCGCTCGAACGACGGTCAGGGCGGGTCGGGCACGAACATCCCGGCCGAGTTCAACAGCAACAAGCACCTGCGCGGGACGGTGTCGATGGCGCGCGCCTCGGATCCGAACAGCGCCTCGTGCCAGTTCTTCATCTGCGTGGCCCCGTCCTCGTTTCTCGACGGCAAGTACTCGGTGTTCGGTCAGGTCGTCGAAGGGATGGACGCGGTGGACAAGATCGTCGGCGTGCCGCGCGATGCGCGCGACAATCCGCTCGACAAGGTCGTGATCGAGAAGGTGACGATCGAGAAGCGCAAGCTCTAGGGACGGATCAGCGATTCCCTCGGCCGGCGGCGATCCCGCCCCGGCCGAGGCGCTTCCGACAGGGGACGCACAGGACCTCTCCGAACATTCGCATGGCCTCCTCGAGCCGGGGGGTCGCGTAGTAGCGGCCCGACGGCGCGCCCTCCTGAACGACTCGCGCGAGGAACTCCTCCTCTTTCAGCACCGGACACGCGGCCTCGTGGATGTGGGTGCCGCTCGCCATGCCGGTGACCGTGATCCAGATGCCGGGCCGTGCGGCGGCCCGAAACTCGTCGAGCGTCGTGAGCTCCGTCATGGGTCCTCCGGGGTGCGAGGAAATGCCCTCCGAAGGGACAACGCCGCCAGGCCGGGAATCGGTCCTTACGAACGCCCGGTGACCCGGAACGTCGCTTCGCTTACACTGCGGTCCCCGGACGACCGCCTTTCCCCACGGAGCGGAGGAACCGAGATGCATCGCACGGCCCAGCGCCTCATCGCGAAGAGCCTCATCCTGATCTTCCTCTCGTCGCCGATCTCCGCTCTCGCGCAGGACCGGACCTGGCCGCGGGAGATGAACACGCCGAAGGGCATTCTCACGGTCTATCAGCCCCAGCCGGAGACGTTTAAGAACAACATTCTCGAGGCCCGGTGTGCGATGTCCCTGCTCCAGGCCGGCAAGACGAACCCGGTGTTCGGAGTGGTCTGGTTCACGGGCAGGGTCGACACGGATCGCGATGCCGGCACCGCCCTGCTGCGCGACATCAAGGTGACCGAGGCCCGCTGGCCGGAGAGCACCGACGAAAAGGAGCGCGAGTTCACCGCTCTCGTCACCTCCCTTCTCCCGACGACCGGTATTCCGATCTCGCTCGAGCGTTTGAAGGCGAGCCTCGCGACGGCCGATGTCGAGCGGAAGAGCCTCGAGGGATTGAAGCACGATCCGCCGAAGATCATCGTGACCGAGGAATTGTCGGAGCTCGTGCTCTACGACGGCGAGCCGCGCACGCTCGCCGTCCCGAATTCCAAGGACTACGAGTACGTCGCGAATTGCATTTTCGCCGTGGTCAAGGAGAAGAAGACCGGCACGTATTACCTGAGCGGCGGGAAGATCTGGTACAGCGCAAAGGATCCGATGGGCCCGTGGACGGCGAACGCGAAGCCCCCCGCCGACATCACGAAGATCGTTCCCAAGGACACGACCTCGACTCCCGCCCCCAATCCTCCGCCGAAGCTCGTCGTGGCCACCGAGCCGACGGAGCTCATCTGCACCAGCGGCCCGCCGAAGTGGGAGCCGATCGGAAAGGGCGAGCTTCTCTACATCACGAACACGGAATCGAAGGTGATCCGCGAGGTCTCGAGCGGGAAGGTGTTCGTCTTGATTTCCGGGAGATGGTTCGAGGGAGCGAGCCTCGCCGGCCCCTGGAAGATCGTCCGGCCGGACCAGCTGCCGAAGCCGTTCCAGGACATCCCGCCCGCGTCCGCCTTGGCGAACGCCCGTGTCTCCGTCGCGGGCACCCCGGAAGCCGAAGAGGCGGTGCTCGACTCGTACGTTCCGCAGACCGCGGCCATCGAGCGCAGCAAAGCCAAGTTCGAAGTGACGTACGACGGCGATCCCAAGTTCAAGAAGATCGATGGCACGAAGATCGAATACGCGACCAACACCGGGGCGCAGGTGCTCAAGATCGACAACAAGTACTACGGATGCGACGACGGCGTGTGGTTCGTCTCCGACAAGCCCAAGGGTCCATTCAAGGTGGCGGATGACGTCCCGATGGACGAGATCAAGAAGATCCCGGCGTCGGAGCCGGTCTACAACACGAGCTACGTCGAGGTCTACGAGTCCACACCCCAGGTCGTCTACGTCGGCTACACCCCCGGCTACATGTGGTCGTATCCCTGGTACGGCGTTCCGATCTACGGCACGGGCTGGCACTACCCGCCCTACTGGGGAGCGGTCTATTACCCCTATGCCATGACCTACGGCATGCACGTCGGCTACACGCCGTACTACGGATGGGGAATGGGATTCGCGTGGAGCATGGGCTTCATGATGATGGGTGCCGCGATGTGGCACGGCATGTACTGGCATGGCGGCCATTACGGCCACTACGGCTACGGCGGCTATTATCACCCCGCCTATCCGCCCGGCGGATACCGTCCCGGCGGCGTCGGTGGCGTTGGAGGAGTGGGCGGAATCGGTGGCGTCGGCGGCGTCGGTGGAGTGGGCGGTGTCGGCGGAGTCGGGGGCGTCGGTGGAGTGGGTGGAGTCGGCGGAGTCGGTGGAGTCGGCGGTGTGGGTGGAGCAGGCGGCGTCGGTGGACCCGGCGGCATTGGCGGCTCCGGCGGTGCCTCTCAGCTCCCCGCCGGGGGACGCGGTGGCGCGAGTGCCTCGCAGCTCCCCTCCAATAACAATCTCTACAACGGAGGCCAGAACAGGGATCGGGTCGCCTCGAGCGACAAGCAGCGCGGGGCGAACGCCCAGAAGATGGATCGGACCGCGAAGGGCCCGAACAACGTCTACGGGGACCGGAACGGAAACGTCCATCGCCAGACGAACCAGGGAAACTGGCAGTCACGCGACGGCGGCCAGTGGAAGAATTCGGGGTCAAGCGGCATGAATCGCGATTCGCAGGCGCGGCGGAACGGCGCCAGCGGCGGCTACAGCGGGAGCCGTGGCGGCTATGGCGGCGGGAGCCGCGGCGGTGGTCGCGGCGGCGGCGGCCGGGGCGGCGGAGGGCGTCGCTAGCGCCGGGTCGTCACCGAACCAGGCGTAGCGGTCTACGAACCGGGTCGGCACACGCCGGCCCGGTCTTCGTTTGCAGGCCGGCGGGCAACGTCACTTGCTGCGCAGCAACCAACCTCGCTCAGGAATCCTTGAGCGACAGAAGCGACAGCCCGATGGCTTCGTCGCGCGCGCGTACGAGCGGGACACCCAGATCGAGCACCATGACCTCGCACGTCGCGCCTGCTCGCGCCGCGAACAGGTGCCCGCCGCGGGTCGCGAAGTCCTTCCCGCCGAGCGTGACGTGCGCGTGGAGGATGGGATCCGCACCCGCCCAGGCCAGGTTGCCGACGAGCGCGGTGATCTCCCAGTCGCCGTGGAACACCTGACGGACGTAGGTTCGATTCGGGAGATCGTAGTAGCCGAGCTCGACGTCCTCCGCTGCCCCGAGCGCGTTCACCCACGCGCTTTCGATCCGCTTGGTGCGAGCGAGATCGAGCAATCCCGCCACGATGTCGTCGCCCTTTGCGAAGCGGACGACAAAGCCTCCGGCTACGGCTTTCCATTCCACGCGCGGTCCTCCTCAGTGCGGCCGTCCTCGCGGACGTCCGAGCTGCTGTCCTGCCCGAATCACTTCCCAAAGACCCACGAGAGCGACCGGCGCAAGTTCCCACACCCGCACCTCGATCGGCAAGATCCGGAACCCGGGTGTGGGCCCGAGCGGGACTCCGGCGATTCCCGGAACCACGTAGGTCGCGAGCACGACGCTCGCGAGCACGAAGGCGGTCCCGCGTGGTCCCGGGCCGTCGAGCGCGGGTGCGGCGACGAGGAGTGGCAGCACGTACCACGGGTGGAGCACGGGAGCAAACGCGAGGAGGAGAAGCGCGCACCAGGCGTACGCGGTGACCGGCGGTGCGCGGCGGGTGAAGAGGAACGCGCCCACCAGCCCTGCCGCGAGAAAGCCGGCCGCACGCGCGAGCGTGACCGGAAGGCCGAGCGCGAGAGCTCCCGCATACAGAAGGTCGTTGTGTCGCCAGTGCTGTGCGAAGGCGAGGGCTCCGCTCGCCTCACCGGCGGCGCGGCTTGCGAGCACGAGCCCGAGGAGACCGCACGCGGCGACAAAGGCCGCGAGGATCGAGCGTGCCAGGCCCCAGCGCGCGAACTGGAACGGGCCGGCGAGGAGCGCCATCGGGCGCACGAGCGCAGCTCCGCACCACGCGAGCGCCGACGCCGTGCGGCCCCCCGCTTCGCTTCTCTCCCACGTCAGCGCGAGGAGCGCCACGGCGAATGCATCGGCATGCCCCGAGCCCGCGGACTCGAGGGCCGAAAGCGGATGGAGCGCGAACAGGACGGCGCCCCACGGCGAGTGTCCGCGCCGCGCGAGGAGCCGGGCGAGCGCCCACGTCGCGACCAGGTCACAAAGCGCGAACGCGATCCGGAAGCCGCGCGGTCCCGCCCCCGCACGCGCGAGCAAGGCGAACGCGCCTTCCGCGACAGGCGGATAAATGCTCGCGAGATGCGGATGATTGACGCGCACGAGCACGGAGTCGCGTGAAAGCATGGCCAGGCGTTCGGCCGGCACGAAACGCTCGAGATCCCGGGGCGGAACCTCGAGGGCGTTCACGCCGAGCCACGCAAGCCGGCCGTCGAGCACGTAGCGATACACGTCGTCCGAGAGCGTCGGAGGTGCGGCGAGAAGCGGCGCGCGGACGAGGGCGGCGGCGGCGAACAGGAGCGGAAGCGCGGGCCTTCCGCGGGGCAGGCGATCGCGCACGAAGTAGAGAGTTGCGACGAGGAGGCACTGCCCGCCCGCGAGTGCCGCGAAGGCCGCCGCCCGGCCCTCCCAGGGCGCGAGCGCTCCGAGTGCCGCTCCCGCCGCGACCGTTGCGGCGAGAAGGGCGACCGCGAGGCCCGTTACCGTCCCATGCGGAGCGCGCGGGTCGCGCTCACGAAGTTGCCGAGCGAGTCGATCGCGCGCGCCTTGAGAAGATGATCGCCCGGCGGGATGCCTTCGAGCCGGAGCGTGAACCGCTCCGTGGTCTCGTCCCACAGGCCGTCGTCCGGTGCGGACGCGTACCACGGGCTCTCGTCGATCGCGACTTCGACCTTGGCCACGAACGCGCCGGTGTCACGCGCTTCGCCGCGCACGACCGCTACGTCGCCCGTGAGCGTGAAGTCGAAGGAGGCGAGCACGGGCGGCGTGCGGTCCACGTCGACCGAACCGGCAATCGCCTGATCCTCGAGACCCTCGCCGGGCGGATTGGCATCCTCGTCCGAGGCGACGAGCCGGACTTCGTAGCGCCCGTCCGGGAAGGGCGACGTGTCCCAGCTGTAGAGCGCGTTCGAGAGGCCGACCGCGACCGGAGTCCATGCGTTCTCCCCCTCGCGGCGGACGTAGAGACGATACGAAAGGTCGTCGCCGTTCGGGTCCTGCGCCTTCCAGCTCATGGCACGGATCCCCTGCGCCCACGGCGGCAACGCCTCGGCCGATCCCTTGCGCGGCGCATCCACCGAGAACTGCACTTTCTTTCCGTCCGGCAATTCCTGCGTCACCGGATCGCGCCGGATGTTGATCTCGCCTTCGTAGTACTTGCCGGGCTGCGGGTAGACGACGAAGTCCTCGATGCGCGGCGGCTGATTCACCTCGCCCCACGCGACTGTGACGCCCGAGGGACGCGCACGCGCGCCTTCGCCGAGCTCGAGCTGCCACTGGAGGTAGCGCGCCGCGGGTGAGGCCACCATGTCTCCGGAGAGGAGATCCGCCCAGCCGGACCACGTCGAATCCGGCTCGCCGGTGTTCCCGCTCCGGGTCTTGAAGCGCGCGCCGTTCTGGTCGGCGGCCCAGAGCCGTCCCCAGCGCGCGAGACGCTTGGCGTCGAACACGGGCGAGAGCGCGGTGCCCCGTCCCGATCCCGGACGCACGCGGTAGAGCCGGGACGGATTCGAGGTCGCGAGGAGCACTTCCTCGCCGGTCGTGCGCGCGAGCGCCGTCGCCTGTCCCTCGCCGCCGTTCCACACCGCGGTGCCGCGTCCGCGCGAGTCCACCTTGTAGAGCGCCGCGCGTCCGCCGGTGGCGATCCAGAGGCCGTCGTTCGCGCGCGCCATCGCGTAGATGAGGCCCTGGGGCGAGACCCAGAACGTGCTCACCGAGGAGTCGGGGACGATGCGGTACACGACCGAGCGCTGTCCCTCGGGGGTCGCAGGCTCCGGCTGATCGCTCGTACCGTCGAACGACAGCGACGGGGCCGAGAGGGCGGCGGCATAGAGCGCGCGACCGTCGTAGGTGAGGGCGCGAATCTCCTTTTCGGGAGCTTCGTAGAGCGCCCGCACGCGATCGTCGGCGACGTGGTACACGATCCCGCGTCCCGACGCGCCGACGAACACGCCGCCCTTACCGTCGGCGGCAAGCGAGGTGAGATGCGAGGCGCGCGCGTCGAACACGACGCGAGCGCGTCCCTCGCCTTCGATCGCGTAGAGCTTCCCGGCCGGACCGGTCGCCGCATAGAGCGTCTTTCCGACCCACGCGAGTGCCCACACGTATTTCTCACCGGTGTCGTAGTAGATCGTGCGCTTCCCGCCCTCGAGCCGCACGACCCGGCCTTCCGGCCCCGTTCCTGCGAACAGCGCCCCGTCCGGTCCCTTCGTGAGCGCGAACACCATGCCTTCGCCGGTCGAATCCGATTCGACGCGCGAGCCACGCACGTCGAGCACGCGTCCACCCGGCCCGGTCCCGAGAAAGGCGCGATCCCCGTCGACTTCGATGGCCCACACGATGGGCGCGTCGGGCAGCGAAACCCGCGCGGTCGACGGCCCCTTCTCGAGCGCGCCGTCCGGCGCGAGCGCGATGCCGTCGAGCTCCGCCTGCGCGTAGTCGGCGGCACTCCGCAGGGTCCAGTACTGCGTCGCTGCGGCGAACGCCTGCGGGACCGCGCACGGGACGAGGATCGCGAGCGGCGCCAAAGGGAGGATGGAAACGGCGAAGCGGCGGCTCATCGGGTCTCCTTCTCTCGTCGATTTCTCATGGAACGGGTCGGGCTCTCTTCAGTCGGAATCCCTAGTCCTCGTCGTCGGAATCGAGCGCGCGGAACACGCCTCCGGGGCGCGCTTCCCGTCCGTTCGCAACTCCGCTCGCGGTCGGGCGTCTTCGCACTTCGAGCGTGATCGTCACGACGCCCGCGACCGGGGCTCCGACCGTGTGCTTCGCTTCGGCAACGCGGTCGAGCCTCCCCCACGGTTCGGTCGGCCGCGTTGCGCGATCCGAGGCAATGAGGCGCTGCGCGAACGACGGCAGCTCGGGATACGGCTCGCCGTCGAGTGTCGCTTCGATGCCCGGACCGTAGAGCGTCGCGTACACGTGGTCCGCGCGCCTTCGATCCTCGAGCCGCTCGACGAGCTGATCGAGCGACGAAGCGCGATGCCGACCGGGAAGCCGCGGCAGCTCCTGGCGGTCGAGATCCGGACCGCCGCCGATCGCAAGCACGAGCCTTCCCTCGGGCTGGTTCGCGGGCACGACGAGCTCGAACGGAACGGTCGAGACGCTGCCCCTCAGGTCCTTGAGCTCGGCTTCGACGCGCACGGTCCCGCCGGGCTTCACGAACTTGGGCTCGGCCGTCGCGCTCCACACGGTGGTGCGCGAAAGCCCCGACGCGAGCGTGAGATCGAGGCTCAGCGAATCCGCGATCCACGGACCGAACGGATTGTTGAGGAGGAGCGTGAGCGGACCGCCGAGCGTGTTCGCCGACGCGATGCCCGCTCCGGTCGCGACGTCTTCGAGCACGATCGGCGGGCGGCCCTTCGCCGACAGGGTCGCGCGGTAGCGCCACGTGGCTTCGGGCACCACCGACCCGCGCGCCGTGAGGGCCGAGAACGCGGCGACCTGGGTGAGCTGCGGCGCGAGCAGCCGGTGGCGCAGCACTTCGAAGCGGTACGTCTCCTCGATCCCGAGCCCGTGGACCTTGACGGTGAGCGGCAGCATGCGCGCCGGGGTCCCGCCGAGATGTCCCGCGATTCCGGCGCGGCGGTCCTGCGTGATGACGCCGAGCTTCTCAGCGGGTGTCCCGACCTTGAACGAGCTCAGGTCGCTCGCGATGATCGTCGTGATGTCGGCGAGCGAGAGCGGATACTCGACGTCGCCCGTCTGGAAGAACGGATGCCCGAACGCGATCACGCGCTCGCGATCCCGGTACGTGAGCGTGCCGATGCCCGAGATGTTCGCGTCGCCGCGCAGGAGATCGACGCTGATCGCCGCCCCGGGCACGAGCGCTTCACGTTCGGCCGCCGTCGCCGTCGCGGTCGTCGAAGATCCGCCCGCTCCTCCCTGGACCATCATGAAGCCGTGCTCTTCGGCGAACGGCGCAAGCAGGGCGCGCGCGGGCTCGCTCAGACCGCCGACCACGAGCGGCGCGCGAATGCGTGTCCAGGCGTTGCCCGTCGCTGCGCGCGGGTCCGCCGAGGTCCGTGTCGGCTCGACTTCGGGGGCGGTCCATGCGGATGAGTCCTCGAACGCGCCGACGGGGCTCGCGGCCGGGTGGGCGAGCACGTCGAGCATCTCGGCGATCGGCGTGATTCCGCACAGCGGGTCGCGCGAGAACGGCCAGCTGAACGCGAGTGCGCCGATGAGCTTTCCGTCCACGTACACGGGGCTTCCGCTCATGCCGGCCGCGATGCCGTCGTGTTTGAGCCGGTCGCTTGTGGCGCGCGCGAGAATCATGTCCCCTTCCGCGCGTCCGCCGGGCAGGACGCCCACGATCTCGAGCTCGAAGTCCTCGACCGTCCGTCCCTGAAAGACCGTGCGACAGATCGCGCGCTGCCCGGGGCGAAGCTCGCGCGCGGGGAGGAATCGCTCGCGATCGAGGGAAGCCGGATCCGGGGCCGCGGTCACGGTTGGTGTTCCGGCGCGCGGGACGGTCGCGGCCGGGGCCTTCGGGACGTGCGAAAGCGCGAGAAGAGGGAGTGCGAGTGCGACCGGGAGAAGGGCCGATTTGCGGCCGCGGAAGCTCATGGCCGAAGTCTAGCATAAGCTGCGCCCGCGCCAGCAACGCCTTGACCGGACTCAAGTTCTGGGGGAGATTGAAGGCGTTCCCGAGGTCCGATCCCACCCGAAGCGAGGTTTCGTGGAGTCTCCCTTCCTGACCCGGCTCGCCCGCGGTCCCGTGGTCGCTGACGGTGCCATGGGCACTCTGCTCTACGCGCGCGGCATCTCCTTCGAGCAGAGCTTCGACGAGCTCAATCGCACCGCCCCCGCCGTCGTGGGCGGCGTGCACCGCGACTATCTGGCCGCGGGCGCCGAGCTCCTCGAGACCAACACGTTCGGTGCGAATCGCATCCGGCTCTCTCAGTTCGGACTCGAGGATCACGTTCGGGTCATCGCCCGCCAGGGCGTTCGGGTCGCACGCGATGCGCGCGAGGTGATGGGTGTGCCCGCGTTCGTCGCAGGCTCGATGGGCCCGCTCGGAAAGCCGGTCGCGCCCTACGGGACGATCGCGGTCGACGATGCCGAAGGATGGTTCCGCGAGGCGGCGGAAGGGCTTCTCGAAGGAGGCGTGGACGCGTTCATCCTCGAGACGTTCGGCGACCTCACCGAAATCCTCGCCGCGATGCGCGCGGTCCGGTCCGTGTGTCACCTGCCCGTGCTCGCGATGATGACGTTCGGTGAGGACGGGAAGACGTTTTACGGGCATCAGCCTGCGGACGTCTACCGGCGGCTTGCCGAAGCCGGAGCCGACGTCATCGGGGTGAACTGTTCCGTCGGACCGCAGGGCGCGCTCGACGTGCTGCGCGCGATGCGGACCGCTCCGTCCGGCGGCTCCCCCGGCGCGAAGGACGGCGTTCTGTCCGGGCCGCCGCTCGCCGCGATGCCGAACGCCGGGCTCCCGCAGCTCGTCGGCGGGCGCTATCTCTACATGGCCACACCCGAGTACTTCGGCACCTATGCGAAGCGCTTCGTCGAAGCGGGAGCCGTGATCGTCGGCGGCTGCTGCGGCACGACCCCCGAGCACGTGCGCCGCATTCGCGCCTCGCTCGCCGACCCCACCACAGCCGAGGTGGCGACGGGCGAGAGTCCGACGGCCCCCCACCGCACGCCCATTGTCCCGTCGGGTCCGCCTGCGAGTGCTTCGTCCGGCGCTGCGGGCGCACTCGCGGAGCCGGCCGCGGGCGAGCGCGAGACGCCGCGCATTCTCTCGCTGCTCAAGGAGAAGTTCCTGATCTCGGTCGAGCTCGATCCGCCGCGCGGAATCAATCCGCAAAAGATCCTGGCCGGCGCGGCGCTGCTCGCCGAGCGGGGCGTGGACGCAGTCAACGTCGCGGACTCGCCGATGGCCCGCGTGCGAATGAGCGCTCAGGCGCTCACGTACGTCGTCATGCGCCACTTCCCGCGCTTCGAGACGATCCTCCACTTCACGTGCCGCGACCGGAACCTGATGGGCATCCAGGCGGACCTGCTCGGCGCGCACGCGATGGGCCTGCGCACGATCCTCGCCCTGACCGGGGATCCGCCGAGCGCCGGCGACTATCCGAACGTGACGGCGGTCTACGACGTCGATTCGATCGGGCTCATCCGGGTCATCCGGAAGCTCAACGAGGGGACCGATCTCGCGGGCAACCCGATCGGCGAGCGGACGAACTTCGCGATTGCGTGCGCGGTCAACCCGACGGCCGAGGACCTCGAGCTCGAGATCCACCGCTTCAAGAAGAAGCTCGAAGCGGGCGCGGACTTCGTGATGACGCAGCCGTTCTACGAGATCGGCATCTGGGACCGCTTCCTCGCCGAGTGCGGGCCGATCCCGGTGCCGATCCTGCTCGGAATCCTGCCGCTCCAGTCCTACCGCCACGCGGAGTTCATGCACAACGAGGTGCCCGGCATCGTCGTGCCGCAGGCGCTCAGGGACCGGCTGCGCGACGCCGGCGCGGGCGCCCAGGCGGAGGGCGTGCGGCACGCGCGCGAGCTCTTCCAGGCCGCACGCGGACGCTTTGCGGGCGTCTATCTCATGCCGAGTTTCGGGCGTTACGAGAACGTGCTCGAGGTGATCGCCGGCGAGACGGTGGGTCCGGCGACCGCGCCGCGCCGCTAGCGAGCGGGGCCGCGGAGCATGAGCTCCGCGACCCAATCTCACTCCTTCGTTCCTTTCGATCCCCGTGACGCAAGCGGGTCACGTCGACTCGAGCTACTGGACGAGCACGATCAGCTTCCTCTCCGAGTGCCAGCCCTGGGCGTCGAGCCGGTAGAAGTACACGCCGGCCGGGGCCCTCACTCCGGTCTCGTCCCGGCCGTCCCAGGCGGCCTCGTGCGGACCCGCCTCCATCCCGCGGTCGAACAGCGTGCGAACCAGCCGACCGGCCACGTCGTACACGCGAAGGCTTGCCTCTCCATCTCTTCCCAGGGTGAAACCAAGGGTCACCCGGCCCGTCGTCGGATTCGGGCGTGCCGGTCCGAGCGCGAACGCGCTTGAGACTCCTCCGAGCCGCTCGATGGGATTTGCGCCTTCCTCCGTGAGCGAGGTATAGACCCCGCGGGTCAAGAGAAAGAGCCCGCGCGTTGCCCCCGGCACGGGAGCCGGTGCCGCGAACCGAAGCGTGATCGTGTCGTTCGGTGCGATCGTGGTGAACGCGCCATCGGCCCCGGCGACCGACGCGGACACCTCACCGAGCCGGGAGTGCCGGGCCCCGAGCAGCGTGAGGGTCTGTGGCGCGCCTTCTGCGACCGGCACGATGTCTCCGACAAAGCGAAGCCGGTGTCGACCAACCGACACCAGGCGCACCGGGCCGTTCGGGACCTCCGGATTGACGTACTCGTCGGGGTGCTCGCGCGGATAGCGATGGTCGAGGGTCTCCCACCCGCCGCGCCCGTCCGGAACCTGGATCAGGATCCCGGTCTGCTCGAGCACGAACCGATCGACCGGATTCACTGACGCGGTCTCGATCGGGCCGACGGGACTTCCGCCGCCTCCTCCCTTGTCGTCGTCGTCGAGGTGGAACGGCGTGTGGTGGAGCGTGCTCCCTGTCCCCTTCCCCGACACCCCGTGGAGGTCGGCCCGTTCGACGAGCAGCACCTCGCCGGGCTCGAGCACGAGTCCTTCGGGCGTGCTCCCGTCGACTTGCTGCGTGACGTCCTCCCCGGTGGATCGGACGATGCGCCTCGCCGGCGCTCTCGTTCCCAAGAGAATCCCATCCCGGGTCACAAACGCCCGCACGTTCGGGTCGTGATCCACGCTCACGAGCGAAACCTCATCGAGGCTCGTCTGCTCGCGCTCGTTCTCGCGAATGCGGACGTGGTACTCGCTCTGATCCGTACTCGCCAGGCCCTTGATCCGGTATCGGTCGAGGCTCGACTGGCCGGTGAGCGAGCGCCCCAGGATCGTGTTCTCCTCCTGCCACCCGTCCTCCGTCCGGACATCCACGATCGGACAGCCGCCGCCGCCCTGGATGAGGGTGAGTTTGATCACCTTGTTCGCGAGTGCCCCACCGGCGTCCGACGCGCGGAAAGTGATGTAGTAGTCGGTCCCGGCCGGTTGCGGATTGTTCCAACTGAAGGTCGAGCCGTTGATCACGGAACCCGCCGGGAGGTAGGCCCCGAGTACGTGAGGGCGTCACCGTCCGGGTCGGTGGCAGAGAGATCGATCGAAAGGGGCGAGCCGGCCGTCGAGGTGCGATCGGTGAGCGTGTTGAACGTGGGAGCATGGTCGTAGGTGAACTGGCCCAGGTAGAGGTCCCGTTCGCTCAATCCGTTCTGATCGGAGACGTAGGCGATCCGCGTGTTGTCGTAGGAAAGTCGGGGTGTGAAGAAGCGGACTCCGGTCCGGTAGAACCGGGGATCGAGATCCCTCGGGTTCGTGAGCGTGTCCCGAAGCGCGACCCTCCGGTAGGGAATCGTCTTGACACTTCCGCACCGGTAGTCCATCGCCCCGGCCTCCTCGGCGACGATCGGCCCGCCCCCGAGAGGTAGATCGAAAGAGGAGACATTGAGGAGCACGCTGTCCTGCGGTGCTGCCTGCCCGCCGGTTACGGGCACGGAGTAGAGCCGATCCCCGGAGGAGAAGTAGATCTGCGATCCGTCCTTGGACCAGCGCGGCGAGACGATCGGCTGGGTGAACGGCGGGTTGAGCACGGCAACGTTGTTCGTCCCGGCCAGGTCGATCCGGCGAATCTCCCACTGCTGAGGCACGGCCCCGGGGATCGTTCGAACGAACGCGAGCCTCTGGCCGTTCGGCTGGAACGACGGATGGAGATCGAGCACGCTCCCCGAGGTGAGCTGCCGAAGCTCGAGCGTCTGGACGTTATAGGCGTAGATGTGATCGCAGTTCCCGTCCGGGTCCTCGGCGAAGGCGACCCAGTCGCCGCGCGGGGACCAGTCGGGAGTGGTCTGATTGTGCGGCCGGCTCACGAGAGGAGTGGCACTGCCCCCGACCGATTTTCGGTAGATCTGCGAGTAACTCTGTCCGAGAAAGCGGTACGCGAGTTCGGTTCCGGTTGGAGACCAGGCCGGGAGGTCCTCGATCGATCCGGAAGTGACGGCGAACGGGGCCGGATTCTGGCTCTCGAACGGGGAGCGACGCAGAGAGAGGTTCACGTGGTACCTGAGGGCCTCCCAGTAGCTCGTCCCCCCCGGCCCGGCGTTTTCCGTTCCGGACGCGCCCGACCAGTACTGGTAGTGAGGGCCATCCTCGAGCGTGAGGACAAGGACCGCGGCCTTGAACCGCACACCGAATCGCGGGAGCACGAGCTCGAGAGGACCGCGCACGCTGTCGACATCCACCCACACCGGTCCGAAGACCGTATCGGGCCACTCCGGGTGGTTCCAGAGATTGTCTCCCTGATTCTTGTAACCCACGACGGAGACGTACAGCCGTCCGTCCTGGGCACCGCCGAGTTCGACCGAGCAATCCTCGAAGGGGCTGTCCCGGTAGAGACTGGACGCGTCCACACGCACAACGAGGTCGGTGTTGTCGGGGATCCCGGCGGCACTTCGGATCACCCAGTATTCGGAACCGAGCGGCTGTAGCACGAGCGGGTAGTAGGGGTCGAGCGCGCGCCCGCCCACGAGCGAGGTGTCTCGCGAGATCCAGGCCGGCCTCGCCGTCAGCACCGGCGGGATCGCAACGGCGTCATCGCTGGTGAAGCCGTCGTTGTTCTGCCAGGCGCCGACATCCTGGCCGGGAGAGAAGCCGAAGTGCGGAGGATAGCCGTACTGCCCTTCGCTTCCCGGAAGGAAGGAGTTGTTCACGTACGTGGCCACGCGCCAGTTGTGAAGGAGGAGCTGGAGGCGGTCGTAGACGGGCATCGGCACGCCGCCCGGGTTGAAATAGCTCTTCTGCGAGCAGGTCCAGCAACTGTCGTTCGAGAGCCGACCCCGAAGCTGCGAGAGCTGACGCGTCGAGCGCGACCAGCGATAGACGAGGTCGTCCGTGAATCCGCCCATCGAGGCGTCCGTACGCAGAGTCGCCGTCGTGTCCTGATTGCGGAAGTTGAGAAGGAGATAGGCCATGAGAAGCCGATAAGCCGAGTAGTTGTTTCCGACGGCGCGAATACTCGTCTCTGAGGGAGGGCCCGTAAGGCCGGCGTTCGCATTCCCGAGGAGGTTCCAGGTGTAGGAAAAGTCGAAGACCGCCGCATCCTCGGGCAGGGCTCCCCCCAGGACTTCGGCGGCCGTCGAGAACAGTTCGGAGAGCGCGTTCCCGGTCGTCTGGCCGGGAAGAGAATGCTGGAACTCGTGAATGAATCCCAGTTCTGCGTCCGATTCGGGGCGGTCCAGCCTGTGCCGCCCGGGTCAGGAAGCGCGGCGCGCGTTGGTCCGGTAAACATGAACGAGTTGCTGGGAAGGATCTCGAACTGGGTCGGCGACTGCCAGTGGCCGGTCGAGGAGTCCTCCTTCGCCGTCGTGAAGAGCGACGCATAGTGGCCGCCGCGCATGCCGGCCTGGTTGTCCTCGTAGATGTAAAAATCGGCGTGTTGGCGGTCGGGGACCGGATCAGCTGCGCTGCCGATCTGGAAGCCAGGCAAAGCAGGATTGCTGAAGTTGTACCGCTTGCTCTCCGGGGAGAAGTAGTCGTGGATGAGGTGGATGTCCGAGTACGGGGCACCAAAGATGTTGGAGTGCGATTCGGCGAGAGTCGTTCCGAAGCGCTCGAGAGTCTGAAGATCCGTTCCCGAGAACCCCGGGGTCGCATCACCACGACCGAGAGAGTATCGAGCGGTCAACAGAAACTCCAGATCCCGCCGCATGCGGGTGTTGGGCTGCGTGCCCGGACGATTGGGAAAGAAGAGAGTGTCGGTCACGGTCCCAGCTGGCTCGTCGCCCGGTGCCGAGATGCCGACTCCCGCCGCGTGCGAGTCCAGGGCGAAGACAAGTGCGAGCAGCAGCAAAGCTCCAGGGAAGAGCGATCTTGAGACGGAACCGGGTGAGTGCATGGGGGGCCTCGTGCTCCGAAGGGAAGGGGACATGTCGGAACGAAGTCGGGAGGAAGAGTGGCCGCGCGGGGTGGCGGAGCGACAGAGCGAGGAAGTGATACCTGCAGGTGTTGAGGGCGAGATTGTCGCGCGACAACGATCACCTTGCGTCAGGAAACTTGATACCCCCCCGTCGTCAAGTAGAATCGTTCGAAGCACTACGCTTTCCATCGGCTCATGGACTTCCGCAACCCGCAGGTGCCGCATGAAGCGGATTCTCACCGTTCTGTTCCTTCTAGCCGTGCCGGGGACGGCTCAAACTGCCCCGCCGGGCCGGGCATGGACGCCGGTCGAGGCCTTGGGAGCGGATGGATTCGACTACATTCTCGCTCCCCGTCTCGAACTCGACTCCCTGGGGCAACCCGCGCTCATTGCTACCGCGGCTTCCCTCGCGTCCTTCACAACCGCAGGCATCGGGTTCAATTGGGCCGACTCCGGGTGGCGGACCTCGTGGCAGCTCGGGCATGGGGAGCCGCTTTTCTTTCCGCCCGTTCCGGCGCCACCTGAGGAGCAGTACCTCGTCTATGGAGGCGGGAGCGTTGCCACCTCGGAATCCCTGTACTTCGCCCGATTAGGGGAGAAGGTGCCCGGTCCAATCGAGACGATCGGCCGCAAGCCACCGGGCGAAACGCGCTATGCGGCTGCGGTCGGCGCCTCGCAACGCTGGGCCGGGGTCTACGATGGAGCGACCAGCAAGAGGACGCGGCTCTTCCGCGCGCTTCGTGAGGGGGTATGGCGGGAAGCGGTGCGTATCGAGGGGGGGATCAGAGGGCTGGCCCTTGCCGCTCTCGATGATTCGAGTGCGCTCGTTCTCCTCGATAACGACTTCGCCCAGCCGATGAGGTGGGGATTCCTCCGGGGGGACAACTGGATCCCCGGCTCCCAAACGATCGGCACGGAGATCTCCGCAAGCCCCGTGCTACGCGCCGCAGGCCCCAACAGCTACTGGGCCGCGTGGGCGACAGCGGACTCTACGATCCCGCTTCAGCGATTCCAAGACGGCGGCTGGCTGACGCCCGAAACGCTCCGTTGCGCGTACTCCAGCGGCGGGTACGGGAAGTTCTCCCAGGCACCCGATCTTTCGCGCGACAGCGGGGAACGCCCGGTCGTGGTCTGGACCTATCAGTTCTTCGGCCGGGGAGGGGTCTGCGTGTGCGTGCCATCCGGCGCTGAGTATCCGGTCGGCGAGGAGATCTCCGCGAGCATCGACGCCAATTCCACTGCCAGCGTCGCGCGGGACCGCTTTGGAGACGTGTGGGTGGCCTGGTCCGACGGCTTCTTCAATCCGATCCGCTGGACGCACACTTACGTTACAACGACCTCATCCACTCCTCGCGTACGCATCAAGGGCGGCCACCCGCGCCTCGAGTGGACTCTCTCCGCTCCGTCGCCTGATTCCTGGTGGGCGGTCGTACGCCAGGTCGGGAGCGGGGATCCCGAAACCGTGGCGCGCCTTCGCGCGGGAGCGGATGTCGCCATGAGCTGGACGGACGATACGCAGGAAGTGAGTCAGCTTCGGTCGCAGGCCCTTCGCTATCGGATTCGGAGAGAATCCGTGGACTCGCGCTATGCCTGGGAGAGCGCCCCCGGGGTCTGGCCTCAGGGTCGGCACCAGCTGCACGCGCGGATCCTGAGCCCGAATCCCGTCGGGGACACGATTCAACTCGAGGTCGAAAGCAGCACGCCGTCGCTGGCAACCGTGACGGTCTACGACCTCGCGGGTCGGGCCGTGCTGCGGGAGAATCTCCGGGTGGCCCCGGAAGGCATGAGCATGGTCCAAGTCAGGCTCGATCGGGCGTCCCTCGCTCCCGGCGTGTACTTCGCAAAGGTCCGAGATGCAAGCGGGCTCGCATCACAGGGCATGAAGTTCGTCGTCGTTCGCTAGCGCAGGCGCGCCCGGCCCGCATCGCGCTTGTCACGAGCGCCTTTGCGCCCCCGCGGCGGTCAGCCGCTCCTTCCATTCAAAGAGGATCGCAAGCGCCTCGCGCGGGGAGAGCCGCTCGAGGTCGAGCTCTTCGAGAAGGCTTCGGAGCTCGACGGCCTGCGGATCGCTCCCGAAGAGGGCCAGCTGCGAATCCCGATCGGCGGCGATCGAGGCGCCCCCGCGGTCGCTCGCCGCGCGCGTTCCCCGTCGGCCGCGTACCGGAGCGCCCTTCGGC
>JBOHUC010000049.1:0-20902 GCA_050733935.1 Candidatus Eiseniibacteriota bacterium | reverse complement strand
GCGCCACCCCCGCCGCCGCGGGAGCCGCCGCCGGACATCCGCGCGCCGCCGCCGCCTGAGGAGCGTCCGCCTCCCGGGGCGGAGAGCCGCCCGCCGGGAGAAGGAGAATAGGAGTATCCGGATTGCGAGCGCCCGGGCGCCGAGAGCCGACTCTGGCCGCCGCTGCGCGACGAGCCATTGCCCCGTCCGTACGTGCGCGCGGACGTCCGGCCGGAGGTTCGACCGTACGAGCGCCCTTCGCTGGAGCTTCCTCTCGAGCCGAGGCCGATGCGCGAGCCCGTGGTCGAGCGAGAGCCCGTGTTCGAGCGCGGCGCCGCGAGCCGCGAGCCGCGGGTGCCGCCGTTGCCGGTCTCGCCACCTTTGCGGATGACGCCGTTGCCGGTTCCGCCGCCCCTGCGGACGTCGCCGTTGCCGGTCTCGCCACCCTCTTCGATCTGTCGCGTCCGGCCGTTGCCGTTGCCCGGATTCGAGCGAACCGCTCCGCTCGTCTCGCGACCCGGCGCGACCCGCGTGGTCGGCCGGCTGCGGATGATGCGCGAGGAACCGTTCGAACTGCGACCGCCCTGCCCCGGATTCGCCTGCGCGATCCGATCTCCGCCCTCGACGGCGTCCCGCCGTCCGGCGCCGCGCGCTTCCGATCCGGACACGTTGCGACCGCGACCGCCCGTGGCCTGGCTCACGCCCGAGCCCGCGCGTCCCGGCAAGCCGAGCTGGTTCGCGCGGGTGCGCACCGACGCGCCATCCGCGGTCGGCCGCGCTTCGCTGATGGGCGGCGGAGACATGCGGCCGGCCGGCGACCGGTCCGCGCTCACGAACTGACCGTCGATGATGCGCGCCTGGCGGCCGCCGCTCTTGGGCGCCGCGACGCCGCCGTCACGCCAGCGCGGGCTGCCGTCCCAGACGGTGCGTCCGTATCCGGGCTGCACGTTGTAGCCGCAGTGCGACCAGTAGCCCGGGTCGTAGTAGGTGTGACAGTAGTAGGAGCTGTAGTTGTAGTAGTTGTACGGATACGCGTAGCAATAGCTGTACGCCGGCCGCCAGTAGAACGCAAAGTAGGATGGCCAGTACCAGCTCGCGTAGCCCGAGAAGTAGAACGGGTAGTAGAACGGATCGTAGTAGTTGTAGTAGCGCGAGAGCGGTCCGTAGTAGTACCCGTACGAGTACACGAGCGCGGTGCTCTGCCCCGCGCTGTATCCCGCCCCGTAGCCTTCGTTGTAGGCGCGATCGAGCGGCGTGGAGTAACCGCCGTCGCCGACGCCGCCCGTACCGCCACCCGAGCTCGTGCCGCCGAGCCACGCCTGACCGGAAGCCGGATCGAGCATCGCGTCGATCACGACCTGGCTCACGCCCGCTTGAACGAGGCGATCGATCTCCTCGTCGGACATGCCGAAGGCGCGACCGTCCTGCACGATCAGCTCGACGATCGTGCGGTCGGATACGCCCTTCTGCGTGAGCTCGATGACTTCTTCGTATTCGATCGCGGAGGCCGCGCCGACGGCCAGCACGACGGCGAGCAGGGCAGTGACACCCGCGCGCAGGATGGTTTTCACGATAACCGCCTTTCCGGGGCATCTCCCCGTTCGCCGCTTGCCGAAGGCGGCTTGCCCGCCGTTGCCGGGCCCTGAACCGTCGCCTGGAGTATAGACCCGCGCGATTCCGCCCGCATCCACCGCGTCTTTTCGCTTCCTTCGCCCCCGGACCTCCACGGGGAGAGCGCTACGGGCGTCCCAGGTTCTCCCACTTGTTCGAATCGAGGTTGTAGAGCCAGCAGACCCCGGTCCGGGTCACGAGGAAGCCGAAGCCTTCCATCCGCGCGACGTCCGAGGCCGAGACCGGAAGGGGCAGGATCTTCCGCGTCTCCCCGTCGAGCCGGAACGACTCGTCGATCGTCACCCACTGGTGCTTCTCGGGGCGCCACTGGTACAGCTTGCCGTCGGTCTTGAGCACTCCACCGACACCATAAGTGGCTACAATGCTCGACGTTGCAGGCTTCGCAGTCTGCCCCGAGCCGGGCCGGGGGAACCCTGCGAAGATCGCCGCGACGAGGAGGGCCGCGGCGGTCGCGATGAGCAGCGTGCGCGCCGACTGCGACCTGGGGCTGGTTGGAGCGTGCTTCGCGCTCATGGTTCCTCCGGTTCCTCCCGATTGCGCGCCCGGCCTCGAGCCGGGTTCGTCCCTTCGGGAATGCAAGGGTTGTGCAGGGCGCGCCGGAATGGAACGGAATCCACATCCGGACCGCGGGAGGGGACGTGGGCACGAAGCGTCCGCTCCCGCTAATACCTTGTTCGGCAGGAGGTTGAGTCCATCGTTCCGATCGACGCACCGGGAGCGGAGGGCGCTTCGCCCGAGCGGCGCTTCGTCGTGCTGTACGACGGAGTGTGCGATCTCTGCCACAGGGGCGTGGCATGGGTGCGCGCCCGCGATCGCGCGCAGCGCTTCGAGTTCCTGCCCTATCAGTCGCCCGGCGTGAGCGCGCGCTTCCCGGGGCTCGATCCGAGGGCTCTCGCGCGCGAGCTCCACGTCGTCTCGCCTGCGGGCGAGGTGCGATCAGGAGTCGATGCCGCACCGTGGATCTTCGCGCAGCTTCCGCGCTGGAGCGTTCTTGCGCGCGTGCTCGCATGGCCCGTCGCGCGCGGAATTGCGCGCCCGATCTACGGCTGGATCGCCGCACGCAGGCGACTCTTGCATCGCGGTGCCTTGCGCGCGCCTTGACATGATCGCAAACGGGGTCTAGCGTTTTTGCAGCAGCCGGGCAGGGAGAGTCCCTGGCACGGAACTCCCAAATCCCGACCTGGAGTCCCCGAACGCTGCACGGGGAAGTGCCGCGAAGGCCCTCGGTGAAGATCGGCTGAGCGAGGCGGTCGGAACTACGGTCTTCGTCAAGCCTCAGGGAAGGGGCTGCTCGCGGCGCGCGATCGCCGGCCCACGGTGGTTCCCCACGCGCGCCGTTCCCCCGGTGGTCCGGGGACCCCGGGGGTCCCTCAGAGCCAGCGCCGACTTCGGAAGTACCACCACATTCCGAATCCCACCGCCAGCATGATGCCAAGCGACCAGTAGAACCCGGTTCGCGTGTTCGTGCCGGGGAAGAGGACGTTCATCCCGAACACGCTCGCCACGAGCGTCACCGGCACGATGATCACGGTGATCACGGTCAGGACCTTCATCACTTCGTTCAGCTGATTCGAGACCTGGCTCACGTAGATGTCGAGCATGGTCGTGAGCTCGTCGCGGAACGACTCGACGGACTCCGAGACGCGCACCATGCGATCGAAGATGTCGCGCAGGTAAGGCCGCATCTCGGCACTGATGCCCGAGTACTCGCTCCGGGTGAGCGCCAGGATCGTGTCCCTCTGCGGCCCCACGATGCGGCGGAGGGCCGCGACGCCGCGCTTGAGCCGGAGAATCTCGGCGACCACGCGCCGGTTCGGATTGTGGAGCACGCGCTCGGCCAATTGATCGATCCGATCCTGGATCATGTCGATGATGGGGATGTAGTTGTCGACCATGACGTCGAGGATCACGTAGAGCACGTGATCCGGGCCGCGCGAGAGAACGTCGGCCCTGCGCGAGAGGATTTCGCGGGCCTTCGTCACACTCCGCATCTCCTCCTCGTGATACGTGACGACGTAGTTCTTCCCGATCAGGACATCGAGCTCCTTGAGAACCGGAAGCGCGTCGGTCGCCTCCCAGCGGGCCGAGTGGAGCGCGATGTAGAGGTAGTCGCGGTAGTCGTCGACCTTCGGGTGATTGATGTCGAGCACGCAGTCTTCGACGGCCATCGGATGGAACGCGAGCGGGCGGATCACGTCGAACCCGGCCTGTCCGGTGTTCCTAAGATCGATCCACACGTTCGTTCGAGCTTCCGCGAGCGTGGCGGCGAGGTCCGCGGGTGCGATCGTCCGTACGGTGTCGCCGTGTGCGGCGACGATCACGGTCTCGGACGGCAGCGTCTCGGGCATCGGGTCCATGGGCGGGCAGCCTAGTGCCCCTGCCCGTGCGCCGCAAGCGCGGCAAGCGTGGCAAGGGGCCCGCGCCCGTGGTAGCTTGAACGCGCGTTCGACCCCCATTTCCTCCCACCGCTTCCATCCGGAGCCGACCATGTCCACCGTTCTCGAGCCCCAGTCCCGCATTTCGCCCGAAGTGAAGGGAATCGCCGACGAGGTCGTCGAGCTGCGCCGCGATTTCCATCGCCATCCCGAGCTCATGTTCGACCTGCCGTACACGACGGGCAAGGTGGCTGCGTACTTGAAGGCGCTCGGGCTCGAAGTGAAAACGGGGCTCGGGCAGTCGGGCGTCGTCGGCCTACTCAAGGGCGGGAAGCCCGGGGACACGGTGGTCTATCGCGCGGACATGGACGCGCTGCCCCTGCTCGAGGAGACGGGCTATCCGTATGCGTCGGAGACGAAGGGCGTGATGCACGCGTGCGGCCACGACTTCCACACCGCAGTGGGCCTCGGCATGGCGAAGCTCCTCGTTCAGGAAAAGGATCGGCTCCCGGGCTCGGTCGCGTTCCTGTTCCAGCCGGCGGAGGAAGGTGGAGACGGCGCCGGCGCCATGATCGCCGACGGCGTGCTCGACTGGCTCAAGCCGAAGACGTGCTTCGCGATGCACATCAACAACGACGAGCCGGTCGGCAAGATCGGCGCGCGGGTCGGCGGCGTGTTCGCGGGATCGAACGAATTCACCATCAAGCTGAAGTCGAAGGGCGGACACGGCGCCTCCCCGCACCAGGCCCCGGATCTCATCGTGATCGCGTCTCACATCGTGATCGCGCTCCAGACGGTCGTGAGCCGCTCGGTCGACCCGCGGGAGTCCGCGGTCGTGACCGTCGGCCTGCTGCACGCGGGGACCAAGTCGAACATCCTGCCGACCGAGGCCCTGCTCGAGGGCACGGTGCGCACGTTCGACAAGGAGCTCACCCTCCAGATCGCGAAGCGGATCGAAACGCTCGCGCGCGCGATTGCCGGCGCCCACGACGCAGGCATCGAATATCACTTCGAGATGAACTACCCGCCGACGATCAACGCCCCCGAGCCGACGGCCCTCGTGCGCGAGGTCGCGGGCGAGGTCGTGGGCCCCTCGAACGTGACCGACTACTGGACGACCGGATCCGAGGACATGTCACGCTTCCTCGATCTCGTGCCGGGCTGCTACTACGTCGTCGGCGCGGGCCAGGCGGATCCGGAAGCCACGTTCGCGCACCACTCCGGCCGCTTCAATCCGGACGAGCGCTGTCTTCCGATCGCTGTCGAAATGGGAGTGCGTGTCGTGCGGAAGGCGCTCGGAGCGTGAGCGAAGAGCGGGACCCCGGATCGCGCATCATTCTTCCGGGAGGCGTGCGTCCAGGGGGGATTGTCGGCCCGGACGGCCGTCCCATCTCGTCGCACACGCTCGAGGAGGAGGAGGGCGCACCCGGCTCGTCGGGCGGGCCGGCGCTCCCCTCGCATCCGCGCCTGCGCCCGCTCGAAGTGCAGGAGGTGCGCGAGGGCGGGCGCTCCATGGTCGTGCTCTCCGATCCTTCGGGCATCGCGCCGCAGGCGATCGCGGTCTCGGCCGAGGCGTTGCCGCTCCTCATGCTGCTCGACGGCTCGGTCGCGCTCGCCGATCTCATGGAGCTGGTCGATCGTGAGACCGGGGACACGCGTGCGGGTGAGAACGTCCGGAAACTCGTCGAGGAGCTCGACCAGCGCCTCCTGCTCGAGTCGCCACGCTACTTCGAGGCGCGCGATGCGGTCCGGGCCGCCTATCGCGCCGAGCCGTCGCGGACGGCTGCGCTTGCGGGGATTTCGTATCCGGCCGATGCGCCTGCGCTCACGAGCTTTCTCGCGGCACACGACGAGATGGCACGCACCTGGCGCGACGGGAAAGCGCCCGCGCCGGGTGTGCCGGGCGACACGACCGGCCTCGTCGGCACGCACGCCCCGCCGACGAGCGCCCCGGCGACAACCGCACCCCGGGCGATCGCGGCCCCGCACATCGATCCGCGTCGCGGCGGCTCGCTCCTCGCACGCGCGTATCTCGAGCTCGACGGCCTCACGAACGACGCGCTCCCCGACGTGATCTTCGTCTTCGGCACCGGCCACGCGATGCTCGAAGAGCCCTACGCGATCACCGCCAAGGCGTACGAGACGCCGCTCGGCTCCGTTCCCACGGACGGCGAGATCGTGCGCGCCATCGTCGAGCGCGCCGGAGAATTCCTGTGGGCGGAGGAGATGGCACATCGCGACGAGCACTCGATCGAGTTTCAGGCGATCGCGCTACGCCATCGCCTGGGAGCAAAATCGTTCCGCATGGTGCCGATCCTGTGCGGCGGGTTCCATGCGCTCCTGCGCACCGACCAGCGTCCCGAGCAGGATTCGAAGGTCGAGGCGCTGGTGGCGGCCGTGTCGTCGGCCGCGGCCGGGCTCGAGCGCGACGGACAGAAGGTCGCGTTCGTGGCGGGCGTCGACCTGTCGCACGTCGGCGCGCGCTTCGGCGATGTGGTCGATCTGGATTCGGAGACCCTGGGCGACATCGAGAAAAGGGATCGCGACGCCCTCGCAGCGGCCGCACGGGGTGACGCAGGAGCGTGGTTCGATGCGATCGCGGCCCACGGCGATTCGACGCGGATCTGCGGCTACGCCGCGATGTACACGATGCTCCGGGTCGCGGCTCCGGGCGACGGTCGGCTCCTCGCGTACGAGCAGTCGCTCGAGGAAGGCGGATCGGTCGTCTCCTACGCGTCCATGGTCTGGCCGGGGTCCCGCAGTACGACACAGACTTGACGGGCCCGGTCTTGAGTCGAACGCGCACGGGCCCGTACAATTTCGGCACGATGAACACGATGAAGAGGAAGCGCCCGTCCCCCTCACCATTTCGATTCGCCCACGTCACGATTCCCGGTCCGGTTTTCGCGGGCGCGGTGGCGCTCGCGTTCGTGCTCGCGCTGGCCGTCGTGACCGGCCGCCCGTTCGTCGCAGACGCGCAAGGGCTCAAGCCCGAGCCCTGGAAGCCGAAGGCGCCCGGCGCCACATCCGCCGATTCCACAGCGGCGGCGAGCGCCACGGTGCAGGGAAGCGCGGGGCGCGGCGAGCATCCGGTCGAGCTGCCGAAGGATGTCCGGCGCGCCGAGGATCTCGTGTACCAGCCGAACGTGCCGGATTCGCTGCTGCCGTTCGTTCCCGCGTGGGTGGACATCCAGATGGAGGAGAAGCTCTCCGGCTATCAGGGAACGTTGCGCCAGGGCTCGCCGGAGCGGTTCTATCCGATCGTTCTTCCGGACCAGTCCGTTCATGCGGAGGTGAACGGCGGGCCGCACGGGACACAGCTCGCGCTCGTCCTGTTCCTGCCCTGGCTCGGGGAATTCGTCCGCGATCCCTACACGACCGTGGAGGTCGTCCACCGGACGGGCGACGGGCCCGAGCAGAAGGCGAAGCTGCCGTTCTCGCCCGGACCCGTCATGTTCTCGCAGAGCTTTCCCCGCCCGCTCCCGGTGTCGGCGCCTGCGCTCCTCACGATTTCCGTCCCGCCCGGACGCCATCGTGTCGCGATCAAGCTGCGCGACTTCAAGGCCCCGTACGTCTTCCTGCTCCTCGGCCAGCCGCGCCCGGCGCCGCTCCCCCTCGTGCGGGATTCCTGACCCGTTCGTTCAGGCGGTGACGGCTTCGAGCACTTCCCCGACGTGGCCGTCGACTTTCACCTTCCGGAAGATCGCCTTCATCTTCCCCTCGGGATCGATCACGAACGTGGATCGCTCGATGCCCATGTACTTCTTCCCGTACATGGACTTCTCGACCCACGTGCCGTACTTCTCCGCGACTTCGTGATCGGCATCCGAGAGGAGCTCGAACGGCAGCTCGAACTTGTCGATGAACTTGTCGTGCGACCGGAGCGAATCCGGGCTCACGCCGAGCACGACCGCCTTCTTCGACGTGAACTTCTTCACGCTGTCGCGGAAGTCGCAGGCCTCCTTCGTGCATCCCGGCGTGTCGTCCTTCGGATAGAAGTACAGGACGACGGTCTTCCCCTTGAAGTCGGAGAGCGAGACGTTCTTGCCCTTCGAGCCGGGCAACGAGAATTCGGGCGCCTTCTTTCCTACGCTCACGGCCATGCGGAAACCTCCTGCGGGGACGGTGCAATCGCTTCGTAAGGGGCTCTGCGATTCTGTCAGGCGGCCGGGGTCCGCGCAAGCTGCTCGCGGCGGCCGAGCGTTTCGACCACGATCATGCCCGCGAGGATGAGCGCCATGCCCGCGAGCCCGCGCGTCCCGAATCGCTCGCCGTAGAGCGCGTACGAGAAGACCCCGGCGAAGACCGGTTCGAGCGCGAGCAGGACTCCGACGCGCGCTGCCGGAACGTGCCGCTGCGCGTACGTCTGGAGGAAGAAGCACCCCGCCGAAGCGACGACCCCCATCGCGACCACGGCGAACAGCGCGCGCGCGGGAAGGGCAGCGAACTGCGCGTCGACGGGCACGGCTTCCGGAGCGCGGGCTGCGAGCCAGCCATCGAGCGGCAGACACAGAAGACCGAGGCCCGCTCCAATCACCAGCTGCACGGCCGTGAGCGAGAGGGGGGTCGAGCGCGCCGCGTATCGATCGAGAAAGAGGATCTGGAGCGCGAAGGCGATCGCGGTCCCGATCGTGACGAGCTCGCCGACTCCGGGCGTGAGGCGATCCTTGAGCGTGAGCGCCGTCATCCCGAGAAACGCCGCGCCGACTCCCGCCCACGTCCAGCCCCCCACGCGCTGTCGGAAGAAAAGGACCGCGATCACCGGTACGAGCCCGACCGAGAGCCCGGTCAGGAACGCGGAGGTCGCGGGCGTCGTCCACACGAGCCCGATCGTTTGCGTGAGAAAGCCGAGGAAGAGCGCGATCCCGACCTGCGAGCCGTCGCGCCAGGTGCGCGCGCTCCAGATGTCGCCCACGGGCTGCAGGTGCGGGGCTTTGCGCCGCCGGCGCATCGCCTCGACCCACGCGAGAACGAAAAGGAGCGCGCCGCCGACCAGGAAGCGCAGCGTGAGGAAGCGCACGGGCGAAACGTCGTCGAGCGCGTCCTTCACGACGATGAACGTGCCGCCCCAGATCAGCGTGCAGAGGATGAGGGCGAGATCGGCGATGGCGGGGTCTCCTTGCGGATGTCCGCGTGCGGCGCGGTGCGAGTGAACCGCCGGATCAGTCCGAGAGCGGGAATCGCCTCCGACCCTGACGGAGCTGCTCGGCCTGCGCGAGCGCGAACGAAAGACTCTCGAGCTCGATCGCCATGTTGACCGTTCGCAGCGCGACCGTGGGAGGGACGAACAGCTTCCGTGGCGCGAAATTGAGGATGCCCCGGAGGCCGACCCGGATCATCGCGTCGGCGATCTCCTGCGCGGTCCGCGCGGGTGTTGCGATCACGCCGATTTCGATGTCCTGTGCGCGGCAGATGCGCTCGAATTCGGCCATCGGCTCGATCGTGAGGTCGCCGATCCGCTCGCCGATCCGCTCGGGCGAGCTGTCGAATACGGCGACGATGTCGAAGCCCTGGCGCGCGAACTCCTTGTACGCAAAGAGCGCGCTCCCGATGTTGCCGGCCCCGACGAGCGCCACCCGCCAGCGCTTGTTGAGACCCAGGATCCCGCGGATCTCCGCACGCAGGTGGCCCACCGGATAGCCGAGGCCCCGGCGGCCGAACGAGCCAAAGTAGGAGAGGTCCTTGCGCACCTGGGCGGGAGTGACCCCGCTTCGCTCGGCGAGACCCTGCGACGAGATCAGGTCGTCGCTCTCGCGCTCGAGCTCGTCGAGGACGCGCAGGTAGTTCGACAGGCGTCGAACGGTGGAGTCGCTGATGTGATCCATCATGGCGCTTGCATCGGGCTTGTGAGAGTTCTCACTTTCACAAAGTCGGTCCGAGGAAACGGCGCGATGCGACCGCGCCGTCCTCGTCCGACTCTTCTGTTCGCTCAGCGGCAGCCCGTGGGCCCACCTGTGAGGCTCATTCCTCCGCGTCTGCCTCTTCGGACTCGTCCGCGGGCGCCTGGTCCCCGTCGGGGGCTGCGCCGCCGCCCATCGTCACGTCGCCGTTTCCGACCGCTGCTTCGTCCTCGATCACGACCCGGGCGACGTCCGTCACCTTGTCGCCCTCCTCGAGCTGGATCAGGCGCACGCCCTGCGTGTTCCGGCCCATCACCGAGATGCCCTTCACCGGCACGCGGATGACCTGGCCGTTCGAGGTCATGATCATGAGCTGATCGACGTCCACGACTTCCTTGACCGCGACGACCTCGCCGTTCCGCTCGCTCGTCTTGATCGTGATGATGCCGAGCCCGCCGCGGTGGCTCACCCGGTAGTCCTCGACCGGCGAGCGCTTGCCATAGCCGTTGACGGTGATCGAGAGCAACGTCGCATCGCGCCGCACCGGAACCATCGACACGACGAGGTCCCCCTCGTCGAGCGAGACGGCCTTGACGCCGTGCGCGGTGCGGCCCATCGGGCGCACTTCCTTCTCGTGGAAGCGGATCGCCTTGCCGTGCTTTTTGGCGAGGATCAGGTCCTGCGACCCGTCCGTGATCGCGGCCTCGATCATCTCGTCGCCTTCCTCGAGCAGGATCGCGAAGATGCCGGCGCGCCGCGGATTCCCGTACGCGGAGAGGACCGTCTTCTTGATCGTCCCGCTGTGCGTCGCCATCACGAGGTAGTGCTCGTCGTCGAACTGCTTCACCGGCACGACGGCCGTGACGCGTTCCTCGCGCTGGATCTCGATCAGGTTCACGATCGGACGGCCCTTCGCCGCCCGTCCGGCCTGGTCGATCTCGTGCACCTTGAGCCAGTAGCAGCGCCCGCGGTTCGTGAGGAACAGGAGGTAGGCGTGCGTCGAGGCCACGAACAGGTGCTCGACGAAATCCTCCTCGCGGGTCTTGGCGCCGATCAGGCCCTTCCCGCCACGGCGCTGGGCGCGGAACAGCGACACCGGGTTCCGCTTGATGTAGCCGGCGTGGCTGATCGTGACGACCATGTCCTCGTCCTTGATCAGATCCTCGAGCGAGATCTCGCCCTCCTCGGGCACGATCTCGGTCCGCCGCTCGTCGCCGTACTTCTTCTTCAGCTCGAGAATCTCCTCTCGGATGATCGCCATGATCTTCTTCGGGTTCGCGAGGATGCTCTTGAGCTTCTCGATCAGCTTGATGACTTCGAGATACTCCGCCTCGATCTTCTCGCGCTCGAGTGCGACGAGCCGGCCAAGCCGCATGTCGAGGATCGCGTTCGCCTGGATCTCGGACAGGCCGAACTTCTTCATCAGGCCCTCGCGCGCCGCCTCCGTGTCCGCCGATCCGCGGATGAGCTTGATCACCTCGTCCAGGTGATCGATCGCGATCTTGAGTCCCTCGAGGATGTGCGCACGCTTCTCCGCCTCGGCGAGCTCGAACTCGGTGCGCCGGCGCACCACGATCCCGCGATGCTCGACGTACTGGACGAGCATCTGGCGCAGCGGAAGCGTCTGCGGACGCCCGTCGACGAGGGAAAGCATGATGGCGCCGAACGTGCTCTGGAGCTGCGTGTGCACGAAGAGCTGGTTCAGGACGACCTTGGGCTGGGCGTCCTTCTTGAGCTCGATCACGATCCGCATGCCATCGCGATCGGACTCGTCGCGCAGGTCGGAGATCCCGGTGAGCTTCCCTTCCTTGACCAGGTCCGCGATCTTCTCGAGCAGGTTCGTCTTGTTGACCTGGAACGGAATCTCCGTCACGACGAGCGCCATCTTCCCGCCGCGGCTTTCCTCCGAGCTCACCTTCGCGCGCACCCGCAGGAGCCCGCGGCCCGTCTCGTAGCAATCGCGAATGCCCTTGAATCCGTAGATGATTCCGCCGGTCGGGAAGTCCGGCCCCTTCATGTGCTGCATGATCTCGTCGAGCGTGGCCTCGGGCTTGTCGATCAGGAGCGCGATCGCGTCGGCCACCTCGGTCAGGTTGTGCGGCGGGATTTCGGTCGCCATGCCGACGGCGATGCCGGACGCGCCATTGAGGAGCAGGTTCGGCACGACGGAAGGCAGGATCACGGGCTCCTGGAGCGTCTCGTCGTAGTTCGGGCGCGTGTCGACCGTGTTCTTCTCGAGGTCGCGCAGCATCTCCATTGCGAGCGGCGTGAGGCGCGCCTCGGTGTATCTCATGGCGGCCGGCGCATCCCCGTCGATCGAGTTGTGGACGAAGACACCGGCGTCGAGCAGGAAGTTGTGATGCTGATCGACCGTGATGTCGTAGACGTCCGCGCGGGCGCTGCAAGCCTGCACACGGATCACGCGATGGTTGTACGTTCGCGCGGCGTCGACGAAGCCATCGAACCCGCCGAAATACTGCATCGCCTTTTCGAACCGCGGAACCCAGTTGCCCGGCCGCTTCCCGTCGAAGACGTCGCGCGATAGCCCTTCGACGCCTACGGCCGCGATGAGCTCGGAGCCGTAGCGGGCGATCTTGGACCTCATCACCTGCTCTCGGTACGCAGGACTCCGCCAGCTGGCGCGCAGCGAGGGGGCCGCCTTCGACGCAAGCGCATGCATGAGCCCGGGCGTTGCTGCGATCCGTCGCGCGTTGCTTCGCTTCACGCCCTCTGCCTGAGCCTCGCGGAAGATCGGATCCGCCCACTGACGGGCGATCTTCTGTTGATGCAAGGCCCTCGTCGCGGGCAAGCTCCAAAGCTGCTGAGCCATCGAAGAGAAGTGCTCGCGATCGAACCGAGCCCGGTAGCTTGGATCACTCCATTGACGCCGCGCGTTCCGTGAAATCTTTCCCCGCACGGACGGGTCAGCGAGGGCCGCCCGAATCGCAGCGGTCAGCGCTGCGCGTTGCGCAGGGTCGCCCCACGCGGCGCGGTTCTTGGCCGCAATGATGGCTCCAACCCGAGCCCTCTGCTCCGGCGTCAGCGGGCGTTTCTCGATCCCGGTCAGGGCAATCGACATGCGCGCCCGATAGTCGGGGTCTGCCCACAACTCCTTCATGCGCGACGAAATCTCACCGGCCAGCTCCGGCCTCTCTTCGAACAGTCGGCGCATTCTCTCCGACACGCGCGCGCCGTGACGACGCCTGAGCTCCGGATCCTGGTTGAGAGCACGCATGTGGGCGCTGCGCTTCTCTCGCGCCGCAGGGTTCTCGTCGTAGTAGCGCCGCGCACCCGCTCGCTGAGCCTCACGGAAAGCCTCGTCCGACCAGAGGGTCTTGAGGTTGCTGGCGTGCAGGTGCAAGTGTTCGAGAAACAGCATGCGGCGAATGTTCGTGGGGCGATTGTCGAAGCGATTGAAGTTCACGTGATGACGGACGAACGGCCCCCCCGGTCGCTGCGCGAGGCCCCTCTGCTCGTTGTAACGGTCGGCCAAGTGATGAACGAACTCGTACTCACCGGTGCGAGGCTGCTGGATCCGGAGATACTCGTTCATACCGGCCTTGACCGGAGCGCGGTCGAAGTAGCCCGGCATGAGGCTGTCGTCCGGCGTCAGGTCCTTCGCCTGCTTGTAGGTGCCATCGCGGAGCATGAACCGGTGGTCCGGCGTGCACCGGATGCGCGCACCGGAGTCGAGGACGACTTCGACGAGCTCGGCATTCCGGCGAGTAATGCGGGAATGGCGGCCCTCGCCGACAACGACCTGTCCCTCGGCATCGACTGAATAGACGAAGAACACTTCGTCCGGGGGAAGCTCGGCGAGCTCCGCGAACGTCTTCTCCGTTCCGTCGAGCAGCTTGATCTTCGTGTCCCCCGTAAAGCAACCGTAGTTGCCTTGCCCGTCCACGAGCGGGTAGCGCATGTTGAAGTCCTGCGCCATGCGCACGAGCGTGGGATACACGACCTGCTCGCCGTGCGGGTGATAGTTGCCCGACGTATCGCCCGCGATCTTCGCGCACTTTCGGAACGGCCGGCCGGGGGCGAGACCGAGGTCGTTCATCGCGACCAGGATCCGCCGCTGCGACGGCTTGAGCCCGTCGCGAATGTCCGGCAGCGCGCGCGAGACGATGACCGACATCGAATAGTTGAGATACGACGTCTTCATTTCGTCTTCGAGGAAGACGCTCGTGATCTTCTGGCGGTGCAGCTCGCTCATGCCTTCGCTCCCGTTGCGGGGGTCGTGATGCGGGCTAGATGTCCAGGTTCTTCACGTAGACGGCGTTCTCTTCGATGAAGAGCCGGCGCGGCTCGACCTGCTCGCCCATGAGCGTCGTGAACACGCTTTCGGACTGGGCCGCATCGGCCATTGAGACCGAGAGGAGCGTGCGCGTCTCGGGGTTCATCGTCGTGTTCCAGAGCTGATCGGGATTCATCTCGCCGAGACCCTTGTAGCGCTGGATGTGCACGCCCTTCTTGCCGAGCCGCTCGCTCGCCTGGTCGCGCTCCTTCTCCGTGTAGCACCAGACCTCTTCCTTGCCCTTCTTGACCAGGAACAGGGGCGGCTGCGCGATGTAGACATGGCCCTTCTCGATGAGCTCCCGGAACTGCCGGTAGAGGAACGTGAGCAGGAGCGTGCGGATGTGCGCGCCATCGATGTCGGCGTCGGTCATGAGAATGAGCCTGTGATAGCGGAGCTTGGCCTCGTCGAACTCGGTGCCCACGCCCGCGCCGAGTGCCGTGATCATCGTGCGGATTTCCTCGTTCGAGAGCACCTTGTCGATGCGCGCCTTCTCGACGTTCAGGATCTTGCCCTTGAGCGGCAGGATCGCCTGGAAGCGCCGGTCGCGTCCCTGCTTCGCCGAGCCGCCGGCCGAATCGCCCTCGACCAGGAAGAGCTCGCACAGCGCCGGATCGTCCCACGCGCAGTCGGCGAGCTTCCCGGGCAGCGAGCCGCCGTCCATGATGCTCTTCCGGCGCGCGAGCTCCCGCGCCTTGCGCGCGGCTTCGCGTGCGCGCGCGGCGGAGACGACCTTGTCGACGATCTTCCGTGCGACCGACGGGTTCTCTTCGAAATACGTCCGCAGGCCCTCGCCCACGATCCGCTCGACGATGCCCTTCACCTCGCTGTTTCCGAGCTTGGTCTTGGTCTGCCCCTCGAACTGCGGGTCACGAATCTTGACCGAGATCACGACCGCGAGGCCCTCGCGCACGTCCTCCCCGCCGAAACCCTCCTTCAGGTTCCGGAGCATGCCCTCGCGCTCCGCGTAGTTCTGGAGCGTGCGCGTGAGCGCGGAACGGAACCCGACGACGTGCGTGCCGCCTTCGATCGTGTTGATGTTGTTCACGAACGAGAGCGCGGTCTCGCTGTAGCCGTCGCTGTACTGGAGCGCGATCTCGACCGCGCTCGTGTCCTCGACCCGCTCGAAGTGAAGCGGCTTCGGGTGGAGCGGCGTCTTGTTCAGATTCAGATGCTTCACGAACTCGACGATGCCGCCCTCGTAGTGCCAGGTCTGCGTCTTCCCGGTCCGCTCGTCGGCGAGCGAGATCGTGACGTTGTTGTTGAGGAACGCGAGCTCCCGCATGCGCGACGCGAGCGTGTCGTACGAGTAGTCGACGCTCTCGAAGATCGTGTCGTCCGGGAGGAAGTGGACCATCGTACCGGTCGGGGAGCCGTTCCCCGCGCGCAGGAGCTCGAGCTCGCCCTGCGTCGGCACCCTCTTCGCGCGCCGGGCCGCCCCGTCGCCGGCGGCCGCGCCCAGCCCCGCACCACCCGCCGGACGCGTCGCCTCGACCTTCCCCACGACGTCGACGTCGGTCTTGGGCTTCCCGCGCTCATAGCGCTGGCGGTGATACTTGCCGTCGCGCGCGACCTCGACCTCGAGCCACGTCGAGAGCGCGTTCACGACCGACACGCCGACGCCGTGGAGACCCCCCGAAACCTTGTAGCTGTCGGAATCGAACTTGCCGCCGGCATGGAGCGTCGTCATCACGACCTCGAGCGCCGGGCGCTTGACCTTCGCGTGCATGTCGACGGGGATGCCGCGGCCGTTGTCGACCACGGTGATCGAGTTGTCCTGGTGAATCGTCACCCGGATCGTGTCGCAGTATCCGGCCAGGGCCTCGTCGATCGAGTTGTCCACGACCTCGTACACGAGGTGGTGGAGTCCCCGAATGCCGACGTCGCCGATGTACATCGCGGGGCGCTTGCGGACGGCCTCGAGGCCCTCCAGCACCTGGATGTTGGTGGCGTCGTAGTGATGTCCCTTGGTTTGTTCGATCAAGGTCGTGCCTTCCTTCGGAGGCATGCGCGCTCTCCCCGGCTCACGGCCGTTCCTCACTCCGCATGAGTATCAACCGCACGTCCCGGATACGACGCGATCCAAGCCGGCGCTCGAGCAGGTCGAGGAACTCCCGCTTGCGATGACTCAGATCATGACTGACTGCGGGGTGCTTCACTTCGACGACCAGCACGTCGCGATCGACGCGCAGCGCCCGGGCGTGGCGCGCGAGCGACTCGCCCACGACCGCCTCCCACTCGGTCACCGCCCGCCACGCCTCGAGGCGCTCCGCGAGTCCGAGCCGGGCGAGAACGCCGGGCAGGAGCTCGCCGACACGCGGCGAGGCCGTCTTCTTCCCCGCCCGGACGGCCTGTGTCGAAGGGTTCGCGGGCGACCTCAGACCGTCGCCGGCTCGGGGAGCCGGAGCGGCATGATCAGGCACAGGATCTCCTCGGACGCGTCGGACAACGCGCCCTCCGGCTCCACGATCCCGGCGCTGATCGAAGTGTTGAGCCGAAACACGACGTTCTCGGTTTCGATGGTCTTGAGGATGTCGAGCAGGTAAATCGCGTTGTACCCGACTTCGATCTCCTCGCCGTCGTACTTCGCCTCGACCGTCTCCTCCCCTGCACCGACGTCGGCCGTGTTGACCGAGAGCCGGACCTCGTTCGTGGCGAGCGCGAAGCGCACCTGGTGCGTGATGTTGTCCGAGTGCGTGGCGACCCGGTCCAGGGCCTCACGCAGTTCGATGCGCGGAACCACGAGCGTCTTCGGGTTCGACTTCGGGATCACCTGCTCGTAGTTCGGGAACGGTCCCTCGAGGAGACGCGAGAAGACCATGACGTCGTTCTGCCCGATCCGGAGGCGGACCGCGATGTGATTCCGCTGTGCGGAGACCGCGATCTCGACCGGGCTCGTCGCCTCGGCGCTCATGCGGCCGAGCGCCTGCACCGTCTTCGACGGGATGATCACAGCCTGCTTGCCGAGGCCGCCGAACTCGCCCTTTCGCGTCGCGCGCGCCAGGCGATGTCCGTCGGTCGCGACGAACGTGAGATCTTTCCCCTCGGCCGCAACGAGCACGCCGTTCAGAACCGGACGCGTCTCGTCGCCGGACACTGCATACGCGGAGCGTGCGATCAGACGCGCGAGCGCGGGTCCTTCGATCGTCGCGCGCGCTTCGGCCTTCACGGTCGGGAGCGCGGGGAACTCGCCGTCGTTCTGCCGCGGCACGGCGGAGCGTCCCTTGCCCTTTCCGTACTCGACGCTGATCCGGCCCTGGCCGTCGTCGGTGACCTTGACCTGGTCCTTCGGAAGCTTGCGCACCGCGTCGGCGAAGTGCCGCGCCTGAACCGCCGCACGTCCCGGCGTCTTGACCGTGCACGGCACCGTGACCGACGTCGTCACGTCGAGATCCGTTCCGGTGATACGAAGCCCGTCTCCCTCGGCTTCGATCAACACCGAGCTCAGAATCGGGATCGTGCTCTTCGACGGAACGGAGGCGAGCGCCGTGCTCAACGCGTACGAAAGATCGGGCTGCTGGATCGTGAATTCCATTCGACGTCTCCTGGTCCCGGGAGTGCCCTGGGGGCCGTCTCTGGGCCGTGCGCGCGGGGCCCGAAAAGGGCCCGGTTCGGGGCCCCGAAAGTATAAATCCCGGGACCCCCCGGAACAGAGTGAAAACTAGCTCTTATTCTCTTTTCTCTCAAGAACTTAAAAGACCTAGAACCAGTAGGGACCGGGGATATGGGGATAAGCCGGACAACATCCTTCGAAACCATTACAGGACATTTGATTACAGGCGATCGACGGCTGTGGATTTCGCCCCGCCCGTTCGGGACGATCGGGGGCCTTCCGAGGGCCCTCGGAAATGCTCCCGATCGGTCCCCAAATGTACCCCCGATTTACCCACGGTTTGCCCCCAGGCCAGGCCTCCAAGCGAGGCGGTCAGCGACCGTCCTGCACGCGCTCCGCGAGCTGTTCGACCGTGTCCCGCATCGGGCGATCCGACCCGCGCAGGCGCTCGATCTTGTCGCACGCGTGAATCACCGTCGTGTGATCGCGGTCGAAGAAGCGACCAATCTCCGAGAGCGAAAGCGTCGTCTGGCGGCGCATGAGATACATCGCGATCTGCCGCGGCAGCGCGACCGAGTTCGTCCGTCGCTTGCCGCGCAGCTGCTCGCGCGTGATCCCGTAGTGCTGCGCCACGAGGTTCGCGATCGAATCCGGATCGATCGAGAGGTCCTGCGCCACCAGGTACTCGCGCAGGATCTCCTGCGCCATCTCCATCGTCGGCACGGAGCGGCCGGCGATCGACGTGTACGCGATGAGTCGGAGCAGACAGCCTTCGAGCTCGCGCACATTGCCCTTCACGTGGCTTGCGATCAGGAGCGCGATCTCCCCCGGGAGATAGAACCGGTCGGCGGCCGCCCGCTTCTGGAGAATCGCAACGCGGGTTTCGAGCTCGGGCGGCTTCACGTCGGTGACGAGGCCCTGGTTGAAGCGCGACACGAGCCGCTCCTCGAGGCCTGCGATTTCGCGCGGCGGCTTGTCCGAGGTGAGCACGATCTGCTTCTGCTCCTCGTAGAGCGCGTTGAACGTGTGGAAGAACTCCTCCTGCGTGGCATCCTTCGTCGCGAGGAACTGCACGTCGTCGATCAGGAGGAGATCGGCCTTCCGGTACTTCTCGCGGAACGCGAGCGTGCTGCCGGCCTGGATGGACGCGATCATCTGGTTCATGAACTTCTCGGCCGACATGTAGAAGATGACCGCATCGGGGCGGTCCTCCCGGATCCGGTGTCCGATCGCGAGCATGAGATGCGTCTTGCCGAGACCGACGCCGCCGTAGATCACGAGCGGGTTGTAGAGCACGCCGGGCTTCTCGCCGACGGCGAGCGCTGCTGCGTGGCACATGCGGTTCGACTCGCCGACGACGAACGCCCCGAACGTGTAGCGGGAGTTGAGGCCGCTGTCCTGCGAGCCCGCTTCGATCGCCGAAGCGAAGCGCGGCGCCAGGCCGTTCGCGGGAGAGGTCGACGCCGTGGCGCCGCCGCCGGCCGCTGCACCGGAGACGGCGGGGACGGAGACGGACGAGACCGGGGAAGCGACGAGCTCGAGCTCGGGCTCGACGATGAACTGAAGGGCGGGGGACGACGCCAGAACGGCGTAGCACGCCTCGCCCAGCAGCTCCAGATAGTGCTGCTGGATCCACTCCGCGAAGAACAGGCTCGGAACTTCGAGTTCGAGCGAGTGATCGCTCACACGCCGCGCGCGGACAGGCTGGAACCACGTCTCGAACGACTGCTCGGTGGGCAGGCGGGAGCGCAGCTCATCCAGGATTCGATTCCAGTAAACCGGGGTGGGGTCGACGGCCATCGGAACGATCCTTGTCGGTGAATTTGGCTTCCGAATTTATCCACAAGGCCTGAAACAGGAGAAGAACCGCGTCCTCTGGCCTTCTGATCGGGTCGCGGTGCGGTGCCGCCGAGAGCAGCCGGGAACTTGTCCACAAAGGTGCAGAACTCTCGAACCTGTTCGAAGCACGGTGGTTCGCAGGCTTCCCCGGCCCCGCTATCCACTTGTTGTCCACAGCCGGAGGGCTCGCCCGATCGTCTTTCAGGCGGGCCTTCGAAGACAGCTGAGAGGTTTCCGGCAACTCGCTGTAAGAGGCTGCATTGATGCTTCTTGCGCAGTCCGGAAGCGACGGCTGTGAGTCGTCCTTCAAAGGGCGCGAGAATCTAGCAGCGAGGCGGCAACGGGACAAGCCCGAAATTCATGAAATGCGTGCGCGGATTTTTGTACAAAAGGCCCCGGAAAATTTTCCCGGGGCCCGGGCGCAATCGCGCACGTTTTGCGCTTGGGCGCGCTCGAAACGCGCCGGGAGCGCGCTCAGAACGGAATGTTTGCTCCGAGCGTGAAGTCGGTTCCGTTCCCGACGCCGATCTCGGCGATGAGCTGAAGCTTGCGCGTCGCCTCCCATTCGAGGCCGAAGCGCGCGATCACGTCCACGTCGGTGTCGTCATCGCCACCGTCGACGCTCACGTTGTTGATGTTGAGTCCGAGCGAGCCGTACGGCGAGAGCGCGCCGTCCGAGCCCTCGAGCTCGAACCGATGGCTCGCCTCGAGCGTGGGAACGATCGAGAGCACGGTGACCTCATCCGCGATCAGGAGGCCGATCCCGGCGTCGAACGCGAGATCGAGCGGGAACTCGGAATCGGCGCGTTTGAGAATCGGACGAATGTCGGCGCCGATCAGGGCCGCGCCGTCGCCGGCGTCCGCGAAGCCGAGCTGCAGGCCCCAGTCGAAACTCGACGAGGACGTGAATCGGACCTGCCCGAGAAGCCCGACGTCGTCCACCTGATCGCCGAGCAGAAGGTAGACGCCGAGCATGTTGTTGCCGCCCGGAATCGGGTGAGCCGGACGATGCTGGCCAAACGCATTCGCGTGTGCCGAACCCGCAAGTCCGACACCGAAACCGAGCACCAGGATCGAGAGCGCAGCAAGTCGTCTCATGTTCGTTCCCTCGCGGTTGAGTCGCGTGAGCTGGACGGCTTGCCCGGGGCGCGCGCGCCGCGGGACCTCCGTGTGATTAGCGAGGATCACCCTTGCAGACGAGGCGGCGAGCGTCAAGCTGCGGCAACAGATAGAGCGCAGCGGTCGCCTTGCGCGACGTGCGCCGGGGCGTGCGACGGGACGAGCGGCGGCGCCGGCAGGCGGGCTCGGGGCGTACCGGGATCGGGGTGCGGGAACCTCGCGCACGCAACGGCGAGGTCGATGGGCGGGAGCGCCGCGGCCCGTCGCGAGT
>JBOHUC010000048.1:0-37677 GCA_050733935.1 Candidatus Eiseniibacteriota bacterium | reverse complement strand
CTTCCTCGAGAAGACGATGGGGACGCTCCCTCTCACGGCGACGATCTTCTCGCCGTTCAATCTCGCGCTCACCTTGGTCGTGGCCGTCGTGATGCTCGCGCTCGTCGCGGTTCTCCATCCGCGCCCGGGGCAGGCGCTCACCGTCGATCCCGCGCTCCTCGAAAGCGCGCAGGCGGAGCGGGCGATCCGGACGGCACAGCTGTCCGTCGCCGGAGACACGGCGCCGAAGGACTCTACGGCGACCTCCGACCTTTCGCCCGCAGCGCGCCTCGATCGCGCGCCGTGGCTCGGAGTGATCGTGGGCGGGCTCGGGCTCCTCTGGCTCGTGCTCCACTTCGCCGCGAAGGGCGCCTCCGGGCTCACGCTCAACGTGGTCAACTTCGCGTTCCTCTCGCTCGCCGTTCTGCTCCACGGCCGCGCGTCATCGCTCCTTGCGGCGGCGGAGGACGGCGTGCGCCTCGTCTCGGGCGTGATCCTTCAGTTTCCGTTCTACGCGGGGATCTACGGGATCCTCCAGGGATCCGGGCTCACCGAAGTGCTCGGGAACGCGTTCGTTCGCCTCACGACGCCCGCGACCTATCCGCTGTTCGTGTACTGGTACTCGGGCCTCGTGAATTACTTCGTCCCGTCGGGCGGATCGAAGTGGGCGATCGAAGCTCCGTACATCCTGTCGGCGGGAGAGATGCTCGGTGTAGCACCCAGCCGGACCGTTCTCGCGTACGCGTGGGGCGACATGATGACCGATCTCATTCAACCGTTCTGGGCGTTGCCCCTTCTCAAGGCAGCGCGCCTCGATTTCAAGGACATCATGGGATACTGTATGATTCTGTTCGTTCCGTACGCGTTTCTCGTGTCCCTGGCGTTCGTGCTTTTTGCACGACGTTGACCGGTCGGAGGATCCCCCATGCGCAGCAAATCCCCCGTCCGCCTGCCCCTGTTCGCGGTCGCCCTGGCGGGCGTTCTCGCAGCGCTAAACGGCTGCGGGGATGACGACAATCCCGGCCCGGGCCCGGCCCCGACTTACTCGTCGATCGTGATCACGGACGGTCCCGACACGCTTCTCATCGGGCAGACGGGCCAGTTCACGTTCACGGTGCTCGACACGGCAGGTCAGCCGGTGGCAAGCCCTCAGGTCGCCTTCAACAGCACGCCCACCGGGGTGGTCACGATCGACGGCACCGGCAGCGTGCGGGGGCTCTCCGAGGGAACGGCGACGGTTCGTGCCACGGGCGGCGGGGTCACGTCCGATTCGGTCCTGGTCACCGTCTTTCCGGGCTACGGCTGGGTCAATCAGTCCGACCTCAACTTCACGCTCCTCGACCTTCACGGCGTCTGGTTCGTGGACTCGCGCGAAGGCTGGGCCGTCGGCGACCAGGGCGTGGTCCTCCACACGACCGACGCGGGCACGACGTGGGAATCGCAGCGCTCGAACTCGACCGGCTACACGCTGCAATCGGTCGCGTTCGCGACGCGTACGGTGGGCGTGGTCGTCGGGGATGCCGGGCGCATCATCCGGACGGTGGACGGAGGACGGAGCTGGTTCCCGGTCACTACGGACACCGATGGCGGGAAGGGGCTCAATGATGTGTTCTTTCAGGACGACTCGCTCGGTTGGGCGGTCGGAAATGCCGGGCTCATCCTTCGTACCGTGAACCAGGGCCAGGACTGGATCCGATTGCTCCCCGGAGTGAGCGGGATGAATCTCCGAAGCGTCTCGTTCCCGCGTCTCTCGGACGGTTCGACCCCCCTGACCGACGACCCGTTCCAATACGGCTGGATCGTTGGCGACGGCGGCGAGATCCTCGCGTCCGACAACTACGGTGTGAACTGGCGGCGCTACACCGACTTCGTGACGAGCGACCACTGGAGGGGTGTCGCGCGCGCGGGGAAGACCGAGGCGATCGCCGCCGGGAACAACAACCGGATTGCGCTCACGTCGGCGAGCGGGGATTCGGCGCTCTGGGCGCTCAAGGTCCCGACCTGGGCCCAGAGCAATTTCACCGCGGTCGCGTGGCCGTCCGATCCGATGGTGCCTTCGTTGGAAGCGTGGGTCGTCGGCAAGGGAATCCTGTCCGCTCAACCCATCGTGCTCTACACGGCGAACGGCGGTCTCGACTGGCAGGAGCAGGAGCTGCCGTCGGACGCGCCGCTCGTGAGCAACGGTATCGAGGACGTGTTCTTCATCGATAACCGTGTCGGATGGGCCGTGGGCACGTCTGGACTCATGCTCCACACGGCGAGCGGTGGTCTCTTCCCTCCCGTGATTCCTCTCGGATCGGGACCGCTTACGGTGGGGAGAGGAGGTTCACCCCCACGTAGGTGACGGGGAGGTAGTCTCCCCCGTCGGGCGGCTCGCGTAGCACGGGCGCATGCGCATACGTCGTGCGAATGAGCGCCGTCCGGTCGAGCGCGATCACGGCGGGCGAGACGAGCCGCGGCCACGTCCGCAGGCGCTCGCCGATGACCTCGATCGGAAACTCCCGAACCGGAAGTCCGAGACGCGACGCGAGAAGCCGAGTCGGATCGACCGGCTCGGCGACCGCGTTCTTCATCGGCGGTGCGAGGAAGGAAAGAGCGGTCGCGAGTCCCACGAAGAGCCACCGCACGACCGCGGGCGCGGTGCGGGAACGAAGGCCACAGGAAGGGCCGAGACGAGGGCGGGGGCTCGACATGGCCCAAGGATACGCCTGTCGCCACGCCCCCGGCACGCTCCGTACGGCCCGCCCCCCGTTCCCCGTTGTCCCAACTCTTGTTAGAGTCCCCGCCACAAGAAAGGGGGAGCCATGATCACCGGCCGGAAAGTCCGATTGCGCTCGCTGCGCGAGGACGATCTCAAGAACGCGTTCGCGACCATGAACAACTCCGCCGTGACCCGCTACCTCCGGTTCATGCGTCCCTGGTCGGTGGTCGAGGAGAAGGCGTGGATCGAGCGTGCGATGAAGAACGACGATCCGACGCTCGTGAATCTCGCGATCGAAACGACCGACGGCGAATACGTCGGCGCGACCGGCCTCATGCAAATCGATCCCAGGAACCGCGACGCCGAGCTCGGCATCGTGATCGGGCGCCCGGAGGACTGGGGGCGCGGTCTCGGAACAGAAGCGACGCTCCTCCTACTTCGCCACGCGTTCGAGGAGCTCAATCTTCATCGCGTGCATCTCCGTGTCTTCGATTACAACGAGCGGGCGCGCAAGTCCTACAAGAAGCTCGGATTCGAGGAGGAAGGCCGCCTGCGGGAAGCGCACTACCGCCACGGCGCGTGGCACGACGTCGTGATCATGGGCATCCTGGCGGAGGAGTTCTACGCGAAGCACGGCAAGACCGACGACGGCAAGGTGAAGGACATGAGCGAGGGCCGCTGACCGACTCCCATGCGCACGATCATTCTCGACGGCTACAACGTGATTCTGCGAAGTCCGGCGTTTCGTCCGGACGAGAGCCGGGACCTCGCCGCCGCGCGCGAGAAGCTCGAGAACCTGCTCGCGTGGTCGGTCGGCTCGGAGGGCGAGGCGAAGTTCGTCCTCGTGTTCGACGGCGCCGCCGTTCCCGCCGGCGAGAGCCGCCGCGCATCGAAGTCGGCACGGGTCGAGGTGCGTTTCTCGAAGCCGCCGCAGAAGGCCGACGACCTCATTCGCACGCTGGTCGAGGAGTGGATCGACCGGCCCGGCGGAGTCACGGTCGTGACCTCGGACCTCGAGATCGCGCGTCATGCGCGCGCGCAGGGGGCGAACGTCGTTCTCTCTGATCTCTTCGCTGCGAGCCTCTTCAAGGAGCGGGTCGAGGAACGGCTGAAAGACGCGCTCGGATCGAAGGGCTCGAAGGGAGGCGGCGAGCGCGCGACCGGATCTCCGACCGCCGAAGGTTCGGACGCGGAGACCAAGCCCGGGAACGTATCGAAGCGCGAAAAGGAGGAGTGGCTCAAGCTCTTCGAAGATCAGCGGAAGGAAGAGGAATAGCCACGGTTCGTCGCGAACCCCGTTGACGCCGCGCCCGCGTGGACCTAGGCTCCGCACGCAATTCAGACTCCCCGGAACACTCCCTCCCCCCGGTTTGAATCCAGCCTTTGCTTCGGCCCGCCGCTTCAGGAGGCACCGATGAAACGTACCTGGCTGCTGCCCTCGTGTGTGTGCGCGATCGTGGCTGCGCTCGCACTCGCCCCCGCCGCGTCCGTGAAGGGCGGCATCGGCGACAGCATCAAGAAGAAGGTCGGCGATCAGACGAAAAAGACCGGCGAGGCGATCGACAAAGCCGCTGGAACCGGCGAGAAGGCGGCCTCCGAGAAGGCAGGCGCGGAGAGCGGTAGCGAGTCGGCGCCGGCGGGCACCGGCAGCGGCGCGTCCGGAAATGCGACCAAAGTCTCGGAGGTCTCGACCAAGTTCGATTTCGTGCCCGGAGACAAGCTGCTCTTCTTCGACGACTTCACACAGGACGAGCTCGGCGAGTTCCCCGTCAAGTGGAACCTGGCTCAGGGCACGTACGAAGTCGCCGAGATGAACGGCGAGCGCTGGCTCCGTTGCATGAGTCCGGACGCGCGAATCGGTATGAAGCTTCCGGAGATGGCGAAGCTCCCCGAATTCTGGACGCTCGAATACGATTTCTTCCTCAACGACCCGCCGGGCAGCGGGATCCTCATCCGCGGGCTCAACCCGGAGGAAAAGTACACGTGGGAGACTTCATTCCCGCAGGGGCAGGACCTGGCATTCCGGAGTGGCGAGATCTTCTCCTCGACCCCGCTTGAAGGATCCGGCAACACGGGCCGCCATCGCCTGATGCTCATGGCGCGCGGGAAGGCCCTCAAGGTCTACATCGATCGGCAGCGGCTCGCGAATGTGCCGGACATCTCGCTTGCCGCGGGGATGCCGAAGGACTTCGAGTTCCGCATGTTCTCCCCGAGCCAGCCGATGATCACGAACGTGCGATTCGCCGAGGGTCCGCAGCCGGCAAAGGATCTGCTCGCGGAAGGGAAGTTCGTGACGTACGGCATCCGGTTCAACACGGGTTCCGACGTCGTGCTTCCCGAGTCGGCCCCGATCCTGAGGCAGGTGGCTTCCTACCTGGAGGCGAATCCAACCGTGAAGCTCGCGATCACCGGACACACGGACAACGTCGGAACGCCCGCGAGCAATCTCGATCTTTCGAAGCGCCGCGCGGCTTCGGTCGCAAAGGTGTTGTCCGAGCAGTTTGGAATCGCTGCCGATCGGTTCACGACTGACGGCAAGGGGGACACGCAGGCGGTGGCGAACAACGCGAAGCCCGAGGGACGAGCAATGAACCGCCGGGTGGAGTTCGCGAAGATCTGATCTGAACGCGCCGGCGCGCTGCGCCCGCCGGCTCAGACGCCGGATGGCGTCGGTCGGCGGGGCCGTTTCACCGACGAGGTTCGACCGGGCCGCGGGCCGTTGCCCTGCGGCCCGCTCACTTTCCGGTACGCGACCCGTGTCGCGGGCGTCCGGAAGAGCAGGGGATTGACGGGCGGGGGAGGCATCTCGAAGCGCACGGGCTTCGGCGGCTTCGCGAGATTCCCGCGCCGCGGCGCACCGGTGTCGCGCACCCGGGCGGGCGCGTTCGCGTACTGCTTCGGCGCGTGCACCTTCTCGAACCACGCCCGATAGCGGCGGTACTGAACGGGCCGGTTCTTTTCGAGCCACGCGAGGAGCTCCTCGCCGTCGTGAAAGCGCGCGCGCAGGTCGTCCATCGGTGCCCGTCGCTCGCACGAGCGCGGATCGTAGTCCTTGCAGAGCGCGGGATGACGTCCGTGGACCGTGCAGTGTCCCTGCGGGGAGAGCTTCTCGCAGCGCGTCTCGAACTGCACGAACCAGCGATTGCCCACCTCGAGGTACATCCACACGTTCGCGTGATAGAGGAGCCAGACGTACTGGTCGTACTGCCAGGGCGTCACAGGAGGGTCCACCTCGACCGAGACGTACGTGCAGCAGCGCACACAGCCGGCGCACAGCATCATGGACTGCGATGCGGTGAGCGGTCCGTCCTCGGGGATCGGATCGGCCGTCAGCTGAAACTTCGAGCTTTCGATCTTCTTCGGATGACCGTTCTTCGATGAAGGAGACATGAGCCCAGTTTCCATACCGGGCTCCGTCCCACAAGCGAAAAGCATTCAAAAGCACTCGAAGGGGGCGGGCCGTCCTGCCCATGGAGCGACGGGCGCTGCAAACCCGGCGCTCACCGGACGTCCTCGCCCCCTTCAGTTGCGGGCGCGCCCTCCCTTTCGGGTGCGACCTACCGGGCCGGATCCTCCGCGACGAGCGTCGGTGCGACCACGAACGGAATTCCCCAGGCCTTCGAGTCGTAGGGTTCCGCGTCGTCGAACAGCGTTCCGTGCGACAGAGCGTTGACCGCGATGTGCCTCAAGCCCCCCTCGAGCGGCGTGCGGAAGCGCGCGACCCACGTGCCGGGCACGTCGCCCGGACGGAAGCGCATCCGTCCCCAGCGGGCGTAGAGGACGACGACGTCCTCAGGATCGCCGGTCTGCACGGTGACGAGCACGGGCGTGCCCGGTGGCAGATGGATGAGGCCCGCGCGCACGCGGATGAGCTCGAGCGGATCGGTGATCGTCGCATCGACGTCACCCGACTGGATGCGGACGCTTGCGATGCGGCGCGTGCCGTCGTCCGAGGTGACTTCGACGCCGGAGAGTGCCACCAGGCGCCAGCGCGACCAGCCGTCGCGGTGTCCGTCCTCCAGGTCTTCGCGATCGCGCTCCCCGTCGTCCACGGTGCCGTCGCGCACGATGCGCGTGCGCTTGAACACGGCTTTGCGAACGCCCGTGTCCGCGAGCGGCTTCTGGATCCAGTTCCGCGCCACGATCTCGCCTTCGATCGTGTCGGGCTTCGTGACGACGTTGAACGTCCCGAGGAGCCGGTCGACGATGCGGACGTGCGCGATCACGGTCATCGTGTCGGGCTTCTCGAACTCGACGATGAAGCGGCGCTCGTGCCTGCGAATGAGGCGGAACCAGAACGCGGGATCGATCGGCGCAAGGGTCGTCGGCGTGCCGCCGGCCCCGATGCCGAAGTCGACTCCGGCATCCGCGCCGAACGAGGCGTCGCCGAAATCGCTCATGTCGGGCTTCGCGGCCTCACCGTCCGCGTAGGTGCTGACTTCGAACTCGTCCGGAAGCGCAGCCGTTTCGGACTGAACGCCTGCCTGACCCGCATAGGTCTCGGCCGTCGTGGATTCGTTCGTGGCAACGGGGTTTTGCTGGCCGCATCCGGACAGGACCAGAAGTCCCAGTGCGAGAGGGGGCAGCGTGCGCAGGAGTTTCATGTTCGAGACCCTCTGGTTGCAGCGTGACGATGTACTCGCACGCATCCGTGCGCAGGCGAGCCGGGCAGACTCGGTTTCGGGCCGGGTTCGGGCTGGCGTCGGGAGCGACGCCCCGGCCGGCAAGGGCGGACAATGCAATGAGAATGCCATGGAACGGGGGGCCGGCATTGCACGATTCCTTCCGTGCGCGCGGGGCCGCGTGGCGCCCCGCCGGTTGCCGCAAATGATTGAAGCCGCACGGATTGATCGCCCGCCCGAGGTTGCTGCACAGCAACCTGCTGCTCCGTCGAATGCTTCGAGTCCTCGTTCCGCGAGGTACGGACGTCCGGATTCGGGCTTTCGTTGTCCCTATGGGGTCAACGGGGGGGCAACGGCCGAGGATCGAATCAGGCGCGCCCACCGGCTTCGATCCGGCGCGCGAGATCCGCGAAGCGCGGATCCGCACGCAGCTCGTCGAGCCGTGGATCGAGCCCGATGAACACGAGCCAGTGCGAGCGCTCGGTATACGCACGCTCGAGAGCCTCGAATGCGCGGTCGACGTCGCCCAACGCTCCCCACACGGGTGCCAGGAGGTAGGGATCGAGGTAGCCGTGCTCGGCGCCGGCCTGAGCCTCCTCCAGCAGCCGGTGCGCGGAGGCCGCGTCCCCGAGCTTCGCACGCGCACGCGCCAGCGACAGAATCAGGATCGGTGGACGGCCGGTCAGGCGAATGGTCTCTTCGAACACTTCCACGGCTGCCGCGGCGTCACCCACGCACTCGAGCGTCCATCCGTCGAAGATGCGCCAGGGTGCGGGGAGCGGGCCGATCGCTTCCGCTTCCCGGTAGACTTCGAGCACGCGATCGAAATGGCGTGAGTAATAGTCGACCCAGAGATCGGCACCGACGGCGACGGGCGACATCGGATCGAGCTCACGAGCTTTTGCCGTCTCGGCACGGGCCCGGTCGAATTGCCTGCGGATCGTGAGCAGGTTCATGTACCAGATGTGTCCGATCGAGTAACCGGGCGCGAGCTCGAGACCGCGAAGGTAGCTGGCCTCGGACGCGGCCCAGTCCCAGTCGTAGAAGAGCTGCGAATAGGCGAGCGCAATGTGCGCCTGGCCCAGGCCGGGGTCGAGCTCGAGCGCGCGTCTCGCCGCCGCAGCGGCGGCAGGGAACGCTTCCCCGGGAGCGAGGTAGCTGAAGTAGCCCATGAGGTCGTATGCCTCGGCGAGTCCCACGAGCGCGAGTCCCCACTCGGGCTCGCGATCGAGCGCGCGCCTCATGTAGTCGACCGCGCGAAAAAGGCTCTCGGGCGTTCGCCGGTACCACTGCTGCCGGCCTTTCAGGTACGCCTCGTAAGCCTCCGGATCGATGCTTCGCTCTTCGCGCGATCGGCTCGCTGATTCCGGGGCCAGCCGGCCCAGCACGCGCGAGGCAATCGTGCGCGACAGATCCCCCTGAAGCGCGAGCACGTCGTCGAGTGCGCGCTCGTAGGTCTCCGCCCACAGATGTTCATCGGTCGCGGCGTGAATGAGCTGCGCGGTCACGCGCACGCGGTCTCCGCCGCGAACGACCGAGCCCTCGAGGATCGCGTCGACCCGCAGCTCGCGCGCAATCTCGGGCAGCGGCTTCTGGGATCCCTTGTAGCGCATCGCGGACGTGCGCGAGATCACGCGCAGGCCGCCCAGCTTCGCGAGCCCTGAGATCAGGGCGTCCGTCATCCCGTCCGCGAAGAATTCCTGCCCCGGATCGCCCGACAGGTTCTGAAGCGGGAGGACCGCGATCGAGTCGAGCGTCCGCGCGGCCGGCGCTCCGCTTGCCGTAGCGGAAAGCGCGCTCATCAGGTGTTCGAGCGCGTCCGACAGCTCCCGCACGGAGGCGTGACGACGCGCGGGATCGCGATCGATCGCGCGCAGGATGCTCGATTCGAGCCCGGCCGAGAGCTTCGGGTTCACCGCACGCGGCGGCGGAGGGACCTGATTGAGAATCGAGTACATGAGGCTCAGTGCCGAGCCGCCGTCGAACGGCGATTTCCCGGTCGCCATTTCATAGAGGACAACGCCGAGCGAGTAGAGATCGCTGCGCGCGTCGGCCGGATGACCGGCCAGCACTTCGGGCGCCATGTAGGCGAGCGTCCCCGCGGCGCCGCCCGCTTCGGTTTGCGTGAGGGCGTGGCTTGCCGACGCATCGGGCTTGAGGGTCCGGGCGATTCCGAAGTCGAGCGCCTTCACGCGCCCGTCCGGCGTGACTCTGAGATTCTGCGGCTTGAAGTCGCGATGGATGACGCCCCGGGCGTGGGCCGCTTCGAGACCGGCTGCGGCCTGAAGCCCGATGCGGAGGATCTCGCGCTCTTCCATCGGTCCCGCGGCGATGCGCTCGTCGAGGGCCATGCCCGGGACGTACTCCATGACCAGGTAGTCGACGCCGTCGTTCGTGCCGAAGTCGTGCACCGTGGCGACGTTCGGATGATTGAGCTGCGACAGCGACAGTGCTTCCTTCCGGAAGCGACGTCGGGCGCCGTCATCCGCAAGGGAGCCCGCGGGCAGCATCTTGAGCGCCACGTCGCGATCGAGATGCGTGTCGCGAGCGCGATACACGATCCCCATGCCACCGGCGCCAATTTGCTCGAGGATTTCGTAACGCGCGAAAGTCGTCCCCGCCTTCACGACCTAAGATCCCTCCGGACGCGTATCGAAGGCTTGCTGGAGCTCCCGCCGGTCCCCTTCGCTCAAGGCGTGACTGAAATGGAGCGCGGGCTCGAGGAGACCCTCCTCGGTTTCGAAATAGCCTCCCCGGCAGGTCAGGTGAATGAATCCCGACGGAGTGAAACGGCCCTCCTCGAAGAACACGAGTCGAATCCGCCACGTTCCCTTCTCGATCGGTTCGTGACAGCTGCGACACTTGGCCTGGCTGCTCGGAGATCGTTCGGCGCCGCTGATGCGGGGCAGCCTGCGGTGCCTCGCATTTCCGCGCGCGGCGCGCTCGAGCGCATCTCGATCGCCCACGCCTTCCGGTGCCTGCGGAAGCGCCTCGAGCATCGACTCGGGCCTCTTGTACGCGGCACAGAGCGGATGGAACCAGAGCGTCATCTCGCCCTCGGCGAACGGATTGGGGAAGCGCTCGCCGAATCGGATCTCGCCCTTCTGGATCTGGAGGTCGCAGCCGCGGCATTTCGACCGGCCGCTCGAGGCGGCTTCGAAGACATGGGACATGGGGGGGAGGATACCGCTATCCTCCCGTCATGGCCCACTTCCTCGTGAAGACCGAACCCTCGACCTATTCGTTCGCTGATCTCAAGCGCGACAAGAAGACGGTGTGGGACGGCGTGTCGAATCCCGTGGCGCTGAAGAATCTCGCGACGATCAAGAAGGGCGATACGGTGGTCGTCTATCACACGGGGGACGAGAAGCAGGCCGTCGGGCTCGCGGTCGCAACGTCGAACGCCTACGCCGACCCGAAGCTCAACAATCCAAAACGGCTCGTCATCGATCTCAAGTTCGACCGCGCGCTTCCCCAACCGGTGACGCTCGCGCAGGCGAAAGCGGACGCGGTGCTCAAGGCGAACGACCTTGCGCGTCTGCCGAGGCTCTCGGTCATCCCCTTCACGGAGGCTCAATTCGAGCGGCTGCTGCGCCTGGCGGGCGCGTAGCGCGCAGGCGCGCTGGCGCGCACCCCTCCTCGAACGAGGACGAACATGTGCAGGAACATCCGAACGCTCTACAACTTCTCCCCTCCTGCGACCGAGGAGGAGCTTCACGCGGCGTCGCTCCAGTTCGTGCGGAAGATCAGCGGGTTCACCCGACCGTCGCAGGCGAATCAGGCAGCCTTCGACCGCGCCGTCCAGGAAGTGGCGAGCGCGGCGCAACGGCTCGTGGACAGTCTGACCACGACCGCCCATCCGAAGAATCGCGAAGTCGAATCGGCCCGTGCCCGAGAGCGGGCTGCACAACGGTTTGGATCGGCACGGAGCTGACCCCGTGACCCAGATCACCCGCCGCGAATTCGCCACGCGCCTCGCCCGCGCGGGCGGGCTCGCGCTCGTCCACGGCGCTGTTCCGTCTTGGGTTCTTGGAGCGGTCGCCGCGCAAACCGCCCGCGCGCCCCGCCCCGATCTCATCGAACGAAACGAGTGGCCCGAGCACTGGGAGACGACGGTCGAAGCACTCGGTCGGTCGCTTCTTACTCCGAATTCCGCGTTTTTCGTGCGCAGCCATTTCGCTGTTCCGGACGTCGATCCCGCCGATTACCGGCTCGAAGTGACAGGGCTCGTGCACAAGCCCCTCTCGCTGAGCCTCGCCGAGTTTCGCGCCCGCACGCGCACCGAAGCGGTGTGCACGCTCGAGTGCGCCGGAAACGGCCGCGGGCTTTTCGCGCTCCACAACACGTCCGGCACGCAGTGGCAGTACGGCGCGGTGGGAACCGCGTCCTGGGGCGGAGTTCTACTCGCTTCGCTTCTCGAATCGGCCGGCGTAAAGCCGGGGGCGAAGCACGTCTGGTTCGAAGCGGCCGATCACTCGACGCTCCCGTCCGTGCCGCCCTTCCTGCGCAGCATTCCGCTCGAGCGCGCGATGAGTGAAACGCTGCTTGCGGACACGATGAATGGGGAGCCGCTGCCCAAACTGCACGGTGCGCCCGTCCGTGTCGTGGTCCCGGGCTGGTACGGGATGGCGTCGACCAAGTGGGTCACGCGCATTCGCGTCGAAGCCGCACCGTCGGACAATCACTTCATGATCCGCGGCTATCGCTACGTGAAGCCCGGAGGGTCGCCGCTCGAATCCCCGCCCGTTGAAGAGCTGCTCGTAAAATCGCTCATCACGCGCCCGCTCGAGGGAGAGCGCGTCCCCATCGGTCGCCCGCTCGCCGTTTCGGGACTCGCATGGGCCGGTTCCGCCGGCCTGAAGTCCGTCGACATCTCGACCGATCAAGGGGCGTCCTGGCAGACGGCGACGCTCACAGGCCCCGCGCACCGGGACGCATGGCGGCAGTGGAGCGCGAGCGTTCCTGTGTCGCGACCCGGCTCGATCACGCTCCTCGCGCGCGCGACGGATGGAAAGGGCGTGGCACAGCCGCTCGTCGCGACACCCAATGGAAGCGGCTACGGCAACAACTCCCAGCATCGGGTGGTGGTCCATGCGCAGGGCTAACGGGTGGGCGGGGGCGGGTCTGGCGCTGAGCCTGGCGGTGAGCCTGGGCGGAGTGCTTCTCGTCGCCGCCGCGAACGTACGCGCTCTCGAAGATTCGGCAGTTGCCGCGCAGCAGGTTGCTGCGCAGCAAGTGAACGTCGTCTATCCGCGAAGACTTCCGGAAGGAGCCGGTCGTGACCTGGCCGAGCAACGCTGTCTCGTCTGTCACTCCGCAACGCTCATGACGCAGCAGGCGAAGGACTCGACCGGGTGGGCGAAGTCGGTCAAGCAGATGGAGGACTGGGGGGTCGTCCTGACGCCAGCGGAGCGCGACACTCTGGTCGGCTATCTCTCCGGGCGCCTCGGCCCGCGGCTGTCGAATGAGCAATCCTCCAAGAAGTGACGAATCAGGAGCGCGGACGAGTCCGATCCGAAATCCAGCGATCGAGACTGTAGCGCCCCGGTCCACCGATCAGGAGCGCGAGTGCGACCAGGAAGTACGCGAGCGCGAGTTCCTTTTTGTTGAAAGGATCCGCCGCGTGGCGGACGAAGAACGCCGTGCCCACCGTGCACGCGACGAACAGCGAAGCCGGTCGCGTGAAGAGGCCGAGGGCGAGCAGGGTTGCGCCCGCGGTTTCCGAGAGGGCTGCCGCCCACGCGAAGAAGATCGGAACCGGGAACCCCATGTTCGCGGCACCCTCGACGAAGCGAGGCGAAGGAGGTAGCTTGCGAATCCCGTGTCCGAGGAGGAGCGACAATCCGAACCCCAGACGGATGAGCAAGAGACCGGCGTCCTGGAGTCGGGGCGAAGGTGCGAAGAAGCGCTGGACGATGCTCTCACCGGACATGCAATCCTCCCCTTCGTCTCTGTGAGGGATTCCTTTGAGCGACGATGCCGAAGCTGAGCTGAAACGAGTGGCCCTCGAGTGGGATGCGGCGATGGTCCGCAATCATGCGGACGAGATCGGGCGCTACATGGCCGACGACTGGCAGATCATCGGCTCGGATGGAATGGTCGGTGACAAGGCGGGCTTTCTCGCCCTCGTCGAATCGGGCGCGCTGACTCACGATGTCATGGAATCGAACGACCTGCGGGTCCGCGTGTACGGCGACACGGCCGTCACGACCTCGCACGGAGTCTCCGCCGGGATGTATCGCGGGCAGCCCTTCCGCGAGCTCGAGCGAGTGAGCTGCGTCTTCGTCCGACAGCAGGGACAGTGGCGGTGCGTGCTGACGCATCTCTCGCGCATCAGCGCGGAGTCACCTTGAAGAGCTTGCCGTTCTGCTCGTCCGTGAGGAGATAGAGCGCGCCCTCCGGGCCCTGCACGACTTCGCGGAAGCGCACGTTCATGTCGGTGAGCAACCGTTCCTCGCCGACCACGCGATCGTTTCGCACCACGAGCCGGACGAGCGCCTGACCCGCAAGTCCCCCGATGAAGAGATTGCCACGCCACTCCGGGAACAAGGATCCCGAGTAGATCGTGAGTCCTGACGGCGCGATGACCGGATCCCAGTAGTACACGGGTTGCTCCATGCCGGGCGCCTGCGTCCTCTCGTGCATCGGCGCGCCGCCATAGTTCTCGCCGTAGCCGATCGTCGGCCAGCCGTAGTCCTTGCCCTTCTGCACGAGGTTCAATTCGTCTCCGCCCTGCGGTCCCATCTCGACGATCCAGAGACGGTCCCTTGCGTCGAGCGCAGCCGAAAGAATGTTGCGGTGACCGTAGGACCAGATCTCGGGACGTGCGCCCTTTCGTCCCACGAACGGATTGTCCTTGGGCACCGACCCGTCCGGCAGGATGCGAACGATCTTTCCGAAGTCGCTGCCCAGATCCTGCGCTTGAACACGGCCCGCGCGGACCGCCCGCTCCCCGAGCACGATAAACAGCGTGCCGTCGGGCGCGAACACGAGGCGTCCGCCGGCGTGCTTGGTCGATTCCATTGTCGGTTGCATGCGGAAAATGACTTCGAGTCCATCGATTCTCGGCGCGGGACCGTCGACCAGCTTCGCGCGCGCGACCGCAAGTCCGTTCCCGCCCTCGCGCGGTTCGTAGTACGACCAGTAGATGAGCTTGCTCGCCCGGTAGTCCGGCCCGAGCTCGACGTCGAGCAGCCCTCCCTGGTCGCGACCGTCCACTCTTGGCAGACCTGCCACGGGCTTCGATTTCGCTCCCTCCTTCGTGACGATGAAGAGATGGCCGGTCGGCTTCTCGGTCACGAGGAATCGCCCGTCGGGCAGGAACGCGATCGCCCACGGCCGATCGAAGCCTTCTGCAATCTGCGTGACGCGAAGCGACGCCCTGGTCTTCACCTCGGGAGCGCGGGTCTGTTCGGGAAACGCCGGCTTGAACTCCGGCACGTTGGGCGGCGGGGTGTTGACGGGAGCGCCGTCGGCGCTGCACGCGACGAAGGCAAGGGTGGCGACGAACAACGCGGCGGGAACTCGGAGGAGCTGGTTTGTTCGCTTCATTCGAGGGCTCCGATTGTGGGTCCAGTCTCCACGTTAAGGCCCGACGCGCAAGGCGCGCAAGCCGGTGGCGCGGTCGGGACGAATCCATCAATTCCGGCGTGCCGAGTGCCGAAAACCCAGGAGGGGGAAGCGTCACGCTGTCGCGAGGCCGTGGGAGGACTCGATCACGATGATGAAGCGCATTGTCCTCGGCGTTCTCGGAGCCTCATGCGGTCTCGCCTGGTGGGGGATCTCCGTGGGGCTGGGTGAGCGCTCTTACGGCATTCTCGGGTCGCACGTTGTGATCGGCGCCGTGTCGGGCGTGTGCACGGGCGTCCTCATGACCCTCGCGTCGATCCCGATATATCGCCGCCTCTCCGCCACGTCGCTCTACTGGTACTCCCCGTTGAGTGTTTATCTGGCGATTGCGCTCTACGCGCTCATCGCGTTCCTGATCCGGATTGCGATCAACGATTTCCATCCCGACCAGATCCGGTGGGCGGTCGGGATCGAATCAACTCTCGGAATGTGGTGGGGCGTCACGTTTCTCCTGCACGTCGCCGTCGCCGTTCACCTCATCGCCTACGGAAACCACCGCCTGCTGCGGAACTTCTGCCAGCGAGCACCTACGGAGTGAACTCTTCGGCGCGCAACTCCCATTCGATCGCTTCGATTTTCGGACGAGCCTCTTCCGACGAAAGCGGAAGGAGCGACTCCTGAAACCACACCACAACCAGACAGGATCTCATGAAACGATCATAGAATTCGGCGGCGCACCAGTGGTCGGGCAGGTCTTCGGCCGGCTCCCCCCGGATGTCTTTTCGCTTCGGGTCGGGCGTTCGCTTCGGTTGCACGATGTAGACTGGGAAGCTGCCGTTGAAGATCCTTTCCACGCGCGTCCGAAAATGACCCAGGTAGATGCTGTTCGACCGGGCCGTGGAAACTCCCTCTTGTACGCATGTGAACGTGTCCTGGATGTGTATGGCCGAAGCCCAGATTTCCGTGCCGTCTTTCAGCGTCATTTCGAGAAGGGCCACGGGGCCTCCGAACAGTTCGGCGGGACCAGAGGAGCGGCTCGGAGCCGCAAATTGCGGGGGCAAAGCGAGACTACACCCGGAGCAATCTGTTGCCCATAGTGACGGAGGATTAGCGTGACGCGGCGTCCGCGCGCGAGCGCGAAGTCCGCTTGCCGTTGTTTTCATCGTATGCAAGGAGTCGCTCGACGAGACCGCGCGGATTCGACAGCGCGATGAGATGACCGCCCGGGAGCTCGTCGACCGGCAACCGCAGACGCTCCCGCGCGACCCGGCGCTGGAACTCGACAGGGAAGAACCGATCGTCGCGTCCGGCAATCACGTGCATCGGCACGTCGGGCCACGACTCGAAGCGACAAACCTCTTCGAACACGGCTTCCGACTGCGATCGCTCGTGCGCCTTGCCCTCTTCGATGATTTCAGGTGGCACGTCGTGCAGGAAGTAGGTCGCGTCATCGAACTCGGCGCTGTAGCCGCCTCGGCGCGCCGCGTCGGTCCGCGCCTCGGTCGAGCCCGTGTTCTCCCACCACGCGCCCACGGTCTCGCCGGGCAATGGAATCATCGCGTTCACGAAGACGAGCCCCTGCACGGGGACCCGCGCGCACACGAGCGGTGCCGTGAACCCGCCCAGGGATTGCGCGACCAGAACAACGTCGCGCCGCCCGGCAGGAATGGCGTCCACGACCCGATCCGCGTAAACGGAAAGACCTGCCCGCGCGTCGTCCGCCGGCAGGTCAACGGGGATCGCTTCGTGCTTTGCCGCTTCGAGCAGCGGGACGATGCGATGCCAGTACCAGGCGATGCCGCCCGCGCCCGGAATCAAAACGAAGGCTGCCATGCGACTTCGCCTTTCGATCCCTTCGTATCCTTCGCTGCAGGCGCCCCGGCGAATGACCCGGGGCGCCAGCCGCGTTCCCCGGCCGATCGGACTAGAGCATTTCCTCGCGCGCCTGGCGCGCGCGCTCCGCACCGATCGCCGACTTGACGTCCTTCGTTTCCTCGGGCGGAGGAAGGACCGCAGGAAGCCCGAGGAACTGAATCCAGAGCTCCCGCGTCCATCCCGCGGTGTGGTAGAGGTGCTCGTCCTCCTCCTCTTCCACCTGCTTGCACGCCGCGAGGACTTCCTGGGCACCCTTGCCTTTCATGTGGTTTCCGGCTTCGGTCAAGAGCTCCCAGTTCATGTGATCCTTGGTCTCGGCGATGACGACACACTCGAGCGCCACGAGCTGGGCGGCCTCGGGGCCGCCGGTTGCCTTCGCCATCCGCATGGCTTCCACGAGCGATTCGCCGAGATGCTTGATGACGCTCCGCCCGGGGCTCTCCGTGTCCGGATCGATGCCCAGCTCGTCGCAGAGACCTTCGACAATGCGCACGTGCTCGCGCGTCTGCGTGAGGTACTTCTGCCATTCCCGCTTCAGATCCGCGTTCACGGCACAGGAAACGGCGTTTTCGTAGACCTGGACGCCGCCCATCTCGGTCTCGAGCGCCTGGAGCACGAGCTCCTCGAAAGCTGCTTTCTTCATGAGCCGGAACTCCCTTTCCGAAAAGTGGAGCGCCCGAAACTCAGGCGCTCCGGCTTCCACGATTGGTCAGCGCAATGACGACGATGAGGAACACACCGACGGCCGCCGCCCAGATCCACCAGTTCGTGTACCAGACCTCACTGGTGCGGGTCGTGGTCGTGGTGACGTCGACGCTCGGCGCCTGCTGCTGCGCAAACGCCAGGGTGCTCCACGCGAGTGATGTGAGACCGGCTGCGATGGGCTGAGCCCACTTTCTGATCTGACGCATGACATCCTCCGATTTGTGGTTCATGTCTCAGCTACGAGCCGGCACGACCCTGGCGGCTGGAGTCAGCCGTTCGGGCCGCACACAACTCGGCCACCGACTCCCTAACGCAACTCCTGTGCCGCCGGACAGCCGGCGGCGGAAGCGGCGTTCGGACAGGCAGATGGAGAGGGGCCGGGACGATTTCGGGACACCTCACGCTCACCCGAATCTTGTAATTCCTGGGAAGGCTTGAAAGTTGTTCGGAATCCGCAAGCGAGCCGGCCTCTTAGTTGCGCGTGTCCTCTTGCGCATTCAGCAGCGTGTTTTCGGCACGCGCATTGCTCTCCTCCGTGGCGCTAGCCCTCGATCAATGGCAAACGTCAGGAGGAAATCATGGAATCGAAACTTCGCTCGCATCGAATTCAGAGGCCGATCGGGATTCTCGCGGTTCTTGCGCTCACGCTGTCCGGAACGCCGGGCTGCTCATCGCTCAACAAGAAGGAGAAGGGGGCCATCATCGGCGCCACGGCCGGCGGCGTGGTCGGCGGGGTTATCGGCAATCAGACGGGTTCCACCGCCCGGGGCGCGATCATCGGTGCTGTCGTGGGCGGTGTGGCGGGTGCGGTCATAGGACACCAGATGGACCAGCAGGCGAAAGAGCTGAAGCAGAACATCCCCGGGGCCATCGTCGAGCGCGTCGGCGAGGGCATTCAGGTCACGTTTGCATCCGGGCTCATGTTCGACTTCGATTCAGCCGTGCTCCGAAGCGAAGCGCGCGGCAATCTCACGGAGCTCGCGCGCAGTCTCAACGAGTACGACAACTCCGACCTCCTGATCGTCGGCCACACGGATGCGGTGGGAAGCGAGTCCTACAATCTCGGCCTCTCGATGCGTCGCGCCGAGTCGGCGGCGCTCTACCTCGCGAACCAGGGCGTGACGCGAATGGGAACGCGCGGACTCGGGGAGACCGAACCCATCGCCACCAACGAGACGGAAACCGGGCGGCAGCAGAACCGGCGGATCGAGATCGCGATCTATGCAAGCGAGGAGGCGCGGGCGAAGGCCCAGCGCGAAGCGGGCGAAGTTTGAGTGAAGTTGAGCTCCGGCGAGCCTGAAAGGAAAACGCCCCCGCGACTCGAGGAGTGGCGGGGGCGTCGACTTACGTCGCGGCTGATCGCAGTTCTTCTCAGCGAGCCGCCGCCGCCGGGGCCCACTCGACGGTCGCGGCCCATTCCGCGAGCGACGTCGGGCGGATTCCGCTTTCCGCGGAGGTCTTCGCGATATCGACGCTGTAGCCGACACGATCGAACCACTCGAGCATGGCCGCGAAGTCCGAGCTCGCCTTGCGAACCTCCTCGATCGGCGCCTGTACGAACTTGACCTCGTGGCGCGCCGCCTTCCCGAGAATCGCGGCCGTCTCGGGCATCGTGTGCTGGTCGCCCGCGAGGTCGATTTCCCGACCGTTCAGCTTCGCGTGCTGCTCGAAGGCCCAAAGACCGTACTTCCCGATGTCCCGGACGGCGATCATCTGCAGCACGGTCGTCGGCTTGACCGCGATCTCGAGCTTTCCCTGCTGGATCCCGGAGAGGAACCAGGGCGAGGACCAGTTCTCCATGAAGAACACCGGACGCAGGATCGTGTACGAGGGGAACTTGTGAGCGCGAAGGCGCTCCTCGATCCGCCACTTGTTGTCGAAGTGGGGGATTCCGGTCTTGTGCTGCGCTGACGCCACCGATGTGAACACGAGGTGCTGGATCTTTCCCTTCTTCGCCACGTCTTTCAGCCGAAGCCCCTGCTCTTCCTCGCCCTCAACGCCGGCCTCCCACGTGTTCTGCACGGAGAACAATCCCCATGCGCCTTCGATCGCGCGCTCGAGCGAGGCCGCGTCGTCCAGGTCGCCCGGCACGACCTGGGCCCCGAGCTTTGCGAGCTCCTTGGCTTCCGCACTCTCAGGCTTGCGCGTGATCGCACGGACTTTGTGGCCCTTCGCGAGGAGCTCGCGGGCCACTGCGCCGCCCTGCTTGCCCGTCGCTCCCATGACTGCAATGAGGTCTTTTCCGGTCTCCATCTCGCTCCTCCTGTCTTCGTTCAAACGATGATGCAACTCGCTGTCACGCGGTGCTGTCGCGGACCAGCTCCAACAAATCTGCCAACGCCTCGAGCTTGCGCGGTCCCAGCGGGCGCAGCTCCGTTCGGAGCTTTACGCCCACGGCCTTGGAAGCGCTCTCGACGATTTTGAGCCCCGCCGCCGTGACCCGCACGTTCACGACCCGCCGATCGCGCGCATCGCGCGTCTTCGAGATCAGCTCCCGGGCTTCGAGCCGATCCAGGAGTCGCGTGAGGTCCGGATCGTGCGTGACCATGCGCTCGGCGATCCGGCTGCTCGAGAGCGCGTCCGGGCGCGCGCCCCGAAGGATCCGGAGCACGTTGAACTGCGAGGGGGTGAGGCCGCTCGGCTGCAGGGCCTCGACGACCCACCGGCTCTGCACCTGAGCCGTCCGCTGGATCTCGAGGAAGACCTCTTCCTCGAGGCTCGCGAACGGCTTCGATTGCTGGATCTCCTCGCGCAGGCGTCGTTCCATGGCCGGAAGAATAGTTGTTGTGAGGACTATCGTCAAGAGGAATATTTGGTGGTCAGAGTCGAAGGCCGGCGGAGAGGCGGAAGACGTTCTGCTTCGTGTCTCCTCCCTCCGGGACCTTGAACGCATTCGAGAGCCCGAACTCGTAGCTCGCGTCGAAGCTGAAGAGCGCGAGGTCCACGCCGGCGCCGACCACCGCGCCCCACGTGGTGCTCTCGAGATCATCCTTTTCAAGACCGAATTCATTGTCGGCCACGGACGTCACGATCGTTGCCGACGGCCCGCCTGCCACGTGCACGTCCATCGTGCTGCCGTGGATGACGCTGATGCCGACGAGCGCCGGGATCCAGAGCGAGCCGATGCCGAGGTCGTCCTCGAGCGTCTCGAGCGTGATCGAGTCCGTCGTCTGGGCGTCGATCTTCGTCTGCTGGTAAAAGAGCCCGGGCTGGAAGTACGGACGCGCGCCGAAACGCAGCGACCCGCCGATCATGTATCCGACTCTCCCGTCCGAGGAGAGCCCGACGGGCTCGCTTGCGAGCGTCGCAAACGTCATTCCGGCTTGCGGGATGATTCGAAAATTGCGCTGGGATTGCGCCGCCGGGGCCAGGAGCAGGATGGCCAGCAACGCGCAGAGACTCACGACTGGGGTTCGCATGACGTTCCTCCATGAAGGGAAGGGTAGGGCCCCCATTCCCGGCGCCAAGGCTAGCAGGCCCCCGGCGGGCGTGGTAGGCTTGCCCGCGCGCAATGGCCGGCATGGCCGATCCGCGAAACACAACCCCCCTGGTTACGAGTGAGTTTTTTCCGACGCGGAGGCTCCGCCGTGCTTCGATTCACGCGATGATCGACAAGAAACTGGGTCCATATCGGATCACCGAGGAAATTGGTTCGGGCGGCATGGCGACCGTGTATCGCGCCTATCAGCCGAGCACCGACCGCCACGTCGCGATCAAGGTCATTCGCACGAACTTCCTGTCCGAGCCGAACCTGCGCGAGCGTTTCCGTCGCGAGGCCCGCCTGATCGCGCGGCTCGAGCATCCGCATCTCCTCCCCGTCTACGACTTCGACGGCGACCACGAGCCGCCGTACATCGTCATGCGCTACCTCGAGGGCGGCACGCTCAAGCAGGTGCTCGCGCACGGCGAGCTTCCGCATTCCGACGTGATCTACACGCTCAAGCAGATCGCCGCCGCGCTCGACTACGCGCACCGGCAGGGCGTCGTGCACCGCGATCTCAAGCCGTCGAACATCATGATCGACCGCGAGGGCAACGCGTTCGTCATGGACTTCGGCATCGCACGCGCTGCGGGAAGCGATCATCACCAGCTGACCGAGGCGGGGGACGTCATCGGAACGCCCGCCTACATGTCGCCCGAGCAGGCGCGGGGCGAGCCCGACGTCGGCCCCGAAGCCGATCTCTACGCGCTTGGGGTCATGGTCTTCGAGATGCTCACGGGGAGCGTGCCGTATCAGCACGAGAGCAGCCTGGGCGTCCTGATGGCGCAGCTCAACGATCCGGTCCCGAGCCTGCACGAGCGGAACGAGCGCGTGCCCGAGGCGGCGGATGCGGTGATCCGGAAAGCCCTCTCGAAGAAGAAGGGCGATCGACATGCAAGCGCCGAGACGTTCGTCAAGGAGCTCGCCGCCGCGCTCAAGGCGAAGCAGTCGCAGTCGCCGACCCGGCTTCAGGCGCTCACTCAGACACTTTCGCTCGAGCAGCTCCGCGCGTTCGAGGCGAAATCGAAGGAAGGCAAGAAGGAAACGCCATCGCAGGCGACGCCGTCGGAACAGCAGCGACAGATGACCGCGCTCTACGTCGACGCGACCGAGCTCGCGTCCCAGCTCTACGAACTGGGGAACGATGCGGAAACCGCCCGCAAGCGCATGGAGAAGCTCTGGACTCGCTTCGACGAGATCGTGAAGGAGGAGGGCGGCGTCATCCAGAGCCGCACGGAAGACGTGGGACTCGCACTGTGGGGGCGCGCTCGCATCCGCGAGGACGATCCCGAGCGTGCGATTCGAGCGGCGCTCCGGATGCGCGATCAGACGCTCCAGGAAGCGCGCGCAGTGTTCGGCGTGAAGTGGGAACCGAACGAGGAAAGCCCACTGCCGTTTCTGGCCGGAATTACGACCGGCCCGGTGCTGCTCGAACGGTCATCCGAGTCCGGGGTCTACACCGCGAGCGGCTCGACGATCACGCTCGCGGGACGCATCAAGGACGCAGCGCCCCCGGGAACCGTCCTCGTCGCGCACGAGACGATCTCCCAGGTGCTCGGTGTGTTCACCGTCCGCGAGCAGGAGCCGCTTCGGATTCGCGGCCGGCGCGAGGCGATCGAGGTCTTCGTGGTCGTGGCCTTGAAGCCGCGCGCGTTCCGCTTGAAGGCCCGCGGCATCGAAGGCATCGAGACCAAGATGATCGGACGGGAGATCGAGCTTCGGCTCATCCAGGAAGCGCTCACGCTCACGGTCGAGGACGGGGAGACCCAGGTCGTGACGGTCGTCGGCGAAGCCGGCGTCGGGAAATCCCGCCTCCTGTTCGAGTTCTCGGCCTGGACCGAGCTCATGGACCAGACGGTGTGGCTCTTCGAGGCCCGCGCCACGCAGCCTTCGATGATGCAGCCCTATTCGCTCACCCGCGACCTTTTCTCGTTCCGCTTCCAGATCCTCGATTCGGACTCGCTCGACGTCGTGCACGAGAAGTTCGTGAAGGGCGTGGCGGGATTCATGGGGCCCGAGAGCCAGGAGAAGGCGGAGCTGATCGGCCAGCTCGTGGGATTCGATTTCTCGCACCTTTCGTCCGTGTCCGAAGCGATCAAGGACACGGAAGAGTTTCGAACTCGGGCCCTCGAGTACCTGGGAGCGATGTTCGCCGCAGCCTCGAAGATCAATCCCGTCGTGATCTATCTCGAGGACGTGCACTGGGCGGACGACCGCTCGCTCGATCTCATCAACAATCTCGTGCGCGAGAACGTGAAGCTTCCGATGTTCGTCCTCTGCATGGCCCGCCCCACGCTGTACGAACGGCGGCCACAGTGGGGCGAGGGACAACGCTTCCACGAGCGCATTCAGCTCGAGCCGTTGTCGCAGCTCTCGAGCCGGCGGCTCGTGCGTGAGCTTCTCAAGAAGGTGGAGGAGGTTCCGACGAGCCTCCGGGACCTCGTGGTCGAGCGCGCCGACGGAAACCCGTTCTACATCGAAGAGCTCATCAAGGCGATGATCGACGATCGGGTCATCGTGAAGGGCGAAGATCACTGGTCGGTGGATTCCACGCGGCTCTCGGCCATGCGCATCCCCGCGACGCTCACCGGCGTGCTCCAGTCGCGCCTCGACAGCCTGCCGATCCCGCTCCAGCAACTGCTCCAGCGCGCTTCCGTCGTGGGACGCGTTTTCTGGGACGACGCGGCGATTCACTTGAGCCGCGAGGCCAGTGTCATTCCCGACGATGTGCAGACCATTCTCGAGGATCTTCGGCAACGGGAGATGGTCCTGCGCCGCGAGGAGAGCGGATTCGCGGGCACGGTCGAGTTCGTGTTCCGCCACGCGATCCTGAGGGACGCGACTTACGAGACGATCGTGCCGCGCCAGCGCCGGTTGTTTCACCGCCAGGTCGCGGACTGGCTGCTCGCGATTGGCGGCGAGCGCGCGGGCGAGCTGACCCTCCTCGTGGCGGAGCACTACGAACGAGCGGGCGAGGCGGAGCTTGCCGTCGATCAGCTCCTGAAGGCGGGGGAACGTGCGACTGTCGTCGGGGCGTATGACGAAGGCACATCCCTGCTCACCCGCGCACGGGATCTCGTGGAAGGAGCGGAGCACGTGGGCGCCTGGCTCGGCGTCAACGTCGCGCTCGCCGAGGTGTACGGGCGCATCGGCATGTACGACGAGCTGCGCGAAGTCCTCGATCGTGCGCTCCCGCGGGCGCGCGAACACGGCGACAAGCTCGTCCAGGCGAAGATTCTCGCCCATCTGGGCCGTCTCGCCATGTGGCAGGATGAATTCGATGCCGCCAAGGCTCACCTCGACGAAGCCCTGCCGCTCGCGCGCGCGGCGGGGGACGAGCACACGCTGCTCTTCGTCTTGCGTCAGTTCGGGAATGTCATGGTCGACTATCCGGAGATTGCGATCCCGCCGCTCGAGGAAAGCTTGGAGATCGCCCATCGCCTGGGGCTGACGGACAGCGAGGCCGCCTCCTGCAATTCCCTCGGCGGTACGTACTTGACGGCCGGGGATTTCGAGCGCGCAAAAGAGAACTACGAACGATCTCACGAGCTTGCGAGCAAGACGGACAATCACTTCCTCGTCGGGATGGCGCTCTCCAACCTCGTCGCAGTCCATCTCGCACTCAAGGACGTCGCGAAGGCTCGCGAAGTCGCGACCCTCGCCGGGGAGAAGATCCGGGCGAAGAAGGAGCTCGGCCTCGAAGGAAGCCATCTGGAGCAGGAAGCGTGGCTCGAGGTTTGCAGCGGCAACGACGCCGGCGCGCGCCCGCTGATCGCGCGGGCGCTCGCGCTGGCCCTCACGCAGCACGTGACGCCGATTTCGCTTCTCGCGCTGTCCGCGTTGGTCGAGGCAAGGGCGGGCCGCAAGGAAACTGCACTCGAGTGGCTCGGCGCCGCCCGCGCCCAGCCGTCGGTGAACAGGGGCTCGGTCGAACTCTACTGGAAACTCCACGACCGCGACTTTACGGAGGGCCTGTCACCAGAGCAGATCGAGGCGGCCGTGGCGCGCGGGGCGACGATGAGAATCGAAGAGCTGATCGAGGCGGTGACGCGTGCCATGGGCCTCGAGCCTGCGCCAGTGGGCGTCGTGGGCGGGTCCTCCGCTGATCTTCCCGCTGAAGCGACGCGAGGAGACGGACAGAGCGCCTGATCGCAGCACCCGCGCTCGCGCCGGACAAGAAAATCGGGGGCCCGTTTCCGGGCCCCCGTTCGTCTTTCGGCATGGTGAATCGATCTACAGGCTGACCGTGACCGCCTGATCAGTCGTGACCGTGATCGTCTGACCGGCCGAAATCTTGGGATCCGGCCCGCGCGTCGCGAGCGAGGCTGCCGTACCGGCCGCGCCGCCGATCACCGCACCCTTCGCGGCGTCGCTTCCGGAGCCGCCGATGATCTTCCCGAGGATCGCGCCGGCCGCGGCACCGCCGGCGATCTTCGCCGCGTCACCGCCGGTTCCGGACTTGCCCTCGATCGGCGGGCCGACCGAATCGATGCGGTACGACGTGCCACCCGCCTCGATGCTGTCGTACGCGAGCACCATCTTGCCGCGGCCCGACGTCTTGCCCGGACGCACGGCTTCGACCACATGCCCGTTGATTGTGGCGCCCGCCGGGAACACGACCTTGCCGTCGACCGTGATTGCCTCCGCGAGCGTAGCGGTGAACGTGTCACCCGCGACCTTGTCCTTCGTGCTGATTTCGGCCGGGAACGTGATCTGGAGCGTCGTTCCCGCCGGGACCACCGCGGTTGGCGCAGGCGCCGGCTCGGGCTCCGGCTTCGGGGCCGGAGTCGTCGGCTTGGGCCTGGGCTTCGGCTTCGCTGCGGGCGGCGGCGCGGGCTCCGGCGCCGGCGTTTCCGCAGGGCCGGGCGCGTACGCGCTCTCCGGTGCGGGCGAAGTCTCCTGCGGGAAGTCCCCAAGCGAAAGCGTCGAGTCGGTCGACGTGCCGCTCGTCTCTTCCTTCTTCGCGCAACCGGGGGCAAACGCCAGACTGCCGGCGAGGCCCAGGACCAATAGCGTGGACAACATCCTGTTCATGGAATCCTCCTTCGGTTGCCGGGCTCATGTGCGGGATGGAGCTCGGCCATTCACCTCCCCCTGGGACCAACGACCGCAGTATAGGCGCGGCCGGAGCCGGGGACAATCCGTGGCGGGTTCCTCGCCCCTTCAGTCGGTCCCGGCCGTCGGATCGTTGACCGGCAAACGCTTTCCTGACATCAGCGCAGGGCCCGTTTTTTCCCGTGCTTTGGCCGTTGCACGCTGCACGAGCCCCACGCCGAAGAGGAGGATGAGGCCGCCCGCGACCGTGATGGCCCGAATCGGCTCCCCGAGCAGCGCGGCCGCCGCGACGAGCGTGACCAGAGGCTCGATGTACAGGAACGCCGAGACGCGCGAGGCGTCAAGCCGCTCGAGCGCGTCGAACCAGAACAGGTACGCCACCCCGGAGCAGCCGAACCCGAGGAACAGAACGGCCGTCCAGGTTCCGGGGGAGAGCCCGCGAAACGCGGAAAAGCCGTAGTCGGCCACGAAGAACGGAACGAGCAGGACGAAGCCCGCGAGCATGGAGCCGATCGTCGTCACGAGCGCTCCGTGACGCGCGAGCGCGCGCCGACCGAGGATCGTGCACAGTGACCAGTTGAACGAGCTTGCGAGCATGAGGAGATCCCCGCGGGTCGAGGGGAGCGCCGTCCAACCCGTCTCGAATCGACCGCGCGTGATGACGAGAAGAGCTCCGACGAAACCAAGGAGGAGGCCGGTCACCTGCCAACGGGTCAGACGCTCGCGCAGGAACGTGACCGCGAGCAGCGCCGACCAGAGGGGCGTGAGCCCGACGAGCCAGCCCGAGTTCACGGCACTCGTGAAGCGAAGCGCGTTCGCCTGCAGCATCTGGTGGACGAAGATGCCGAAGAAACCGAGCACCGCGAGCTCCGGGAGGTCGCGGATCGTCGGAAGGGGGCGCGGGCGACGGACGACCGCAATGACCAGAAGGAGCGCAAGCCCGAGCGCAAAGCGCGCGACCACGAGGGGAATCGGCGCGAGCTCCGCGAGGGCCGCCTTGGTGGCGACGAACGAGATTCCCCAGAGGACAATGGCCGTGAGCGCAAGCAGATAGGGCACGAGCGCCCGCGGGCCGTGTAGAATAGCCTCGTCGCGCGATTGGCTCATTTCCAATCCCCCCGGAGTTCTGCGGATGACATGCCGTTCCCTTGCTCTGCTCGCGGGACTCGGGCTGTTCGCCGGTCTCTCCCTTTCCGCTCTTCCGTCGCTCGGCCAGACCCGGGCCGACGTCGACTCCCCCGACCTGCCGCGCGCCGAAATCCTCCGCCTGAGCGAGGAAGCTCGCCGCATCGGGAGCGACCGCAAGGAAGGCGCCCTCTCGACCACGACGGGAGCCACAGCCGCGATTCCGCCGGGGTCCGGCGTGAACGCGTCGATGCACGGCTACGACGCGCTCCACTACGCGCTCGAGATCGAGCCCTCGCGCACGGCGCGGAGCGTGACCGGACGCGTCACCACCACGCTTGAAGTGCTCTCGCCCGGGCTCACCGAGGTGGACTTCCACGCGGCCCAGATGACGGTCCTGTCCGCGACCGTGAATGGCGTGGTGCGCTCGAGCCTCTCGTTCGCGCCCGGAAAGGTCATGGTCCCGATCTGCGAGGGCGTCGATTGCCCGCCCCACGATCCGGGCGACACGCTCGTCGTCTCCGTCGAATACCAGACGAGCCCGACCACCGGCTACTACTACTATCCGCGCAACTCCTACACGCTCTCCGAGCCGTTCGATGCCCGTTCCTGGTGGCCGTGCTACGACGATCCGTCGGACAAGGCCACGCTCGACCTGTACGCGACGGTGCCCGACTCGAATTCATGCGTCTCGAACGGCCTCCTCCAGTCGGTCACGCCCGCCGGCGGCGGGAAGTCCGTCTGGCACTGGCGTGAGACGCATCCGATCGCGACCTACCTCGTGAGCATCGCGGTCGCGAACTTCTGGCAGTGGACGCAGGATGCGGGCGGCATTCCCGTCTTGAACGTGGCCTGGCCCGAGGACTCGACCAAGGCGAAGGGGGACTACGCGAACGTTCCCGCGATGTTCGACGTGTTCGAGACCCGATGGGCTCCGTATCCGTTCGACAAATACGGCCAGGCGACCGTGAGCCCGTTCGGTCCGGGCGGGATGGAGCACCAGACGATGACCACGCTTAGGCGGAATCTCCTCCGCGGCGACAAGCTCTACGAGTTCGTGTGGGCCCACGAGCTGGCGCACCAGTGGTGGGGCGACTGGGTGACGTGCGAGAGCTTTGAGAACATCTGGCTCAACGAGGGGTTCGCGACCTATGGCGAAGCCCAGTTCGATGAGGACTTCTACGGGCCGGCCAAGTACGACTCGGCGATCGCGGCCCAAATGAGCTCCGCGCTCACGGCCGACAACAACATGCGTTACGCGCTGTACGACCCGCCGAGCAACTTCCTGTTCGGCTCGACGATCTACATGAAGGGCTCGGTCGTCCTCCACATGCTGAGGCGGATTCTGGACGACGGTGCGTTCTTCGCCGGGCTCTCGCTGTACGGCCAGCGTCACGGCTACGACGACGCCACGACGGCCGAGTTCCAGGACGCGATGGAGGATGCGAGCGGGGAGGACCTCGACTGGTTCTTCACGCCCTGGGTGTTCGACCAGGGGATGCCGACCTACCAGTGGTCATGGTCGTCGCACGCGACGCAACCGGAGGCGAGCCAGCTCGTGCTGCTCGTCCGCCAGGTGCAGACGAATTCGCCGTACTACCGGATGCCGATCGAGCTGCGCGTCGCGCGGGCGGACGGCCTGCCGGACACGACCGTGACCGTGTGGAACGAGGCGCAGGCGAGCCAGAGCTTTGTCCTTCCCCTCGAGGGGACTCCGACGGCGGTGACGTTCGATCCGCGGAATTCGATCCTCAAGCGCATCCAGCCGCTCTCGGTGGACGTGCCGGATCCGCCGGGCGCGTTCGCCGGGCCTTCCGTGCCGCGGCTTGCGCTTGCGATCGCGCCCAATCCCGCGCGCGGGGCCGTGCAGCTCACGGGAACGTGGCACCTTTCGGCGGACCCAATGCGAGAGCCGGTGCGACTGCGCCTTTACGATGCGAGCGGCCGGCGCATCCGGGACCTGGGAACGCTGAGCGGGTCCGGAGCTTCGTTGGACGGGAGTGCCGCGCTGGTGTGGGACCTGCGGGACGGGAACGGCGCCCGCGTGGCCCCCGGTCTCTACTTTGCGGAGCTCGCCTCCGGATCCGTGCGCGAAGCGCGCCCGGTCGTGGTCGCCGACTAGGGCCCCGGAAAAGTCGTACCGCGAATCTGGTTGCGTGGCGTCGTTCGGAGGAGCACGCTCCCTTCCGCGACGGTCTCGGCCTTGCGGTCGAGACTCGTCCGCCCCGGCTTCGCCCCCTCTTCGGAGCCGCAAGCGCAACCGCGCATCTTCCCCCCTGCGGTCCCCCCGACACATCTCCCCCTGCACATCGAGCCCCCCGAGTACGCGAGTCTTGTTTCTCGACACGGGCACAGCTTCGAGCGCCACGAAAATTCGCGAGAAGAGCTGGGTCCGTGCAGGAGGCGAAAAATGCGTTCCGCCGAAGCCGACTCCGGCAACCGCCGTGAGCGTCGGACCGATCCCCCCGTTTCCCGCTTCGTCGCTCTTCTCTTCGTTCTGGCCGGCGCTCCGAACCTCGCGTGGGGGCAAAATGTCCGCGAGGATCTCTACACGACAGACGGAGTCGTACAGGCGGTCGTGAACGCTGGAAGCACCATCTACATCGCGGGCCAGTTCACGCACGTGGGTCCCGTGACGGGTGGCATCGTTCCGCTCGATCCGACGACGGGTCTTCCGGTTGCCCTGCCCGGCGCCAACGGGGCGGTGCATACGGTCATCCCGGATGGATCGGACGGCTGGTTCGTGGGTGGCGAGTTCACGCGGATCGGAGGCATGGCGCGATCCGGGGTGGTGCATCTCGAGAGCGACTTCTCGGTTTCGGCCTGGGATCCGCACTTGAACGGCAGCGCTTTCGCGCTCGCCCTCGTCGGAACCACCCTCTACATCGGCGGAATCTTTACGGAGGTCGGCGGGGAACCGCGCCAGTGGGGAGCCGCGGTCGACGCCGCCTCCGGCGCTGTCCTGGCGTGGGATCCGCATCCCAGCGGGCTCATTCGAACCATGGTCGCGGACGGATCGACCGTGTTCGTGGGCGGAGACTTCGAGACGGTCGGGGGCTCCTTTCGGAGGGGGATCGCGGCGCTCGACCCCGTGACCGGTGCCGCCACCTCGTGGGATGCGCAGGCCAGCTATAGTTTTGGCTTTGCGCCGGTCTATGCGCTGGCTCTCTCGGGAACGACCCTCTACGCGGGAGGATTCTTCAATCAAATCGGAGGCTTCGACAGGAACTTCATCGCCGCGCTGAGCACCGTGACCGCTCTTGCAACACCCTGGAATCCGGATGCGGACAACACGGTGACCGCGCTCGCCCTGAGCGGCGCGGAGGTCTACGTCGGTGGGGGTTTCGCGAACATCGGAGGGCAGCCTCGCAATCGGATCGCAGCACTCGACCTGACCACGGGAACTGCCTCGAGCTGGGATCCGAACCCGAACGGGTCCATTGTTCGAGGGCTCGCCGTGAGCGGCACGACCGTGTACGCGGGCGGGGACTTCACGAACATCGGGGGTGAGAATCGCCAGCGAATCGCCGCTCTCGACAAGACGACGGGAAGCGCAACGGCCTGGGATCCGCGTGCGAACCTCACCGGAGAGGGATTCGCCCTGAGCGGCTCCACGGTGATCGCCTATGGTCAGTTCACAAGCGTGGGGGGTGTGCCCAGGAGCCGGCTCGCTGCGCTCGATGCGACGACCGGGGCCGTGACGGACTGGGATCCCAACGCGAACAACACCGTGTTCGACCTGGCCGTGGATGGCTCCGCCGTTTACGTGGCCGGCAACTTCACGAACGTCGGCGGTCAGCCGCGGAATCGCATCGCAGCGCTGGACGTCACGACGGGCCTTGCAACGCCCTGGGATCCGAACGCGAACGGCGGGGTTCGCGGTTTGGCTGTGGACGGATCCAGGGTGTATGCGGCCGGCGCGTTCACGAACATTGGTGGGGCCGGCCGAGATCGGATCGCCGCGCTCGACGTCACGACGGGCACGGCCACAACGTGGAACCCGGGCGCGAGCGACACGGTGCGCAAGGTGATCGTGCAGGGCTCGACGGTCTACCTGGCCGGGGCCTTCACGACCGTGGGAGGGATGACGCGGAATCGCCTCGCCGCTGTCGACGCCGTAAGCGCGCTGCCCACCTCTTGGGATCCGGACGTGAACAACACGATCTTCGGACTGGCCGTAGACGGGTCGACCGTCTACATCGGCGGTCCGTTCACGACCGTGGGAGGTCAATTCAGGCGGCACATCGCCGCGGTGGATGCGAGTCTCGGTACTCCGACAGCCTGGGATCCCGGCGCGAACAACACAGTTCGAGGTCTCGCGGTGGCCGGACCAGTGGTGTACGTCGGCGGGGATTTCACGGTCCTCGGAGGTCAGACGCGATTGTTCGTCGGGTCATTGGACAAGGCGACCGGGATCGCGACTCCCTGGGATCCCTTTGCGAGTGGCGCCGTCCTAGACATCGACGCGACCGGATCGACCGTCTACGTTGCCGGGGCGTACTTCAACATCGGGCAGAGCGCTCACTCCTTCATCGCCGGCTTCACGCCCGACTTGACCGACGTGCCGCCGTCACCTCCGCCGGCGGCGGGCGAGCTGCGCGTCTATCCCAATCCTTCGTTCGGCCAGGCCGAGATCGATTTCGTCGTTCCCCGATCCGGAACGGTAAACGTCAGTGTGTTCGATCCGCGGGGACGCAAGGTTCGGGAGCTCGTGAGCGGCTTCCAGGAGGCGGGACCGCGGCGAGCGACATGGACCGGCGACGGACCCGGTGGACCCATGCCGTCGGGCATCTACTTCGTCCGCAGCGAGATCGCGGGGCGCGTCGTCTCCCGGCGCGTCGTCCTGCTTCGCCGATCGGATTGACGAAAAGTGGAACTCCCGGGCGATTCGAGGGTCTTCCGAAGGCGGCCACGCAAGTGCAGGATTGGGGAGTTGTCCCGGGCCGCTGAACGCAAGAGGAGGGCCGGCAATGAAGAGGGTGTCCCTTCGTAACGCGGGTTTCTTGGTCCGGCTGGCGGCAGGCCTGGTCCTCCTGGGGTTGGGGGCCAGCGCCTCGGCGGCGGAAACCCAGATGCACCACATCACGCTCGGGGTCGGCTACGCCAAGCTGTTGAGCGACGACATGGACCCCGACAATCAGTCTGGTGGGATGGATTTCACGGACAGTGGAGCCGGTGTCCTCGCGTATCGGATCTCGGTCGCGCGGAACTTCGACGCCGTGTTCGAATCGCGAGGGACCATTTCCGCCTCTGAAGTCTCCCTAGTCTCCGCCACGGAAACCATCAACCAGGATTGGACGTTCACGACATCCTGGTTCGGTCCGGGTCTGCGCCTTCACGCGTCGGAGGGGAACCTCCGTCCGTACGCGCAGCTGAACTTCTACTACGCGCAGGAGACGTTCTCGGTCGATTCCGGGTCAACGACGACCAGCACATCCGAAGGCGGAGTCGGGTTCGGTGTCTTCTCGGGCGTGGACATCGGGGTGAGCCGGCTGATCTCGATCCCGGTCGAAATCGCCTATCTGTACGCGGACCCCGCACACAACATCTCGAGCTTCGGGGGTACGGCCGGGGTGACGTTCAACTTCGGGAAAGCGATCGAATAGCCGGCAGGCGGCCGCGCGAGCGTGCCGCACGCAATGAGAAAGCCCCCCGGACTCTCGTCCGGGGGGCTTCGCTGTACGCGGTTCCCTCCGCGTTCGTGGATTCGGCGATCCTTACTTCGACTTACCGTTGCTCTTGCCGTTCTTCTTTCCGTTCTTGATCACGACCACGTCCGGCGAATCCTCGACCATGACGTAGCCCTTCTGCTTCTTCATCTGGCCCGGAGGCCCGCCGTGCGGGTGGGCCGGATGTCGATGGTACTTGGCCGGGACCATCATGATGCTCCGCGGCACCACATTGAAAGCGATGCCGACGAACGGTCCGCGATAACTGCGGGCGCGGAACCAGTAGCCTGAGTCGTTGATGTACCAGTAGTGCCCGTAGCGGAACAGGTCGTAATCGAGTCCCGTCACGTAGTACACGCGCGAGCTCGGGATCATCACGACGTCCGGCTCACGTTGGAACACCACGACCGGAGCGGGCCGGTCTCCGACATGGACGTTGATGTCCGCGGACACCCCGGCCTGCGCCCCGCCTGCCATGCTCGTGCACAGAAGCGCGCCCGCGCAGGCGAAACTCAGGAGTCGTCCTCGCATGCTGTCCTCCTTCCGAGGGTTCGGGTCCTGCAGCGTCCCGTGACCTCGGTACAGGGCAGCAATGCCCGTGCCAGCGTGCATTCCGCTGCAATGTGCAATGCGCAAACGGGATGACAAAGAGTTGGAGCGGGGAAGAATGGAAGAACCGGGGCCTCGATGCAGCAACATGTCTCCGATTTGCACAGCGGCGGCCATGGCCGGACCGGCCCCCCTGCACCGCTTCGCGCATCGCGCACGCCGCCTTTCGCCCGTTCAGCCCTCGACCGCGGAGGCGCCGACGACTCCCGCCATGTTCTCGAGGATCGCGATGCGCCGCGCAATGGGCGGATGCGTGCCGAAGAGATCGGCCGCCGAGCCGCTGCGCTCGTTGACCCTCAAGCCGCGCGGATCGGTGATGCACAGGTGCGCGGAGCCCTGGTTGATGAGCTTCGTCGGATCGTGCGCGGCGGCGATCTTCCGAAGGGCGGCCGCGAGCCCGAGCGGATTCCTCGTGAGCTCGGCGGCCGAAGCATCGGCCAGGTACTCGCGCGAGCGCGAAACGGCCATCGCGAGCAACCGTGCCGCAATCGGGGCGAGGACCGCAACCAGCACCCAGAGCAGGAACAGGATGAGCACGAGCCCGCCGCCTCCGCCGCCGTCCCGGCTCGAGCGCCGCGATCCGCGCGATCCCGAGCCGCCGTAGTAGATCCCGCGCCGCGCGATGTCGGAGAGCAGCGTGGCGGCGCCGAACAGTGCGGTGACGAGCGTCATGGCGCGAATGTCGAGGTTCCGCACGTGCGACATCTCGTGTCCGATGACGCCCTGGAGCTGCTCGCGGTCGAGCGCGTCGAGAAGGCCCTCCGTGACCGCGATCGAAGCGTGCGCCGGATCGCGTCCGACCGCGAACGCGTTCGGATCCGGATCAGGCACGACGTAGGCCTTGGGCGCCGGGATCCCGGCGGCGATCGCCATCTCGTCGACCACGTTCAGGTACTGCTTCTCGTCGGGGATGCGCGGGTCCGCCGGCCGCGCCGATGTCGAAGCGAGAACCTGCGACGCGCCGAAGAACCAGCTCTGCGACGCGTAGATCGCTCCGAACACGAGCGCACCGATCGTCGCGATGGGAATCGGGAGACCGCCGCCTCCGCCCCCGTCGCCGCCCGATCCGTCTCCGAAATCCGACGGACCGGGCAGTCCCGGTGGACTGAAGCCGAGGAAGAAGTAGTCGAGGCCGAAGCCCAGGAACGCGACCAGGAGCAGGAACCCAAAGATCAGGAGCGCGGAGTTCCGCCGGTTCGCGGCCTGCAGCTCGTAGAACGTCGACTTCTGGTCGGCGCTTCCCACGTCAGTGGGTGGCGAGGTCCACCGTCGGGACCTCGCGATCGGCCTCGGTCATCTGGAGGAATTCAGCAGGCTTGAAGTTGAACATCCCGGCGATGATGTTCCCCGGGAACACCTGCTGGGCCGTGTTGAACTTCATCACGACGTCGTTGTAGAACTGGCGCGAGAACCCGATCTTGTTCTCGGTCGCGGTGAGCTCCTCCTGGAGCTGCAGGGCGTTCTGGTTGCTCTTGAGCTCCGGATAGTTCTCCATCACGACGAGCAGCCGGCCGAGCGTCTGCGACAGCTCGCCCTCGGCCGCGCCCCGCTCGGCCATGTTCGTCGCGCCGACGGCCCGCGCGCGCGCGTTCATGACCCGCTCGAGCGTCTCCTGCTCGAACTTCATGACACCCTTCACCGTGTTCACCAGGTTCGGGATGAGGTCGTGGCGGCGCTTGAGCTGCACGTCGATCTGCGACCAGGCGTTCTGCACCTGGTTCCGCAGCGACACGAGGCCGTTGAACTGCGCGACCACCCACAGCGCGACGATGACCAGAAGAGCGAGAAACAGGAACGCGAACATGAACGTCCTCCTTCGGGCCGGGAAGCGGCCGCGCCATTCGGAGCGGCCGGGGACCCACTACGCAGCGGGGCCCCGCGGGTTGCAAATGGACGCTAGGGCCCGGCGGGCGGCTGCGCCAGCGAAACCGGAAAAATCGGAAAGCAGAGACGCTGCAATGCGATGCAGTCTCGTTTGTCGCGTGCGCAGGACTCGGCTAGAGTGGGGAAGCCCGTTCGAGGGCAACCGCGAGACGGAAGGAGGCGTCATGAAGGTCCGCATCTCCTACTGCACCGAGTGAAACTACCTTCCCCGGGCCGCCAGTTTGGCGGCCGAGCTGAAACAGAAATTCAACGTCGAGGCGGAGCTCAAACCCGGACACAAGGGGATCTTCGACGTCGAAGTGGACGGGAAGAAAGTCTTCTCGAAGTACGACGTGCATCGCTTCCCGAATCCCGGTGAGGTCGAACAGCTGATCGAGTCGGGGAGCGCCTGAGGCGCCTGCGACGCAAGCCCTCCGGGCGGATCGTCCCGGAGGGCTTTGTTCCTCCCTTGGCACCGCAGAGGAGAACTCCGTTGGACGGACTGGATCAGGACCCCGCGTGTCCTCAGTGCGGTTCGGAGGACACGGCGCCCATCCATCAGGAGCCGATGTGGGCGAGCAACGACGAGCCTGATCCTTCCGTCGTCGATCCTCCCTGGTATCGCTGCCTGACGTGCCGTCACAAGTGGCGGCTCGATCTTTCGTAAGAAGGGAGCCCCGGTCAGGAGGAAGCCGGAGGAGTAGAATCGAACGGCGGCCGGAAGTCCCGTTTGGAGTCGTCGCATGAACCCGTTGCTGTGGGGGGCCGTCGGCCTGTCCGTGGCCTTCCAGGCGAGCGTCGTCGGAACCGTCCGGGACGCGCAGAATCACGCGCCGCTCGCCGGCGCCGTCGTCGTCCTGAACGACGAGTTTCGATCTGTCGTGGCCGATACGGGGGGCCGGTACGTCCTCGAGAACGTTCCCGCAGGCCCGCAGCACCTCACCGTCCGACATTTTCGCTACCGCCCCCGTTCGTTGCACGCACTCGTGCCGGCCGACGGCAAGCTCGTCGTCCACGTCGTGCTCGAGCCGGAGCCCGTTCCGCTCGATCTCTACGAAGTGCGCGCCGGCGTTCCGGTGCGCGACCTCGAGCGCGTCGATGCGTCCGGACAACCCGATCGGGAGTGCTCGATCGCGGCGCTCCGGAATCACCCGCTCCTCGCCGAACCGGACGTGTTCGAGGCGCTCGGAGGAGGCGACGTCGCGCTCCGCCCGGAGCTGCCGGGAGGCGCGCATGTCCGCGGCGGCGCCTCGGACCAGACCGCCTACGCGCTCGACGGCATTCCCGTGTTCAACCCGTTCCATGCAGCCGGGCTCGCGGGAGCCTGGAGTCCGGACGCGCTCTCGCGGGTCACGCTCACGGGTTCGACGCCCGCCCCGGGATCGCCGAACGCGCTCTCGGGAACGATCGAGGGAACGACCCGGGCGGCCGGTGCGCGGCTCGGGGCACAGGGATCGTTCACCACGACCCACTCGAGCTTCACGTTCGACGGACCGCTTCCGCTTGCGCGCACCGGCTACGTCGTGAGCCTGCGCTCCGGATATCCGGGGATCTTCGCCCCGCGTGACGAGCCGTCGCACGTGATGGGAGAAACCGGAGACCGTCTCGCAAAGCTCGAAACGCCGGCGTTCGGCGGGACGATCCGCCTGCTCGCGTACGACAGCGAGAACGAGATCGACACTTCGGCGGACAGGGCGGCGGTCGACGAGCCGGATCCGGTGGCCGGTCGAAACCTGTACGCGTGGAGCGGGCAGTCGCTCGGCGCGGGCTGGGAGCGCGAGCTTCCAGGCTGGACCGTCCGTCTCCTCGGCTTTGGGGCAGCGGCTGGAGCGAGCGCGCACTGGCGGGGCCCGGACGGCCCGTCCGCCGTGACCGCAGACCGACGGGACGCAGGCTTCGTTGCGATGGCCGCGCGCACCACGGGCGGCACGACGACGACGTTCGGCCTGCGTGCGGATCGGAGCACGACGTCCTACCGAGTCGAAAGCGATTCGTCCGGCCTCGTTGAGTGGGCTCTCGAAGCGCGCACACCGGTCGTCACGGCCTTTGGCGATCACGAGCTTCCGCTCGGCGCGCGCACTGCTCTCGCGCTCGGGGCGTCGCTAGCGGCGAATCGTGGGGACCTGCACCCGGCACCGCGGGCCCGCGTGCGTTTCCGTCCCGCAAACGCATGGACGCTGTCGATGAGCCTCGCCCGCAGCCATCAGTTCGTGCAATCGCTTCGCAATCCCGAATCGGTCGTCGGGAACGTCTTTCCGGCGGAGCTGTTCATCGGCGCGGGCGCACCGGGCGTTCCCGTGGCACACAGCGATCACGCGATCCTCGCGGCCGAATGGCGGCCAACGGCGCGGCTTCGGTTGGGCTCCCGCGCGTACGTGCGCGACTTCGACGGTCTCGTCCTGGTGGCACCGAGCGCGAGTGGAC
>JBOHUC010000047.1:0-15729 GCA_050733935.1 Candidatus Eiseniibacteriota bacterium | reverse complement strand
CCCGTGCGCTCCTCGACCGCGCGCGCACGCGCCTCCGCTTCCGCGGGCAAAACGAGCGCGCGGCGCGGGACCGGCGAGGCGCCGACCACGCGCGCGAGATCGAGATACTCGTCCTCGAGGTGACGCGTCCCGCGCGCCCCCCGGGGAGCGCTCTTCGTGAGCAGGAATCCGCCGGATTCGTTCGCGAGCCCGACACGGACGGGCACTCCGGCGGCGAACGCGTGGAGTCGCGCGGAGAGAGACGGCGGAAGGAGAACGAGGGTGTTGAGGTGCGCGCGTGCGAGCGACGGCACGGCGGGGAGCCAGCGCCCCCCCGACGAAGGCGCGTCGAGCCACGCAGCGCCGGGCCAGTGGGCACTCCAAAGCGCGCGCGCCCAGGGCCGGGAGACGATCGAAAGCGGGCCTGCCCCCGCACGCTCGGCGAACGCGTGGAGCGCGTCCACCGCGCGCATCGCGAGACAGACGTCGCCGAGCCAGTTCGGCAGGCGGACCGCGAACACGTGCGGTTCCCCGCGCGGGCTCAGTAGGACTTCGCGAACAGGACCCGGCGCGGGCTCGGTTTTCCGCAGCGCACGCACCGGCCCGGCTCCTCGGGCACGTCGAACGGGAGATTGCGGATGGTCGCCGACGTCTCGGCCTTGATCGCCGCCTCGCACTCGGCGTCTCCACACCAGTGCGCGGAGACGAAGCCGCGCTTCTCCTCGAGGATCTTCGCCATTGTGGCCAGGTCGTCGGCCACCCGCGTGTTCTCCGCGCGGAAATCGAACGCGCGCTGGAACAGCGCGGTTTGCACGTCCTCGAGCAGCGCCACGAGGCGTGTCGCGATCTCGGCCGCGGGCACGAATGCCTTCTCGCGCGTGTCGCGCCGCACGAACACGACCGAATCCTTCGCGACGTCGCGCGGACCGATCTCGATGCGCACCGGCACGCCCTTCATCTCCCACTCGTTGTACTTCCAGCCCGGCGTGTAGTTGTCGCGCGCGTCGAGGCGCACGCGCACGCCGGCCGCCGCGACTCCCGATCGCACGCGCTCGGCGAACGCGAGCACCTCGGCCTTCTCCTCGTCCTTCTTGTAGATCGGGACGATCACGGCCTGGACGGGGGCGACGCGGGGCGGAAGCCTGAGCCCCTGGTCGTCGCCGTGGCTCATGATGATGGCGCCGATCAGGCGCGTGCTAGCGCCCCAGGACGTCTGGTGCACGTGGCGGCGCTCGCCGTCCTGATCCTGGAACGTGATGTCGAACACCTTCGCGAAATGCTGGCCGAGGTTGTGGGACGTCCCCGCCTGGAGCGCCTTTCCATCGCGCATCAACGCTTCGATCGAATACGTCATGTCGGCGCCCGGGAACTTCTCGCTCGCGGTCTTCGCTCCTTTGTGGACGGGAATCGCGAGATCCTCCTCCGCGAACGCGCGGTAGACCTCGAGCATCTTGAGCGTCTCCTGCTGCGCCTCCTCCGCCGTTCGGTGCGCGGTGTGTCCCTCCTGCCAGAGGAACTCGACCGTGCGGAGGAACGGGCGGGTGACCTTCTCCCAGCGCATGACGTTCGCCCACTGATTGATGAGCACGGGCAGATCGCGCCAGCTGTCGATCCACTTCGCGTACATCTTCCCGATGATCGCCTCGGAGGTGGGGCGGATCGCGAGCCGCTCTTCGAGGACGTCGTCCCCGCCCTGCGTCACCCACGCGACCTGGGGCGCGAAACCCTCGACGTGCTCGGCCTCCTGCGCCAGGAAGCTCTCGGGGATCAGGAGCGGGAAGTACGCGTTCTCGTGGCCCGTGTCCTTGATCCGCGCATCGAGCAGCCGTTGCATGTTCTCCCACAGCGCGTAGCCGTACGGCCGGAAGACGATGCAGCCGCGCACCGGGGCGTAGTCGGCGAGCTGCGCCTTCTGGACCACCTCGATGTACCAGCGGGAGAAATCGTCGCTCAGGTCGGTCAGGTCTTCGACGAACTTCTGGGTCGGCTCGGCCATGGTCTCTCCGTCGGGGATTGCGGTCGGGAATTGCGCGCATCCTAGCACGAGCACGGCGTCCCGCGCGAAACACAACGGGTTCGCTTCGCGAAACGGAACGGGCGCGCCGCCTTGCGCGACGCGCCCGTCCGCCGTCCGAAAAACACGCTGGGCTACGGGAGGATGAGCACCTTTCGGTTCGAGCGGGCGCCTTCGGTTTCGAGGCTCAGGAAATAGACGCCCGACTGGACCGCCGCGGGAACGACGAGACGATGCCATCCGGCCTCGTACGTGCCGCGCGCAAGCTCGGCGACGCGCCGGCCGGACGCGCTGTGGAGCGTGACGCGCGCCGGTCCGGGACGCGGCAATCCGAACTCGAGCGTGCCGCCCGGTCGGAGCGGTTGCGCAGCCCTGAGCTCGACCCGCGAGGGGAGCGTCGCCGCGAGCGCTTCCGCTGCGCCTTCGCCCGTTTCGGCGTCGGTTCCGCCCGGGGCTATGCCGGCACCCGGTGCGTCTCCCGTGCGCGCCGCTGTGCCGAGGCCCGGAGCGCGCAGCGCGCCCTCCGGAACTCCGGGAACGACTGCCGCCGCGAGGAATCCTTCCCCGCCCACGACCACCCGCGCGAACACGGTTGCGGTCTCGGCTCCGGTCAGGAGCGCGCGCACGGTCTCGGCCGGAACGAACCAGCGGACGCGCGGCATCTCCGTGGGCGGACCCACCTCGCCAGGGAATTCGCCGTTCGAGTCCCCGCCGCCGACGATCTCGCCCACGCTGCCACCGGACTCCGCGATGCTCGCGCGCGCGAACTCGTCGCTCCCGAGGACCGGCGCCGAGTCGACGAGCTCTTCGACGGAGAGCGCGCCGTCGCTCGACACTTCGATGTAGCCGCCCTCCTCCCAGACCGAGCTCTCGGGCGAGAGCGGAACGAACATCGCCGCCGCCGACTGATCGTGCGTCACGGTCACGTTCGCGCATCCGACGCCGACGTTCCCCGAAGCATCCTCGGCTTCGTAGCACACGGTGTAGTTGCGTCCCGTGTGCGGCCCCTGGCGCTCCGAGCGCAGGAGGAAGCGGCGATCGTCAGTGCCGATCTCCTCTTCCTGGATGTCGTCCGGCGCGTCGCCGTCGCCCAGGCCGTTGTCGGGCTCGTTGCTCGTGATCGAGAGCAGGCGCACGACCGGGTTTGCGTCGCACACGTCGGTCACCACGAGCTCCGCCGTGATCTCGGCGAGCTTGTGGTTGGGCGGCCAGAGCGTCGACGGATCGAGGGTGACGGTCACCACGGGCGGCGTCGTGTCCTCGACCGTGATCTCGACTTCGTCGTCGTCCGATTCGATGCCGTCCGAGACCGTGAGCGTGACGACCGTGCTCCCGAGCGGGAACGTTCCGGTCGGCGTGGCGCTCGTCGGGTCATCGAACACGATCCCGGGCGCCGTCCAGAAGTACGTGATCGTGTCGCCGTCCGGATCGCTCGAGCCCGTCCCGTCGAGCGTGACTGAAGCCCCGGTCGGGCCCCCGCACTCGACGGTTTGATCGTCGCCCGCGTCGGCGACCGGCGGCTGGTTCAGGAACTCGTCCACGGTGCGGAACGCGTCGAGCCTTCCTGCGCCCGTGTCGAAGTCGAAGCCCACGGGACCGAGATCCACGGCGTTGTCAGTGAGCGCCTGGCGGACTTGAGCCGACGTGAGCGCCGGCACGGCACCGCGGAGGAGTGCCGCGATGCCCGCCGCATGGGGCGAGGCGGCCGACGTCCCGAAGAACGGCGTCGGGAATCCGCCGACGCCCGTCACGGTCACGCCGTCGATCGCCATGGCGTCCGGCTTGTTCCGGTTCACGGCCGCCGGGACCAGCATGTCGGCCGGTCCGCGGGAGGAGAATCCCTCGGGCGTGTCGTTTCCAACGTCCGCCTGGTCGATGGCGCCGAGCGCGTAGACGAGCGGATGGCGCGCGTGCGGATTGATGCTGCCGGCGGCGTTCACGTACTCGAGGAAATTGGGTCCGTTGGCCGCGATCTTGAGCGTGATCCCGGCGGGCACGGGGAGCGGCCCGGCGTAATCGACGATCAGGCGCGCGGGCGCGTTGTCCGCACCGTTGTACGTGAAGTCGATGTACTCGAACGGATCGCCCGCGCCGTTCTGGACGTTGGTCGAGGACTGGAGCACCGACGTGAGCGCACCGTTCACGAGATAGAAGTCGAAGTCCTGTGCCGCCGCGCCGAAGGCCTCGCTCCACTGGAGGACGAGCACGTGACGCACGCCCGTGCCCGACGGATTCCGGAGGCGAATGTCGGCCGTGAAGTCCCCCGCTCCGCTGAAGTCGTGCGGACGGAAGTTTCCGAGCGCGCCGATCACCTGCGCGCCGCCGTCACGGTACGCCTGGGGGATGTGCCGCTGCGCGCGGTTTCCGGCGGAGGTGAAGTAGACGATGCCGTTCGTGGTCACGAGGTTCGCCGCGTTGAGCGCGACCGGGCCGTCCTCGAAGTACGGCTCGCGCGGCAGCCAGATGTCGTCGGACACGATGTTGGCCCCGGCGGTCGTCACGAGCCAGTTCTGCGCGGTGATCATCGCCGCCGAACCGTTCCCCGACGTGTAGAACCCGAGCCCGGCGCCGGGTGCCAAGTCGTGCACGATCTCGAGCATCGCCGTGCCTTCGTCGCCGCTTCCCGTGTTGCCGACGTTCACGCCGCCTGGGAGATCGACGAGCGCCTGGCTCGCTGCGAGGTTCGACACGCCGTCCGAGATCACGCCGACGGTCGCCCCCGTACCGTCGATTCCGAACGTCGTGCGCGCGAGATCCGAGCGGTGGATCGCGTCGCCCTCGGTGAGCTGCGAGCCGATCTCGGTCACCGGCATTCCGGACTGGCCGACCAGACGTACCCACGGCAGGGCCGCAACCTCCTCCACGCGGTGATACGGCACCCACGCTTCGAGGAAGTCGTACGGTGCGGCGATCGCGACCGGTTCGACGCCGAGAGCGCGCAGCTCGTCCACGTGGCTCGCCGCTTGAGCGCCTGCAACGCGGAGGTACATGCGCCCCGATCCGTCGACGGGCAGTCCGGACGAGCCGTAGGCCTCGCTCGTATCGAGCACGAGGCGCCGGGTGCGTGCGCCGAGACTGCGCGTGAGCACGACGACGCGGTCGCGCACGGCCGATTCGACGCGCGCCTCCGGGCTCTCGGGCTTGAGCTGCGCCTTCTGGGCGCGCAGCCGATCGATCTCCGACGCGGTGGCCGGGACCAGGAAGGGGCCGAGCTCCGACATGCGCGATCCGCCGCCGTACGCGGCGGGGGCAAGCGAGATCACGAGCAGGGCCGAAACGACGGCGAAACGCATGAAGCACCTCCGCGAAGAGCCGGATGGGGGGAGCGAGGTGCGGTCCGTTACAAAAGGCAGGTGAACGATGGCCCCGGGCGGCGTCCGCAGGCCGTCAGAGCCCAAGGAGCATGCCCCCGCGTGCCGCCGGGGGTCAATTCGATTCTACGGGCGAGTTTGCGGGCGATCCGGCCCCGTCTACCGCAGGGTGCGCCCCGGGGTGCGTCACGGGCGTCGCCGCAAGGGCTTCGAGCGCCGCCGCGAGCACCCGATCGACCGAAAGATCGCGCATGCAGCGGAAATGCCCGAGCGGACAGCTCCTTCGCCCGTGGAGCGTGCACGGCCGGCAGCCGAGCGGGACCTCGAGCACGCGGGCACGTCCCGCGGGCGCGAATCCGAGCGCGGGATGCGTCGAGCCGAAGAGCGCGAGCACGGAGACGCCGGCCGCCGCCGCGAGATGGAGGAGTCCCGTGTCGTTCGCGATCACGAGGCGCGTGCGGGCGAACGCGGCCGCCAGTGCGGGCAGCGTGCCGTCGAACCAGCGCGCGGCCGGCTCGGCGCGCGCCCACGCAACGAGCGACGGAAGCGCGGCGCGATCGGGACCATCGCCGGCGAGCATCACCGCCGCTCCCTGCTCGACGAGTGCCCGGCCGAGAGCCAGGAACGACTCCTCGGGCCAGCGCTTCGTGGCCCAGCGCGCACCGGGCGCGAAGGCGACGACGGGACGCTCCCCGAGAGCCACGCCACTGCCCGGCCAGTCTTCGAAGAAGCGCGCGGCATCTCCTTCGGCCGTCGCATCCCACGCGACCGCGGGCGACGCGGGCGGCGCAGCCAGCACCGACGGCGCGATCCCGGCGGCGGACGCGTGCGCAAGCAGCGGCGCTACGGCATCCCGATAGCGGAGCCACGTGGGACGCACCGGGGACGGGCGCGTCCAGCGCAGCGTGACCCAGCGGCGGCGGTTCCAGCGCGCGGCATTCCAGCGCACCACGCGCGCATGGCCGCGCGTGAGATAGCGGCTGCGCGGGCTCGTCTGCCAGTCCACCAGCACGTCGAAGCGGGCGGCGTGAACGCGCTCGCGCAGCTCGCGTGCGGCCGAAGCACCGCGGCCCTCCCCTTCGGGAAGCTCCCACACTTCGTGGACCCACGGCTGCGCGCGCACGAGCGGGGCATACTCGGATTTCACGAGATACGTGAGCCTCGCGTCCGGCAGCGCACGCGCGAGCGCCGCCCCCGCTCCGAACGTGAGCACGACGTCGCCGAGCGATCCGAAGCGCAGAAGAAGGAGGCTCGCGGGCGCCCGGCCCGCCGGATCGATTCCCGCCGTGGCCACGGCTCTTCCGGTCAGACCTGGAACTGGAGCGCGTGCAGACGCCGGTACAGGCCGTCGCGGTCGAGGAGCTCCTGGTGGCGCCCCTGCTCGACGATCCGCCCGCGGTCGACGACCACGATCCGGTCCGCGCGCGTCACGGTCGAGAGGCGGTGCGCGATGATGACCGCGGTGCGTCCCGCTCGCAGGCGCTCGACCGCCTCCTGGACGAGCGCTTCGTTCTCGCTGTCGAGCGCGGACGTCGCCTCGTCGAGGATGAGGACGGCCGGATCCTTGAACACGGCGCGCGCGAGCGCGATCCGCTGGCGCTCGCCGCCCGAGAGCTTGACGCCACGCTCCCCGATCACCGTGTCGTAGCCCTCGGGAAGGCGCGCGATGAACGCGTGCGCGTTCGCGGCGCGTGCGGCGGCCTCGACCGACGCGTGATCGGCATCCTCGCGACCGTACGCGATGTTCCGAAACACGGTGTCGTGGAAAAGGATCGTCTCCTGGGTCACGATGCCGAAGAGCTGCCGCACGCCCGCGAGCTCGAGATCGCGCAGGTCGCGCCCGTCGAGCGTGACGCGGCCGCCGGTCGGATCGTAGAAGCGCGGCAGGAGATCGACGATCGTCGACTTCCCGGCACCGCTCGGTCCGACGAGTGCGACCGTCTCGCCGCGGCGGATCGGGAGATCGACGGCGTCGAGCACGACCGGCCCGTCGGCGTAGCGAAACGTGACGTTCTCGAGGGCCAGGCCGTCCCGGAACCCGGAGACGGGCATCGCCCCCGGACGATCCGCGATCGTCGCCGGACGATCGAGGAGGTCGAAGATCCGCCCCGCGGCCGCGAGTCCCTCCTGCACCACCGAGTTCACGTTCGAGAGCCGCTTGAGCGGCGACATCATGGAGAGGAGCGCGACCACGAACAGGAAGAAGTTCTGCGGCTCGAGAGAGCGGGTCGCGAAGATCTGCTGTCCCCCGTACCAGAGAACTCCGGCCGCGACCACGACCATCGTGTATTCCGTGAGCGGCCCCGCCGCGTCCCCCATCCGCCGGAGCCTCAAGAACGCGCGATAGAAGCGGTCGTTCTCGCGCGCGAAACGGCGATTCTCGTACTCCTCGGTGTGGAACGCCTTGACCACGCGAAAATTCGCGAGCGTTTCGTGGAGGACCGCGGTCAGGTCCGCGAGCCGCTCCTGCATCACTTCGGAGCGGCGCCGCATGCGGCGTCCGATCCAGACCACGAGCGCGATGCACGGCGGCAGGATGAGGAGGCTCACGAGCGCCAGGCGCCACGAGGCCCAGAACACCCAGAAGAGCGCGGCCGCGAGCACGAGCGATTCCTTGACCACGTTCGAGATCCCGGCCGCGAGCGCGCTGCGCACGAACTGGACGTCGTTCACCACCCGCGAAGCGAGAAGGCCCGTGCGCTCGCCGTGGAAGAACGAAAGCGAAAGGCGATGGAGGTGCGCGTAGAGCTCATTCCGGAGGTCGCGCACCACCGACTGCTCGACCGAGACCATGAGGAACGATTGTCCGTAGTCGAACAGGTTCTTGAGCAGGAACGCGAGCAGGATGAGAAGGCACATCCGCCCGAGCGCTTCGGTCGGCGAGCGATCGAACAGGAAGCGTTCGAGCGGAGCTCTCAGGAACGCGGGCCAGCGATCGAGATTGCCCCAGCGTCCCCCGCCGGGGGACTGGACTCCGGGAGTCTGGACTCCGGGAGTCTGGACTCCGGGCGTCGCCGGCGGCGGATCGCCCGGCCGGGGTGCGGTGATGACGACCGCGTCGCGCGGCGCGAACAGGATCTGAACGAACGGCGAGAAGAGCCCGAGCGTGAGCCCCGCCGCGGCTGCGAAGCCGGCCATGCACACGAGCGCGAGCGCGATCTTCGGAGCGTATGGCTTGAGGTAGCCGAGCAGGCGCGTGGTCGTCAACTCAGCGTTCCTGGGCGTCGAGCGCCGCGATCGCCGTCATGTTCACGACGTCCTCGACGTCGAAGCCGGTCTGGAGCACGTGCACCGGCCGCCGCATGCCGGTCAGGATCGGTCCGACGGCCTCGCCCCCTCCGAGATGCGAGAGGAGCTGATAGGCCACGTTGCCCGATTCGAGGTCCGGGAAGACGAGCACGTTCGCCCGGCCGACGAGCGTCGAGAACGGAAACGCCTCATGCCGGAAGTCGGGCTCGAGGGCCGTCTGGACCTGCATTTCGCCGTCCACCATGAGTCCAGGCTCGATCCGGTGCAGGATCTCGACCGCGTGCGCGACCTTGCGCGAGCGCGCGTGAGCGACCGAGCCGAAGTTCGAGAACGAGAGGAGCGCGACGCGCGGCTCGACCTCGAAGCGACGCGCGAGGCGTGCGGTCAGGATCGCGATCTCGGCGAGCTCCTCGGCCGTCGGATCGATGTTCACCGTCGTGTCGGCGAGGAAGTAGAGCCCCGATTTGAAGATGAGGACGTAGACGCCGCACACGCGCCCCACGCCCTCGCGCGTGCGGACGATCGAGAGCGCGGGCCGGAGCGTCTCGGGGTAGTGCTTGCCGATGCCGCCCACGAATCCGTCCGCGCGGCCGCGCTCGACCATGAGGAGACCGTAGACCGTGGGATCGGAGAGCAGGCCCTCGCCCTCGGTCGCCGCCACGCCGTGACGGCCCCTGAGCTCGAGCAGGCGGTCGAGGTAGCCGTCGCGCGCTCCCACATCCGTCGGGTCGAGCATCTCGACGTCGCCCAGGGAGAGCCCGAGATCGCCGATCTTGAGACGGATGAGCGCGGGATCTCCGAGCAGGACCGGCTGCGCGATCCGTTCGTCCTTGATGATCTGGCAGGCCCTGAGGATCTTGTCGTGCGTGCCCTCGGGGAACACGATGCGCTGGGGTTTCAAGCTCGCGCGCACACGCACGCGCCGCATGAACTGCCGCTCGAGCCCGAGCAGCCGCTCGAGCTTCAGGCGATACGAATCGAGCTCGACTCCGCGGCGCGCGGCGCCGGATTCCATGGCCGCCTGCGCGACCGCGGGCGCGACCCACAGGAGCACGCGCGGATCGAACGGCTTGGGAATGATGTATTCGGGCCCGAACCGAAGCGAATCGACCCCGTACGCGCGCGCGACCTCGTCCGGAACGTCCTGGCGCGCGAGGGCCGCGAGCGCATGCACGGCCGCGAGCTTCATGGGCTCGGTGATCGCGCGCGCGCGCACGTCGAGCGCGCCGCGGAAGATGAACGGGAACCCGAGCACGTTGTTGACCTGGTTCGGATAGTCGGAGCGGCCGGTCGCGACGATCGCGTCCGGACGCGCGTTTCGCGCCTCGCCGTAGCCGATCTCGGGATCCGGGTTCGCCATCGCGAACACGATCGGGCGCGGCGCCATGGTCGCGAGCATCTCGGGCGTCAGGGCCCCGGCCACGCTCACGCCCACGAACACGTCGGCGTCCTTCACCGCGTCCGCGAGCGTCCGGGCGGTGGTCTTTCGCACGAACGGGGCCTTCCACGGATTGAGCCCGTTCGGCCGGCCTTCGTAGAGCACGCCCTGGCTGTCACACAGGAGCAGGTTCTCGGGTTTCACGCCGAGCTCGAGGTAGAGCTTCGCGCACCCGATGCCGGCGGCACCTGCGCCCGAGAACACGACCCGCACTTCGTCCGCCTTCTTCCCCACGAGCTCGAGCGCGTTCAGGAACGCCGCGGCCGAGATGATCGCCGTACCGTGCTGATCGTCGTGGAACACAGGGATCGAGAGCCGCTTCGTGAGCTCCGCTTCGATGTGGAAGCAGTCGGGCCCGCGCAGGTCCTCGAGATTGATGCCGCCGAACGTCGGCTCGAGCGCGGCGACGACGCGGATGAATTCGTCCGGATCCGTCGCGTCGACTTCGAGGTCGAACACGTCGATGTCGGCGAACTTCTTGAAGAGGACCCCCTTCCCCTCCATCACGGGCTTTCCGGCAAGCGGTCCGATGGCACCGAGCCCGAGGACGGCCGTTCCGTTCGTGATCACGGCGACCAGGTTCCCCTTCGCCGTGTAGTCGTAGGCACGCTCCGGATCCTCGTAGATCGCGCGGCACGGCTGGGCGACGCCGGGCGTGTAGGCGAGCGAAAGGTCGAACTGCGTTTCGACGGGCTTCGAGGGGACGACTTCGATCTTTCCGGGGCGGCCATCCGAGTGATAGGCAAGCGGCGACAGCGGGTGCTTCATGCGTTCCTCGCTTTTGGGTGTCGAAGCCTGTCTAGGTCTGGCCGCGGCTCTGCGGCTCGCCCGGCTCGAGCTCGGCCTTGAGGTCGACGCCACCGGCGAAATCCTCGATCCGGTCTTCGGGCTGCTTGCCGAGCAGGCCGTCTTCGACGAGGTGGAACACGATCGCGCCGAAGTCCTCGCTCGCGGTCACGCCCCACTCGTTGAACACGGTCCACGCCATCTCGCCGAATTCCTGTTTGGCGAGGGCCACGAGCCCCTGGAGAAGCTCCTGGCCGGTGACGTGACGGCGCTGTCCCACGATCCGCGAGGTCGTGAAGTCGAGACCGCGGATCACGAATTCGTATGCCTCGCGCCGAAATCGGGGATCGCGTTCACAAATTGCATGAACCCGTTCCCAGAAGTCGAAGACCGTCGGCTCCATGGACGGCATGATAGGCGGAACCGACGGGTCCGGCAACGGGGCCCTCAGGTGCGCGCCTTGCGCCGCTTCGTGCCGCTCCGCCGCTTCGCGCCGCCCTGGCGTTTCGTCCTCTCACGCCGCTGCACTGTGTCGTGCCTGAGGCGTGCGCTCTTGCGCGGGTGATCGAGGTTGAAGTGAAGGCCGCGGCTCTCGGGTCTCGCCTGCGCGCAGCGCACGATGAGCTCGGCGACCTGCAGGAGGTTTCGCACCTCGATCAGGTCCGGATCGAGCACGTGGCGCTCGTAGTCGGCTTCGACCTCCTCGCGAATGAGCGCAAGGCGCCGGCGGGCCTTCGCGAGCCGCTCGTCGGTGCGCACGATCCCGACGTAGTCCCACATGAGCCGCCGCGCTGCGTCCCAGTTGTGGGTCTTCCCGATCGCTTCGCGCGGCCGCCGCGTGCCACGCGCGTCCCATGCGGGAACCGCGGGAAACGGAGCTCTTTCCCGGATGACCCCGGCACAGGCCGCGGCCGTCCGCCGGGCCACGACCACGGCTTCGAGAAGCGAGTTCGAAGCGAGCCGGTTCGCGCCGTGAAGGCCGGTGCACGCGACCTCCCCGACCGCGAACAGGCGTCCGAGCGCCGTCCGCCCGTCGAGCCCCGCGACCACGCCACCGCACTGATAGTGCGCGGCCGGAACGACGGGCACGGGCTCCCGGACCGGATCGATCCCGAGCTCGCGGCAGCGCTTCACGATGTTCGGGAATCGTTTCTCGATCCGCCCCCGGCCGATCGGCGCGAAATCGAGCAGCACGTTGTCGAACCCGTGCTTCTTCATTTCGGCGTCGATCGCGCGTGCCACGACGTCTCGTGGAGCGAGCTCCGCGTCCTTGTGGTACGCCGGCATGAAGCGGTCCCCCAAAGGCGTGAGGAGCTTCGCTCCTTCTCCCCGGACGGCCTCGGAGATGAGAAACGACTTCGCACGCGGATGATAGAGACAGGTCGGATGGAACTGGACGAACTCGAGGTTCGCGACCGGGGCTCCCGCGCGCCAGGCCATCGCCACACCGTCTCCGGTCGCGATGTCCGGATTCGTCGTGTACAGATACACCTTCCCCGAGCCGCCGGTCGCAAGCACCGTCGCGCGCGCACGGAACGGATGGATGCGCCCGGTCATCCGGTCGAGCACGTACGCGCCCCAGACGGCGTCGGGCCTCGTGCGCCCGCGTGGCCGCGCTCGCGCGCCTTCGACGCGCGAGCGCAGGGTCAGGTGCGACTCGAGCAGGAGATCGACCGCGAGGTGGTTCTCGAGGAGCGTGATGTTCGGATGAGTCGTCGCCGCGTGCACGAGGGCGCGCTCGATCTCGCGTCCGGTGAGGTCGCCCGCGTGCACGATCCGGCGCTCGGAGTGTCCGCCCTCGCGGCCCAGCTCGAATCCCTTCTGTCCGCGCGAGAATCGCACTCCGAGCTCGATCAGGGAGGCGAGTGCGGCCGGGCCGTCCGCCACGACCTCGCGCACGACGTCTTCGTGGCAGAGCCCCGCGCCCGCGACGAGCGTATCGCGCACGTGGAGCCGGAACGAATCCCGGTCCGAGAGGACGACCGCCATCCCGCCCTGAGCGTAGTTCGTGTTCGAATCGAAGTCGCGCTTCTTGGTGACGACCGTGACGCGCGCGGTCTCTGCGGCCTCGAGCGCCAGGAACAAGCCGCCGATGCCGCTTCCGAGAATGAGAAGATCGCTGTCGCGCGCGCTCACGCGGCCCGTCCTCCGGCCGTCCCGCGCGCCGTCTCGATCAGTCGTCGTTCCACTTCATCGCCTCCCGAAAGCCATTGCCAGTCGACCTCGAGAACGACCGTCTTCGCCCTCTTCTCCGCGGGGAGCCGGACCGCGTCCTTGTGGGACACGAGGAGGAGAGCGCCCGTGCGCGCGGCCGCCGCTTCGGCAGAGTGCCACTCGGCGTCGCTGAAGCGATGGTGATCCGCGTAGCTCAAGTCCTCTTCCACGGCGAGCCCGAGTCGGGACGCCGATCCCGCAAGCTCGCCCGCACGCGCAAGACCCGACAGGCACACGACCCGCTGCCCCGCCTCGGCCGCGAGCGGGCGACCGAGACCGCCTTCGGACCGGAGTCCACGGGGCGCGAGAGCGGAGGTCGCGAGGTGCGCGGCCGGCGCAAGCCGCGCCAGGGCGCCCAGGACCTCGTCCCGCTCTGCGAGCGGAACGCGATCCGCCCTCGTTCCCACGATGACGTGGGCGCGCGCGAGCGCGGTCGGCGGCTCCCGCAGGAGTCCGAGCGGCAGGAGGTGGCCGTTTCCGAGCGGACGCGCGAGATCGACGAGCACGACGTCGAGGTCGCGCGCGAGCGCCCAGTGCGAGAATCCGTCGTCCACCAGCACGGCCGCCGGACCCCGTCCTCCCGCGGCGAGCACGCGCGCGGCCGCGAGTGCGCCGAGCGACTTCTCGCGTGCGGCGTGCACGCGCACGCCCGGGAGCCGCTCTTCGAGCACGCGGATTTCGTCGCCCGCGGCCCCCGGCACGGCCCCGCCGACCGGTCGCGCAACGATCTCGACCCGTGCGCCGCCTGCGAGGAGCCGGCCGGCCGCGTGAATCGTAAACGGCGTCTTCCCCGTGCCGCCGACCGCGAGGTTCCCGATCGAGATCACGGGCACGTCCGGCCGCACCGGAGGCCTCCGCAACGCGCGCGTGCGCGCGAGGGCCACGCCGCGCGCGTAGAGCGCTGCGAGCATCCATCCCGGCCAGCCGCCGACGAATCCTTCACGCGCCACCGATCGCTCCCGGCTCTCCGGCATTCCCTATCCCCAGAATCCGCGCGCTTCGAGGAAGCCGATCGTGCGCGCGGACGCGCCCGCGAGATCCTCGACCGATCGCCGCGCGTTTGTGCGCGCGTCGGCGAGCGCGCGGTCGCTCTCGGTCCAGCGTACGATCTGGTCGGCCACCTCGCGCCCCGTGATCGCGACGCGGCCGCCGCCGCGTGCGGCGAGTGCTTCGACCACGTCGCGAATCCCCGCGATGTGGGGACCGACGATCACGGGCACGCCGGCGAGTGCGGGCTCGGCCGCGTTGTGTCCCCCGTAGGGCGCGAACGTGCCCCCGACCACCGCGACGTCCGCGATCGCGTACACGTCGCGGAGCACGCCCAGTGCGGGAACCCAGATCGCCGACGGCCGTCCCTTGCCGTGCGCGTCGAGCGGCCAGGCTTCCCCCGGCCGCCAGTCGGAGACGTCGAGCCCCGCGCGCACGAGCGCAAGGCGCGTCTCGTGCGCCTGTTCGGGATGGCGCGGGACGGCCACGATTGCAACCGCGCGGCCGTGCTCTTCGAGAGCGCGCGCGGCCGCGATCACCGCGGGCTCCTCGCCGGGACGGAGACTCCCCCAGGCGCACACGACGAGCCCGTCCGGAATCCGTGCGGACGCCCGGCGGCGCGCGCGATCGGGCTCGCTCGGAGCTGCCGTGACCGCGTCGTACTTCGTGTTGCCGGAGACGCACAGCGCTTCGCGCGGCACGCCCAGGTACGCCCAGCGTTCGAGGTCGGCCTCGCTTTGCGCCGCGCACGCCGTGACGCGAGAGAGAAGCGGCTGGACGAGCGGCACGAGCACGCGCGTCCTCGCCCAGCGCCGCTCCGAGAGACGCGCGTTCGCGAACGCGATCCGAACGCCGCGCCGGAGCGCCTCGGCGAGAAAGTTGGGCCAGATCTCGGTCTCGACGATCAGCACCCGGCGCGGAGCGCGCCGGTCGAGCGCACGCTTGACGACTCCGGGAAAGTCGAGCGGCCACGCGGTCACCGACACCGGAGCGCCTCCCGGCGGACGGCGCTCGAGCTCCCGCCGCCACGCCGCAAGCCCGCCGGCCGTGCCCGACGTGACCAGCCGATCGTCGTCGGGGCGGTGGAGACCGAACGCGCGCACGAGCGGAGCGGCGGCCGCGACCTCGCCCACCGAAGCGGCATGGACCCACGTCGCCCCGCGCGCGTCGTCGTAGGCGAAGCGGGCCGCCCGGTCGCCGCCGTGGGCCCGCGCGAGGAGCGCCGCCGGCAGGGCACCCCAGCCCGCGATCGTCGTGAGCGCGCGATAGACACCGAATCTCATGCGCGGCTCCTCCCGATGAGCTCCGCGCCGATGGCCGCGACCCGCGCACTCGCGCCGGGCCCTCCCAGAAGCCCGCGCACGCGGCTCACGCCCGCAAGCGCGCGCGCGCGCTCCGGTCCCTCGTCCCAGAGCGCGAACAGCTCCTTCGCGATGCGCGCCGGGTTGGCCTGGCTCTGGAGGAGCTCGGGAGCCACGTCCTCTCCGGCCACGATGTTTGCGAGCGCGAAGCGATCGAGACGGACGAGGCGCTTCGCGAGCCAGTACGAAGGAGTCGCGAGCCGGTAGACCGCGACGAGCGGCGTGCCGAGCGCCGCGCATTCGAGCGTCGCCGTCCCCGACGCGACGGCCGCGCAGCGCGCGAACGCGAGCGTCTCGCGCGTGCGGGCGACGACCACGTGGATCCGGCCCGCGCGCGCCTCCGACGGCGTTTCGCGCGCGACCATGACGGCGAGCCACGCGGCGTGATCG
>JBOHUC010000046.1:0-8705 GCA_050733935.1 Candidatus Eiseniibacteriota bacterium | reverse complement strand
CGAGCGCCTCGCGAATGCGCCGCTCTTCGAGGCTCGTGATCTCGCTTGCGAGCGCGTGCGCATGCAGAGCCCGCGCGGCCCGCGGTGTCCGCGGTGCCCGCAGACCTCGCGCCGTCGCTGGAACGGCGGCCCGCATGCGCTCGGGCAACGCGCTGAGCGGCACGCTCGCGTCGGCCTTCGTGTCCATCGCCGCACGCGCGACCGCCCACTCGAGCTCGCGCACGTTGCCGGGCCAGGCGTATGCGAGGAGCGCGCGCTTCGCCGCCGCGTCGAACTCGGCGCCGGGCACGCGCTCGGACAGAAACCGCGCCGCAAGCCACAGCACGTCGGAGCCGCGCGCTCGCAACGGCGGGAGCCGCACCTCCACGGCCGCGAGACGGTACCACAGATCCTCGCGGAACCGATGGGCCTGCACGTCCGCCTCGAGATCGCGATGGGTCGCGGCCACGACGCGCACGTCCGCAACGCGCTCGCGCGTCTCGCCGACGCGCCGGAACGTCCCGTCCGCGAGCACGCGCAGGAGCTTGGCCTGGAGGAGCGCGCTCGCGTCCCCCACTTCGTCGAAGAACAGCGTGCCGCCGCTCGCCGCTTCGAGGAGCCCGGCGCGGGCCACGAACGCGCCGGTGAACGCACCGCGCGCATGACCGAAGAGCTCGCTTTCGATCAGCGCATCCGGAATCGCGCCACAGTTGAGAGCAACGAATGGCCCGCTCGCGCGCCCCGACGCGGCATGGGCCGCGCGCGCCGCACGCTCCTTCCCGGTTCCGCTCTCACCCAGGACGAGGATCGGCAGGGCGGCGGCCGCTGCGCGTTCGAGAAGCGCGCGGGCGGCGAGCAGCGCCTCGTCCCGGCCCCACGGAGTGCGATCGTCTTCCGAAACCGGCACGCGCGATCCCCACGGAGGCGGGTGACAGCGAAACCGCTCGCGTTCAAGCGAGAGGTTCCCGGCTCTGCCTAGCCGATCATCCGGACTTCGCGGGGACCCGCTTCGATCGTTCCCAGGCGCCACGGCTTCTCGCCGGCCGCCTCGAGCCCCTCGCGCACCACCGCCACACGCTCCGGATGGAGCACGAGGATCATGCCGACACCGAGGTTCATCACCGACTCCATCTCGTCGCGCTCGACTTCGCCGAGCGTCGCGAGCGCGCGGAAGACGGCCGGCCAGCTCCACGACGCGCGTTCGACGCGCGCCCGGGTTCCCTCGGGCAGCACGCGCACCAGGTTTCCGGGAATGCCTCCGCCGGTCACGTGCGCGAGCCCCGCGATCGCGCCCGCCTCGAGCGGTGCGCCAAGCACCGCCCGATACGAGCGGTGCGGCAGGAGCAGCACGTCCGCCACGGTTCCGTCGGCGCCCGGCATCGGATCGTTCCACGAAAGGCCCGCGCGCGTGACGATGCGGCGCGCGAGCGAGTAGCCGTTCGTGTGGAGACCGGCCGACGGCAGAGCCCAGAGCTCGTCGCCCGGGCGAATGTCACGACCGTCCACGACCTTCTCCCTGCGCACGGTGCCGACGATCGTCCCCGCGAGGTCGTAGTCGCCTTCCGGATAGAGGTCGGGCATCTCGGCCGTTTCGCCGCCCAGGAGGGCCAGGCCGTCCGCGCGACACGCCTCGGCGATGCCGCGCACACTCTCGGTCAGGACAAAGGGATCGAGCCGCCCGCACGCGAAGTAGTCGAGGAAGAAGAGCGGCGTCGCCCCGAGCACGAGGATGTCGTTCACGCAGTGGCGGACCAGGTCGCCGGCCACGCCCGCGTAGCGCTTCGTGTCGCGCGCGATCAGGAGCTTCGTGCCGACGCCGTCCGTGCTCGCGGCGAGGAGCGGCGTGTCGGGCGACGATCCCGGCACTTCGATGAGGCCCGCGAAGTGGCCGACGTCCCCGCGCACCCACGGCGTGAAGGTCGAGCGGATCGTCTCCCCGAGGCTCTTCAGGGCCCGGTCCGCACGTTCGATGTCGACGCCCGCCTCCCGGTAGCGCATCAGGCCCCGCGCCGCGCGGGCGGAAGATCGAGGGCCTCCTCGGCCACGCCCGCCGGATGGAGGAGCGGGAATCGTCCGGCGGCCACGAGTCGCTCGAGGGCTGTGATCACGCTCTCGTCGAACTGCGTGCCCGCGTGCTTGCGAAGCTCCGCGACCGCGCGCTCGGGCGGCATCGCGCGCCGGTACGGCCGGTCGGACGTCATGGCGTCATAGGCGTCGGCGACCATCACGATCCGTGCCCCGATCGGAATGTCGTCGCCCCGAAGGCCGAACGGATAGCCGAGCCCGTCCGGGCGCTCGTGGTGATTGCGCACGATGTCGGCCGCGTGCCGGAGCGCGCGCACCTTCTCGACGATCGCAGCACCCTGGGCCGGGTGCGCGCGCATCGTCGACTGCTCCTCGAGCGACAGGCGTCCCGGTTTCTGGAGGATGTACTGGTACTGGCGGCCGACCTTTCCGAGATCGTGGAGCAATGCTCCGTATTCGAGATCCTGCACGGCGCGCTCCGACAGGCCGATCGCGCGCGCCAGGACTTTCGAGTACTCGGCCACACGGATCGAGTGCTGGCGCGTGTACGGATCGACCTCCTCGAGCACTTCGGCGAGCGCGCGCACGAACTCGAGGAGATCCTGCTTCATCTCGAAGTATCTCCGGAACGACAGGCTCGCGAGGAGAATCGGCAGGAGGAAAATCGCGAGCGCCCAGGTCCCGAGCCGGAAGAACGCGAACGCCGCAACCGCTCCGAGCGCGAGATAGCTCAGGTGATTGAGGGCGGTGATCAGGTAGTTGACCTGGAACACGCGCCACGCCGATGTCCCGCCCGTGAGCGCGAGCACGGCGGAGAGCCCGAAGCCGTTCACCAGGAAGTACGTGAGCGCACACGCGAGGAGCGCGGGTCCGTCGCCCGGAAGATCGAGCCGGCCGGGCTGCCCTCCGAGTGCCTGGAGCGCCCCCGCGGCGGCCGCGATCATGACCACGTACATGGACGCGTTGAACAGGACGCGTACCGGGCTCTGCTTGCGGAGCACGAGCTGGCCCACGACGGTCGAGAGGACGTTCAGGATCGCCGTCCACGGCCCGCCGAACACGAGGATCGACGCGAAGTCGATCGACGCGCCGGGGGTGACGAATCCTCCTCCGGGCATGCGCACGGGGACGAGATCCGCGAGCACCATGAGGCCGAGCGTGACGAGGAGGCCGATCCAGGGCACGGGGCCCGGCTCGGGGCGCACGAACCAGAGATAGAGAAGGGCGCCGAGGACGACGAGGGCGTAGTACGGGGCGAACAGCGGGTGACGCGCGCGCGGTGCGTTCGATGGATCCATCCGCTGGATGCCCCCGGCCCTCCGTCCTGTCGCGGCGTCCGCGTCGCGCGGCGCCGCCTTTCCGGGAACTCAAAAATGCGAGACCGACACCAACCTGGGGCTTCGTTCAGCTCACGTTGGAAACAGGCATGAGGCCCGTTGCCGGACCCGGCCTGCCGTCCTCACTGAGACTACCAGCCGCCCTTACCCTGCAGCTCGCCTTCGTCCCAGCCGCCCTTGCCGTTGTCCATGTCGATGAACAGTTCGGCAACGAGCTCCGTCAGCATAGCGATGTACGGAAGCATGGTAGAACACCTCCCCTGAACTGCGTGATGAACGAGGAAGCCCGTAGGCTCCCTGCTTCGTTGGGTTGGCGCTCCGCTATCCGACTTCGCTCCGCTCCGCCTTACGTCGATGTCGGTCTCAACTCGTACTCCACGGGCTCGCGGGGCCTCAACCCTCCGAGCACGCGGTTCACCGCGGCCAGGGTCGCGTACACGACCGACTGCGCCACGTCCTGCTCCACCGTGCACGATCCCACGAGCGTCTTCTCGGACCGCTGCGCAAGGAGCTTCACGGTGACCACGACCACTTCCTGACGCCCGAGCCGCACGAATTCGACTTCATGCGGCGCGAGGGTCACGTCGTCGCCCAGGTACGGCAACAGCGCCTGGAGCGTCGCACTCGAGAGGAGCCGGTGCGCATTGTCGCGCGCCGACGCCCCGGTCGCATTGCCGAGCCGCGTGACGCCCTGCCACGAGAGCTCGACCTGCGCCTGCGTCCTGAGACCGCTCACGAACAGGTTCGCGGTCACGAACCGGACGCGGGGAACCTGATCCGGGCGACGCGTCCCCGTCGCGGCGGTGGACGATGCTCCCGCTGCGATCGAAGGAGGGGCGACGCCGGGCGGCATGGTTCCCCCGTGCCCGCTCGCTGCGCCTCCCCCGCTTCCGCCGCGCCCGCCGGGCGCGATCGACGGGACCGGAGGAAACGATCCGAGTCCTCCCGACGGGGCCTGTGCCACGGTGGCCGCCGTCGCGGCACCCGCCGCACTCACGCCGCCTGCGCCCCCCGTGCCGAGCACGGAGCCCGCGACATTCGCCGCGGGGCTTCCGCTCGGCGGCGGAAGTACGGTCAGCGTCGGGGCGGTGAAGCCCTGCCCCGGTTGCTGCAGCGCCACCGAGATGATCCGATGATCGATGGCGCGCTTCAAGAACGCTTTCAGGGCGGTCTCGACGTCGCGCACGATCTGTTTCGGCGTGCGCGCCGAGATGGCCACGATGTGCACTTCGCGAATCTCGTCCCCGTCCGTGGTGATCGAGGCGGCCTGGACATCCCTCAGCTGAGAGAGAATCCGCTCAGCGTCCGCCACCCACGAGGCCGACAATTCCGAGGACAGGGCCGTCGCCTCCTTCCTGCATCAAATGGTCAATGTTTCGAATGTCGACAAGCGCGGGGACTATAGCACAACCCGGCAAGGGGCAACAACGAGGGACTGGCCCCTAACCTCAAGCGGTCCAAAGCGGTTCGGGCGGACAGTGCATGGTCCGGAGCACCGCGTCCACCCGGGCGGCAATCTCCTGCCGGCCGGTTTCCCGGAGGCGCCGCGGCGAGAAGCCCTCGACGGCAATCGATGCGAGGGCGGTGCCCACGACCATCGCGCGCCGGAACTGCATGGGGTCCGTGCCGCCGGTCGCGTCGAGATAGCCCAGGAACCCGCCCGCGAACGTGTCGCCCGCACCCGTGGGATCGAGCGGATTCTCGAGCGGGAACGCGGGCGCGAAGAACTTGTCGTCCGGCTCGAACAGCGCGGCCCCGTGCTCGCTCTTCTTGATCACGAGCCGGCGCGCGCCGAGCTCGTGGAGCTTCCGCGCCGCGCGCGGAAGCGACCAGTCGTCGGCCAGGAGTTTCACCTCCTCGTCGTTCAGGAGCACGACATCGACTCGCCGCATGAGCTCGAGCAGCGGCTTCCGCTTCGACTGGATCCAGTAGTTCATCGTGTCGAACACGGTGAGCCGCGGCCGCTCGACCTGCGAGAGGACTTCGAGCTGGAGCTCGGGATCGATATTCGCGAGGAACACCGTGCTCGCCTTCCGCTGCTCGGGGCTCAGCACCGGATGGAACGTCTCGAACACGTTGAGCTCGGTCGCGAGCGTCTTCCGATGGTACAGGTCCTCGCTGTACTCGCCCGCCCAGCGGAACGTCTTCCCGGGACGTGTCTCGAGCCCGGTGAGATCGATGCCGTCGGCCGACAGGAGCTCGCGGTGCTCGCGCGGAAAGTCCTCCCCCACGACGGCGACCACGTGCACGTCCGTGAAGTGCCGCGCCGCGAGTGAAAAGTACGAGGCGGACCCGCCGAGCGCGTCGGTCACCGATCCGCGCGGCGTGAACACCGTGTCGAGCGCGACCGATCCGACGACGACGATCCCCATGGCTCTCCTACATCCGCTCCGGGGCCGAAACCCCGAGCAGGCCGAGACCGTTCGCGATCACCTGCTGCACGCCGCGCGCGAGCAGAAGCCGGCCGCGCGAGAGCTCGAGGTCGTCGGTGACGACCCGGTGCCGTTGATAGAACTGGTGGAACGCGGCCGCGACCTGTGCGAGCCACGTCGGAAGCCGGTGCGGCTCGCGTGCGTCCGCGGCGCCGCGCACGAGCTCCGGAAAGTGCGCGAGCAGGAGCAGCAGCGCCCGCTCCTCGGGCTCGACGAGCCGCTGGGCCGCGGTCCTGCGTCCGGACGGATCGGGCGGCGGCTCGAGCCCCTTCTCGGCGGCGACCCGAAGGAGGCTTGCGATCCGGGCGTGCGCGTACTGCACGTAGTACGCCGGGTTGTCGTTGCTCTGCTCCTTCGCGAGGTCGAGGTCGAAGTCGAGGTGCGCGGTCGTCGAGCGCATGAGGAAGAAGTACTTGGCACAGTCGGCCCCGACCTCCCCGATGAGATCGGTGAGCGTGATGAACTCCCCCGCGCGCTTCGACATCTTGACGAGCTCGCCCTTGGACAGGAGGCGCACGAACTGCACGATCTCGATCTCGAGGAAGTCCTCGGGCAGCCCGAGCGCCCGGATGGAAGCCTGCATCCTTCCGATGTGCCCGTGGTGGTCGGGTCCCCACAGGTCGAGCGCGCGGCCGAAGCCGCGCTCCTTCTTGTCGCGATGGTAGGCGATGTCCGCGAGGAAGTACGACGGCTCGCCGTTCTGCCGGACGAGCACACGGTCCTTCTCGTCGCCGAACGTGGTCGAGCGGAACCACGTCGCTCCGTCCTCGACATAGACGTGGCCCGCGCGCGTGAGGTCCTCGAGCGTCGCCGTGAGCGCGCCGCTCTCGTGAAGCGAGGACTCGAGAGTCCAGAGGTCGAACGTGACACCGTAGGCTTCGAGGTCGGCCTTCTGCTGCGCGAGCATCCGCTCGAGCGCGAACGTGCGGAAATAGCGCGGATCCCCGCCCGGTGCGAGGGCCGCCCGGCCCTCCGCCTCGGGCACGAGCCCGGCGAGATCGCGGATGTAGTCCCCCTGATAGCCTTCTTCCGGAAACGCCGCGGGGAGTCCGATCCGCTCGCGGAAGCGGGCGGCGACCGACTCTCCGAGGAGGTCGACCTGGCGGCCCGCGTCGTTGACGTAGAACTCGCCGGACGCGCCGATCCCCGCCGCCCGGAAGAGCCGGACGAGGACCGCGCCCACGGCCGCCGCGCGCGCGTTCACGACGTTCATGGGTCCGGTCGGATTCGCACTCACGTATTCGACGAGCACGGGGGCGGTGCCGCGCGACGGCCAGGTGCCGTACGCGCTCCCGGCTTCGACGAGGCTCACGAGCTCCTCGCGCAGCGCATCGAGCCGGAGGCGGAGATTGAGGAAGCCCGGCCCCGCAACCTCCGCACTCTCGATCGCCGGAGAGCCCTGGCGCACGTGCTCGGCGAGCCGCTCGGCAATCTGCCGCGGCGGAAGCCCGGCGCGCTTTGCGATCAGGAGCGCGAGGTTCGTCGCATAGTCGCCGTGCTCCGCGACGCGCGGCACCTCGAGCGGAACGGCGGAAGTCCCGTTTCCCTCGGGGAGGCTCCAGCCGTTCGCCGCGAGTGCGCGCTCGAGCGCCTCACGCAGGTCGGTCGTCAGCAATCTCGATCCTCTTCGCGTCGCCCCAGAGCCGTTCGAGGAGATAGTACTCGCGGGTTCGTTCGTGGAAGACGTGGACGACGAAGTCCACGTAGTCGAGCAGCACCCAGCGCCGTCCGTCGAGTCCTTCGACGTGCCACGGCCGGACCGAGCGGGTCTCCTTGAGCTGCTCGACGACGTGATCGGCCACCGCCTTGACCTGCACCTCGGAGGCTGCGGAGACGATCACGAAGTAATCGCTCACGCCCTCGAGCTCGCGCAGATCGAGCACGACCGGATCCGCGGCCTTCTTCTCGAGCGCAAGGCGCACGGCCGTCTGGGCGAGCTCCCGGCCATCTCCCGTCCGGGCGGGACGCGTCTGGGTCATGGGAAGGACGGCGGGCCTAACTGGAGCGCGCAACCGCGTACTGCACGGCGGCATCGAGCGCGCCGCGGATCGGAGTCTCGGGCTCGCGCGAGAGAGCCAGGCGGGCCTGGCGCGCGAATTCCGTGGCCCGGCTCTGCGCGTACGCGATGCTGCCCGCGCGCTGGAGCAGCGTGAGGAGCTCCTTCCACTCGACGGGCTCGAGCCGCCGCTTCTCGACCAGGGCCGCGACCCGCTTCGCGGTCGCACCGCCGGCGCGCAGCGCGTGGATGAGCGGCAGGGTGATCTTTCCGCTCTCGAGGTCCCCGCCTACGCCCTTTCCGGTCTCGCCCGGGTTCCCGACGAAATCAAAGAGGTCGTCCGTGATCTGAAACGCCATGCCGACCCGTTCGCCGAAGTCGCGGAAGCGCCGGGCGCGGTTCTTGTCGTGGGCCTTCCCGTTCACCGAAGCACCGATCTGGCAGGCGCCGGCGATCAGTGAAGCGGTCTTGGCACGGATCACGTCCAGGTACTCCTCCTCCGAGACGTCGAGATCGTTCTCGTGCTCGAACTCGAGCGCCTCGCCGATCGTCATCTCGTGGCTCACGCGCGCGAGGATCTCCATCGCGGGATGGAGCTCTTCGTCGACCATCTTCGTGAACGCCTTCGAGTACAGGAAGTCGCCGATGATGATCGCGACCTCGTCGTTCCACAGGTGATTCACGGTCGGAAGCCCCCGCCGGAGCAGGCTCTTGTCCACGGAGTCGTCGTGAATGAGCGCCGCCGCATGGATGAGCTCGACCACGACCGCCGCGGAGACGACGTCCTTGTCCGCCTTGCCCGAGAGGCGTGCGGTCAGCAAAAGCAGGGTCGGCCGGAATTTCTTCCCGCGCGTGGCGAGGAAATGTCCGGCGACCTGATTGATGATTCCGATGGAAGACCGGAAAAGCGTCGCGAGCTGGCGGTCCACCTGCGCC
>JBOHUC010000045.1:0-14279 GCA_050733935.1 Candidatus Eiseniibacteriota bacterium | reverse complement strand
GTACGAGCGCTTCAGCGACGCGGCGACCGAGCGCCGCGATTCTCGTGCCCGCCTCCTCGACGGGACCGTCTCCCGCGAGGTAGCCGGCCGGCACGACGACGATCTGGGACGGCTCGGCCGGCTTCATGCCGAGCTTCTGGGCCGCCTGCGCGAGCGCCGGTCGCGTGCGCGTGGCGGCGAGTCGGGCTTCCAGGTAATCGCGGCGGGCCTCGGTCTGCGCGAGCGCCTTCTCGGCGCGGTCGATCGTGAGCACGAGCTCGCTCACGCGCGTCACCTGCCACACCTCGACGAACAGGGCGGCGAGCAGGAGACCGAGGATCCAGGTGCCGAGCGGCAGACCGCGGCGCTCGAACTCGAAGCGGCGCCGGAGCACCGGCGTGGGCTTCCACTGCTTCATGCCGCGACCCTCCGGGCGACGCGCAGCTTCGCGCTCGCCGCTCTTGGATTCCGCGCCACCTCGGCGGGCGTCGGGACGATCGCCCGCCGGGTGAGCGGCGAAAGGAGACCGGCCCGGACCGTGCCGAGCTGGGCCTCCCGCTTCGGGGGGAGCGTGCCGCGCAGGATGCGTTTCACGATGCGATCTTCGAGCGAGTGATACGAGAGAACCGCGAGACGTCCGTCGGGCTCGAGCGCGCGTGCGACGGCTTCGAGGCCCTGCTCGACGCGCTCGAGCTCGTCGTTGGTCGCGATGCGAAGAGCCTGGAAGAGCTGGGCGAGGCGGCGCGGGTGGGGCGCATCCCCCCACACGGGCCTCACCGCCCGGACGACGTCGGTCGTGGTCTCGAGGGCATGGTCCCGGCGGGCCCGCACCAGTGCGCGCGCGAGGCGGCGGGCGTCCTTGAGCTCGCCGTACTCGAACAGCCAGCGCGCGATCGTGCGTTCATCGGCGCGCGCGAGCCGCGCGGCCGAAGGCTCTCCCGTGGTCGGATCGAACCGCAGATCCAACGGCGCCTCCCGGGTGAACGAAAACCCGCGTGCTTCGTCGCCCAGCTGGAGCGAGGAGAGGCCGAGATCGAAGAGTGCCCCCGCAAGGCTCCCCAGACCCACGGACCTCAGAACCTCGCCCAGCTGGTCGAACGGCGAGTGAACGAGAACGACCCGGTCTCCGAACCGGGCCAGGCGATCGCGAGCGCGGTCCAGCGCCGCAGGATCACGATCGAGTCCGAGGAGACGGGCCTCCGCAGGCAGGGCTTCGAGAATTCGAGCCGCATGACCGCCTCCCCCAACGGTTGCGTCGAGATACCAGCCCGGTCCACGGGCCAGCCAGAACACGATTTCGTCTGCCAGGACCGGCAGGTGCTCGACCACGTCACCGCCGCCCTCGTTAGGACGGGGGCGCCGTCGCCGCGCTCCCCCTCACCCCGCTGCCTCCCGTCCCGACGCTCCGCAACGTCACGATCGGGAGGTGGCCGGCCCCCGGGACCTCCGTGGGGGTACCCGGCCGCGCGGGGTGGGGTGCGCGCCGCTTCACTTGAACAGCTTCCGCGCCATCTCTTCGAACTTGGGCGCGTTCACCTTGACGCCCGCGTCGAACTTCTTCGCGTTCCACATCTCGATGTGGTCGAACGCGCCGACCAGCTTGGCTTCCTTCTCCACTCCCGCGATGGCCATGAGCGTCGCCGTCAGGGTCACGCGACCCTGGGCATCGACGGACGACTCGTGCGCGGTCTCGAGCAGGACGCGGACGAACGCCCGCGCGTCCTCGTCTCCGAGCACGAGCTCCCGGAGCTTCTCCTCGTACTTGCGCCATTCATCGAGGGGATAGAGGTTGACGCAACCGTCGAAGCCACGGACCATGAGGAACGTGTCGTTGGCCTCGGGAGTGAGACCCCGGCGCATGCGGGACGGGACGTTGATCCGGCCTTTCGGATCGACGACGCAAATCTCCGTCCCGTAGAAGGTCGACATGCCCGGGTCTCCGCAGACTCAGTCGAAGCGTTCATGGAGCGATTCGAACTCCTGAAATCCGTTTCACCCTTTTGCACCACTACAACCCACCCTGCTCCACGTCGGCGAACTTTCGCCCCACGGGCGATTGCCGTCAAATCTTTTTTTGTCGTCCTACTTGGTTGGGCCGCATTTTTTTCCGGGCGAAATCCGGAAATCCTGCACGCCTGTTCACGGACTCCCCCGCCGGCTTGACGGTCGAAGGGGCGGTCGGTAGGTTCGGCGGGTTTGTCCCGCCCTCGAGGGTTCGGAAGGAGGATTCGCATGCAGAGCGAACGGCCGGCGCGTCGCGGATCGGCGCGCGGCGTCGCGGCGTCGCGCAATTTCGATCGCGCGGCCGCCGAGCACTACTGGGGTGAGGAGCGCACGAAGCTCGCGGACGAATTCAAGATCGTGCTCTCCGCCGGTGAGCCCGCGTTCGTCAACGCCGCGTATCACCTGTGGGAGATGTCGTCGTTCCTGCGCGCGCTCAAGCCACGACGCGGCGTGCGCGTGCTCGATCTCGCGTGCGGCCTGGGACGCGTGTCCGCCCCGCTCGCGCTCACGGGTGCGACGGTGATCGGCGTCGACAACGCGCTTGCGATGGCGCAGGCGGCCTCGCGCAAGACGCAGCGCGCCGGCAAGGCCGAGCGCGTGCGCACGCGTGCGGGCTTCGTGCAGGCGTTTTCGGGCAGCCTTCCGTTCGTCGATCGCACGTTCGACGCGGTGCTCTGCCTCGGCTTGCTCGAGCACCTTCCGGGCTGGCTCCAGGAGAAGACGCTCGCCGAGGGCCTGCGCGTCCTCAAGAGAGGCGGCGCGCTCTACCTCGTGCTCAACAACAACCGCTCGCTCCTCCTGCGCGCGGGAAGCGACAATCGCTACCGCCAGGCCCGGCAGCTGCCGAACGGCTACTATTGCGGGCTCGTCGATCGGCGCCGCCTCGTGGCGGGAATCGCGCGCCGCGGCGCGCGCGTCGAGGAGCTCGGCTCGAACGGGCACTACGCGGTCCTCCGGCACGCGCTCCACGGGCGCGGATTGAAGCGCGGCGAGTCGCAGGAGGCGGTCCGCGCCTTTGCGGCCGCGACCGAGCGCGATCTCTCGGATCCCCGCCAGGGCGAATTCGGGGAGACCTGCGCCGACCACTTCCTCTATCGCATCGTGCGTCGCTAGGGTCTTGCGGGACCCGCCCGCGAAGCTTCATGCTCCTGCCATGACGACCGACACCACGGCCCTCGTGATCCCGCGCGCCGAATACGAGAGCCGCCTCACGGCCCTTAGGAAGAGCGGCGCGGGCACCGGCCTTCCCAAGAAGCAGAAGGACCGCTGGATCCTCCTCCATGCCCTCTCGCGCGGACTCGCGATCGGTGAGCCGTGCTCGGAGCGGGCGGTCAACGATCACGTGCGCGCGTGGCTCTCGGGGCCGGGTGCCCGGATCGAGCTCGATCACGTCTCGCTCCGCCGCGCGCTCGTGGACGAAGGGTTCCTCGAGCGCGACGGAGCCGGCGCCTCCTACCGCGCCTCGCGCCGCCACGAGCGGCGCGTGCGCTTCGCCGGTTAGGAGCGCTCATGGGCGACGCTTCGAAAGGGCTCGCGGGCGAGACCTGCACGGCATGCCGCCCCGACTCGCCGCGCCTCACGGACGCCGAAGTCAGGGAGCTTTCGGCGCGCGTGCCCGGGTGGTCCGTCGCCGTGCGCGACGGGGTTCCGCAGCTCACACGCACCTTCCAGTTCGGGAATTTCGAGGAGGCGCTCGCGTTCACGAGCGAGGTGGGAGCGCTCGCCGAGTCGTACGGACATCACCCGGCGATCCTCACCGAATGGGGAAAGGTCACGGTGTCGTGGTGGACACACGCCATCGGCGGCCTGCACCGGAACGACTTCGTGATGGCCGCGAAGACGAGCGAGCTCGCCGGCTAGAACGCCGCTTCTAGTTCCCGGCCCGCGCGTGGCGCTGGGCCCCCGCCATGCGGTCGAACGCCTCCCAGTCCACGCGGTAGAGCGTGTAGTAGGCGGGATCCGGATGGCGGAGCCCGCGGTAGCGCACCGATCCCACGTACAGCACTTCGAGGCACGGCGCGTACGGACTCTCGAACAGGAGACGGCGCGGCCGGTCCGCCCGGTCCACGAGATAGGCCGGGCGCGCGACCGACTCGAACGCGAGCCCGGTGACGAGCGTCCCTTCCTCCGAGTTTCCGACCTCCCGGATCAAGCGCGCGATTCCCGGCGTGACGAGCCCCGCGAGATCGACGACGGGACGCCCCGACTCGTAGCCGAAGAGACCGATGTCCGGGATCGCGACCGCCGCATCCGGGGGCGTCCGCTCGCGGCACCAGGCCGCGAGCCCGCCCAAGGTGTGCCGCATGTCCTCGCTGAACGCTTGCGCATGCGGCAGGACGAGCCGCCCGTAGACGACTCCGTCGAGCAGGAGGGCCGCGGCCGCGATCGCCACCAGCTTCGCGGCTGCGAGACCGACGCGCCGCCGCTCCGACGCGGCCACCGTCGCGAGCGCGCCCCACGCGTAGCAGATGAGCACGGGCGCGAGCGGGAGCAAATAGCGCGAGATCGGATGCACGCCCCGGAGCGCGTACAAGAGCGGCACTCCGAAGAGCCACAAGAGCGGAAGGAAGTGCTCCGCGCGCCGCCGCCACAGGGCCGCGCTGAAGAGCGGAAGGAGTGCGAGGAGCGCCACCATCTCGACTCCGCGCGACGCGGCGAGCTCCTGGATCTGCCGGAAGAGCGAAAGCCCGAACACGACCGGGCCCGTTCCCGCGGCGGTCTTTGCCGCGAGCGTGGCCGGCGTGATCGTCCCGTAGAACGAGGCCGCGTACGCGAGCCAGGGCCCGTGCACGAGGATTGCAGGCAGTGCGACCCAGGCGAGCCGCCGGAGCTTGAGCCCGGGCGGGCTCGAAGAGAGCGCGATCCGAAGCACGAGCCCGACCAGGAGAAGCAGCGCCTCGGGACGCACGAGGGCCGCGAGCGACCACCACACCGCCGGCCGGAACACGTGATTCCCCCACGGCCGCCGTCCAAAGTAGGCCGCGAAGCCGGCCGCCACCAGGAACACACCGAGCGCGGTCTCCATTCCCGACGACGACCAACGGACGAGCCACGGGTCGGCCGCGAACGCGAGCACGCCGAGCGCCCAGGCGAGCTCCGCGCGCCCGGCGCCGAACGCGTGCTCCTCGACCCACGCGTCGAGGAACCGGCGGAGGGCCAGTGCGGTTGCGAGGAGCGATCCGAACCCGAACAGTAGCGCGAGCGCTTTCGCGAGCCCGAAGAGATCGATGCCGCTCCTGCCCAGCCATCCGAGCCCGAGGCTCCACAGGGGCGAGGTCGTGCCGTACACTCGCTCGCCGACGTTGAACACGAGACCGTGGCCATCGCGGAAATTTTTCGCGTACTGCAGGTGAATGTACGTGTCGTCGATCAGGTACGTGCGAAGCGGCCACGCGAGCGCGGCGAAGAGGCCGGACGCGACGAGCAGGACGCCCGCGGCGCGCCACGCGCGGGCGCGCGCGCGACTCCGGTCGGCCGGGGAGAACGCGGGCTTCACGCGCATGCCCGGGCTCCCACTCCACCGCGCACGAGGGCGGCGTAGAGATCGGTCACCTGCGTGACCGCCTGCGCGAAATCGCCGCGCTCCTCGACGATCTTTCGGTTCCGCGCGCGCGCCGCCTCGCGGAGCGAAGGGCCCGCGAGCGCGTCGGTGACCCGGTCGGCGAGCGCCCGCGCGTCGCCGCGGGCGAACAGGAGACCGTTTTCACCGGAGACGATCCACTCGCGGTTCCCGGGAAGGTCCGAGACGACGGGAAAGGCCCCCGAGGCCATGGCCTCGAGGAGCGAGATCGACGTCGAATCCGAGAGCGACGTGGACACGTAGACGGCGGCTCCCCCGAGAAGCTCGGGGAGAGTCTCGTGCGCGACGCGACCATGGAAGCGAACGATCCCCTGCACGCCAAGCGCCTGCGCGCGCGCTTCGAGCGCCGGGCGATCGGGCCCCTCCCCCGCGACGTCGAAGCGAGCCTCCGGCACGCTCGCGGCAATCGAAGGAACGGCTTCGATCAGCGTGGCCACGTCGTACACCGGCTCGAGATGCCGGACGCTCACGACGCGCGGTGCCTGGACGAACGGCCGAAGCGGAAAGCGCGCGAGGTCGGCGCCCCAGGGGACGACGTGCACACGTTCGGGCCTGGCACCGTACGCGACGGCAGCCTCCGCGAGCACGCGCGCGTCGGCGAACACGGCGTCCGCGCGCGCAAGCGCGGCCCGCGCCCTTCGGGCATGGAGCCACGAGCGCGGTGCCGAGACGAGGAGATCGGAACCCCACGCGTGGATCGCCAGCGGATGGCGGCCCACGAGGGTCGCTAGGAAGCCGTAGTTCGGGACGTAGTGCGCTTCGACCAGGTCGGGCTCGAACGCGTGGAGCGCGCGCAGGGTGGCACCCCGCGCGAGCGGATAGCGAAAGGCGCGCGGGAGCGGGAGCGCCGGGAGGACCGTGATGGGCGCCCCGCCCACGCGGGGAGCGGCGTCCGGCGGCGGGGCCTCGAGGGAGAACACGCGCGCCTCGTGCCCGTGCGCACAAAGCGCGTCCGCCCAGCGCCGCGTGTGGAGCACGGCGGCGTTCCCGAGCACGGCGATCCTCACGCTTCGGCCTCCGCGGGCGCGCTCGCGTGCACCCGTGCCTGCGCCCGCGCGCGCGCCCGCTCGCGCGCACGATCCCGCGCGTACACGAGGAGCGCGTGATACGGCGTGCGCGGCCGCGGAATGAGCTCGAGGATCGGCACCGTCACACCCTCCGCCCCCATCTGCTCCTTGAAGTCGGTCAGCCGGTGGAGTCCGCCCGAGAACCCGAGGCTCACGCGTGCGCTCCCGCATTCGGCAACGACGCGCATGAGCAAATACGGGAACGCGACCCGGCGCCGGGCCTCGATCGAGGCGCCGCTCCACCAGACGTACGTCTCGCCGGGCTCGACGAACGCGAGCACCCCGCACTCGACCCGGCCTTCGGCCTGGCCCACCCACAGGACCGCACTCGTGGGCGGCTCGAGCAGCGCGCGGTAGAACGCGAGCGGCCGGACGGTCTTCACACCCCAGTGCCGCGCCTGTTCCGCGTGCAGCTCGTGAACGCGCGCGAGATCCGCTCCTGCGTCCCCGCGCCGCACGGACACCCCGAAGCGCTCCGCGCGCGTGAACTGCTGGCGCGCCCGCTTGCGAAGGGAGCCACGCCATGCGTCGAACCCCGCGCCGACGTCAATCACGTGCGCCTCGTCGTGACGCAGGCTTCCGAGCCCGGGCCCGGGAGCGAGCGTCGCGTCGTGCGCCGCCGGACCCGAGAGCGTGACGTCGCCGCCGAGCCAGCCTTCGCGCTTGCTCTGACGCTCGAGCGCGTCCCACAGCGCACGCGCGACCGAAGCGCGCTCGGCCGGGACCAGGTCCGGCGAGAACAGGGGACCGGCGGGAGCTCCGAACGGAAGGCTCCGAAACCACGCACCGCCGAACCGCCGTTCGACGTTCCCCGCAAGCACGCCGACTAAAACCCCGCGACCGCCCTCCGCGCGCGCGCCGAACACGCGCGCGGGCCAGGCCGGTCCGTGTGTGTCGAACGCGCGCCGGAACGCCGGTGTCGTCGCAAACGAACGGCCGGCGGCCGTCACGGCAAATGCGGCGACGTCCGCCGGCCAGGCCGGGTCCATGCGGACCTCGACCGCGCTCACCGGAACAGGACGACCCGACCCGTGCGCGTGATCCCGTCCTGCACGACCTGGATGAAGTAGAGGCCCGGAGGGACAATCACGCCAAAATCATCGCGCCCGTTCCAGACCGGGCCGGTGGTCGCGTTCCCCAGGATCTTGCCGACGATCTGCCGGCCGTGCACGTCGAACACGCGGCCCTTGAACGGGCCCTGGATGTCGATCGCGCGCACCAGGAAGCCGCCCGAGGACTCGAACACGGGATTCGGATAGACGTAGAACGTCGGCGCCACCACCGTTCCGCCGCCGTCGGGCACGCCCTGTGGATCGTAGCGATGAAGGCCCGCGACCGTTCCGATCCAGATCACACCGGTTGCGCGGTCGGCGACGACCGAGTGCACGTCGTCCGACGTGAGCGGGGAATTCGCCTCGGTGAACACCTCGACGCTGCGATCGGAGCGGCGATGGAACACGCCGGCCTTGGTCGCCCACCACACGCCGCCGTCGCGCTCGATCGAGAGCGGATGCACGGCTCCCTGCGACGAAGGCGGCTGCGTCTCGAGTGCCTCGCGCAGCTGGCGCGTCGAGCGCGAATAGCGGCAGAGGCCCTTCGACGTCGCGATCCAGACCGAGTCCCCGTTCATCTCGATCCCCCAGATGTCGTTCGACAGAAGCCGATCCGGATCCGTCGGGGGGCTCTCGCTCAGGTGGTCGTCGAGCACGGTGAGGTCGGGATCCGTGAAGATGTCGACTCCGGCGCTGTTGTACCCGACCCACATCTCGAACGCCGGGCCGGGCGCGAACGCGATCGCGCGCACCTGGTTCGCCGACATGGGCGCGCCGTCGATCGGATTGAAATTCGTCCGCGTGCCGTTCGGCTCGACGCGGTTCAACCCTTTCGGGATGATGACCCCCTGGAGCCGCGTGTCGAGGCCGAACCACAGGTTCCCGCTCCGATCCTCGGCCGAAGCCCAGACGAACGTGTTGCGCTCGTCGAAGCCGGGCTCCCCCGCCTCGTACAGGTGCTCGAACGACGGCGGCTCCGACACGCCCGAGAGCCGGGCGAGCGAGCCGCCCCAGTCTCCGAACCACTTCCGTCCCTGGGAGTCGACGAGCATTCCGAAGACGAAGTCGTTCGACAGGAGCGTCGTGTCGGGCGTCGCCACGGTCGACCGGAGATAGTTCCGCCACGACGTGCCGTCGAATCGGCCGGCTCCGCCATCCCGGGTCGCGACGTAGATCGTCGAGCCTTCGAGCCCCATGCCCTGGATCCAGCTCCCACCCGGGCCGTCCGAGCGGTAGTACGCCCAGTTCGTGCCATTCCAGCGCCACAGTCCGTCGAAGTTGCCGGCCCAGTACGTGCCCGTCTCGTCGAACTCGACCGCGGCGAGCGCGGGGAAGCCCGTGCCGAGCGGCTCCCACGGACCCCCGCCGGCCGAGCGGAACACACCGGTCGTCGTGCCGCAGAGGAGCTCGGTCGCGGTCCCGCGAAGGGACACGGCGTTACCCGTGAGGCCCGCGCCGGCCGCGCTCCACGTGCCGGTCTCTCCGCCGCGGAAGACACCGCCGCCGGCGACGCACCAGACCTCGGTGCCGAGGGACGTGACCGCACGAACGATCGAACTCGAAAGCCCGTTCGCGCGCCGGTCCCACACCACACCTTCGGTCGTGCGGGTGACGTAGATCCCGCCATTCGTCGCGACCCACGTCGAGTCGCCCACGATTGCCACGTCGTTCACGAAGTTCGAAGCGAACGGCGAGGGGTTCACGCCGTCCGGCCACAGAGCCGTGAGCTCGAACCCGTCGAACAGCGCGAGTCCATGACGGGTGCCGATCCACATTCCGATCGCGGACGGCTCGAGCGCAGTCACGGAGTCCGACGGGAGGCCGTCGAACGCGGTGAGCGTCCGCCACGTTCCGCGCGGCGAGAGCACGCTCACGCCGCGGTCCTTGGTCCCGAACCACAGGTTCCCGGCTGCGTCGCGGTCCGCGTCGACGACCGCGTTCGAAGCGAGCCGTTCCGGATCCTTCGTGATGCGCGTGAATCGCCCAGTCGCGGGATCGAACGAATGGAGGCCAAGGTCCGAGTTGCACCAGATCAGGCCGTCGAGAGCTGACACCGAGTTGAGGACATTCGCGTTCGAGTAGTAGTCCCAACGCGCCGCAGAGGCTGGGGGCGCATCGGAGCCGACGAGCGAAACAAGCAGGACGGCCAGAACGCGGAACGCGGCGACGGCGGCTCCGGGAGTCAGACTCGAAATCGGGTTGTGATGCGAATGCATGATCGATCTCCGTGCGCGGGAGGGCCTCCGCGCGCCACGGGGTGTAGAACGGGTTTCACGACCTCTCGTTCTAAGGGGCCCTTGGCTCATGCCGACTGGCCCAGGAGGTCCATGATGCGGAGGCGCCAGACCATCCATGCCGCCTCCCAGACGATGCGCCGGTTCATCTTCGAGACCCCGGCGCGGCGGTCCACGAACGTGATCGGGATTTCGACGATCCGGAACCCCTTCCGCCAACACTTGTAGCTCATTTCGATCTGAAATGCATAGCCGTCCGATTTGACCTGGTCCAGGTTGATCGACTCGAGCGCCCGGCGCCGGAAGCACTTGAACCCGCCCGTCGCATCGCGCACCGGGAGGCCGGTGATGAGCCGTGTGTACAGGTTTGCGGTGTACGAGAGGATCAGACGCTTGAGCGGCCAGTGGACGACGGTCACGCCGTGGAGATAGCGCGAGCCAAGGACCACGTCCGCGTTCTCGATCGCGGCCAGGAACGACGCGATCGCCTCCGGGTCGTGTGAGAAGTCGGCGTCCATCTCGAACACGAGCTGCGCCCCGTTCGCGAGCGCGTAGCGGAAGCCTGTGACGTAGGCCGAGCCGAGGCCGAGCTTCCCGGGACGCTGGAGCAGGTGGACGCGCGTCTCCGACTGCTTTCGTTCCGCGACGTACGCGCCGGTGCCGTCCGGCGAGTTGTCGTCGACGACCAGGACGTCGAGCCCGTACGGCAGCGCGAGGAGCTTGTCGAGGAGCGTGGGAATGTTCTCCCGCTCGTTGTACGTCGGCACGATGACGAGCCGTTCCATGGCGTCAGGAGGCCGGGGTCGCGCGCCGCATCCGCGCGCGGACCAAAGGCACGAGGTAGAGGGCGAGGATCACGGCCAGGGCCGCAAGCGAGATGGCAAGGCCGCGCGCGAGCGCCGGATCCTTGAACTCCCACGCGATCGCATGCTTCCCGGCGGGAACCGCGACCACGCGGCACAGGTAGTCGCCGATCAAGGCCTTCGCCTCCTGACCGTCGACGCGCACCTCCCACCCGGGGAACGCGAGGTCCGAAAGCCGGATGAGCGCCGGGCCCGGCGTGTCGCTCTCGAGCCGCACGCGATTCAATCCATACTCGACGATCCGCACGCTTCCGCCGGGCACGGGCTCGACGCCCGGCGGTTGATCGAGCAGCGTCACGAGGGCCGCATCGTGCGCGGGGTCGCTGATCGCCCGGAGCTGCTCGTCCTCGGTCGCGACCCGGTACGTGGGGACGAGGGTCGCGCGCGGGAGCGCTCCCGGAAACTCGTAGACGACCTGCTGCTGGCCGCGAAACGCTTCGACGAAGCCCATGGTCTCGGGCAGGAGCCCCGGATAGACGATGTAGCGCACGTTGAGGAGCCGCCACGCCGCAGGCGAGCTCGCCGCGCGCCCGCTGTCCGCGTCGAGGAACGTCTGATAGCGGCGCGGCTTCGCGGCGTGATACCCGCCGAGGCTTGCGATTGCGAACCCTGCGTAGCGGTTCGACTGGAACTCGCGCACCGGGAAGATGCGGAACTCCCCTTCCGTCTTCTTCGACACGAGGAAGTCCACGACGTCGTCGCGCTCCGCACCGGCCGCGATCTGGCGCGGGGGCCCGAGCACCGGGGCCATGAGCCTGTAGTCCACGACCGCAAGATCGACGAGGGTCACGATTCCGACCGCGGCGGCCGCCCACGCCGGGCGCCCGATCCCGCGCAGCGACGCGAGGAGCGTCGAGAGCGCAAGGAGCGCCAGGAACCCGACCCGCACGAGGTCGCCGCGCATCGCGCGGCTCCCGGCGTCGATCGCGGCCGCCGGCATGTCGGGACGCGACGCGTGCGCCGCCTTCGCGTACGACTCGCTCCACGTGTCCCCCACCAGGCCCGAGAGCCAGAACAGGGCGACCGCCGCGGTCACGAGCCCGGTCCACAGGAACATCCGCTTCCTGAGGCGCTCGTCGTGCACCGCCTCCTCGAACGCGGAGAGCCCGAAGGCCGCGAGCACGGCGGTCGCGAGCTGGAGCACGATCAGGATCATGACCGGCACGCGGAATTTGTTGAAGTACGGCAAATTGTGGAACAGGAAGTCGTACAGGCCGCCGTGCTTGCCGAACGACACGAGCAGCACGAACGCGGAGAGCACGAGCAGGAACGACACGAAGAAGCGGTGCCGGCCGGCCGCGATCGCGAGGAACGCGCAGGCGAGGATCGCGAGTCCCATGTAGTTCGGGAAATCCGTGAACGGCATCGTGCCCCAGTACGTCGCCCCGCCGAATCCGAGCGCACCCGGCACGAGGAACGTGAACATCTCGACCGGGCTGAACGACCAGTTCGTGGCGTACGCGTACGTGAGACCCCCGCCCTCGCCGGCCGCGCGGATCGAGTGCTCGGCGTACGCGCGGATCGGGAGCGAGAAGAACGAAGAGAGCGCGAACCCGAGCGCCATTGCGCCGCCGAGCATCGCGACGCGACCCGCGGCCTCGCGGATTCCGCCCGGCGCGATCGCCCGCCGGCCGAGCTCGAACAGCGAATAGAGCCCGATCACGAGCCACGTGTAGTACGCGATCTGGATGTGCCCACGGAGGAGCTGGAAGCCGACGAGGAGGGCGAGGGTCGCGACGTCCTGGATTCGTCCGCCTTGCCAGACGCGCGAGGCGAGCCACAGCATCCACGGCAGGTACGCCTCGTTCACCATCTGGCTGCCGTGGCCGTGCGCGCCGTTTGCGACCAGGTTCGGGGTGATCATGAAGGCGACGCCCGCCACCATCGCGGCGGCCGGGGTCGCACCCCAGGAGCGCGCGAGCACGAACGTGCCGAGGCCCGCGAGGAAATAATAGAGGAGCATCCACGAAACGTCGGGGAGCGGAAGGATCTTCTGCACGAGCGCGACCGGCCAGTCGGGCGGATAGATGAGCGGATTGTAGGCGCCGCTCGCAAACGACGGCATGCCCGCGAACACATACGGATTCCACAGCGGGTACACGCCGTGCTTCCACAGCGATTCCTCGCCCACGCGGACGAAACCGAGCGGGGCCGTGGTGTCGGGCGACACGAACGTCTGGCCGCCGAAGATGACCGCCTGGAACACGACCGCCATGACGAGGAAGTAGACGACCGAAGCCCAGAAGAGCGGGCTTCGGCTCCATCGCGTGCCCGCTTTTGGCTCCGTCCCCGCCGCGCTCTTCCTGCGCTCGTCCGCACGCACCTCGGCGGGAGTGCGATGCTTGCGCGCGCCTCCCCGTTCTTCCTTCGCGCGTCGGTTCATGCGCCTCCTTCGTCCTGTCCACACCGCGAGACGTCTTCCGCCCGCACAGAAGCGCCGCTCTCCTTCGCCGCGAGCGCCGCGTCGAGCAGCCCCGCGAGCCGGTCCGCGATCGCGTCCCAGTCGTGCGCCCGGGCGCGGGCGCGGATCGCGCCCTTGTCCGGCGGGGTCGCGAGCGTGCGCAGCACGGCCTCCTCGAACGCCGCCGGAGACTCGGCGAACGAAAGCCCCGCACCGTCGGCCGACACATCGGCGATGGGCGAGGAGACGACCGGCAGCCCGGCGGCCCAGTACTGATAGAGCTTGTTCGGGTTGATCCCCACGGTGTAGGGATCGCCCGCGCGAAACGGGATGAGGGCGACATCGAGGCCGTGAAGGGCGGCAGCGACCTCGGGGTACGGCACTTCTCCGACCACGTGCGCGTGCGCCCGTTGCCGGAGGCGTGACACGTCACGCGACGTTTCATCGGGCAGGGGCCCCACGACGACGAGCTCGAACGCGCCGTGATCGGCCAGACGTTCGAGCACGCCGAAATCGAGGAAGTGGCTCACCTTCCCGACGTACCCCACCCGCGGCGTTCGAATCCCCCGCACACGTTCAGGGACGGCGCGGGCCGGATGCGCGAACGCATCGAACTCGACCCCGTTCCCGATCACGACCACGGGCGCGGTCGCCTCCGCTCGGAGCCGTCGCGCATAGTGGGCGCTCACCGCCACGATCACGTCGGCGCGGGACAGCATCCTCGTCAGGTAGCCGCCCGCCCACGACGGAACGCCCGCAAACTGCAGCGGGTGGTCGTTGAAGTCGTAGCATATCAGCCGCGCACCGGCCGCGGAAAGGGCCTTGCCCGCGTAGACGTTCGACACGAACGCGACGTCCGGCCGCGCGACTCCGAGCGCGTCGAGACCTTTCCGGACGGCGCCGGCGGCCACGCTCTCGATCAGCCCGCGCACCGGAGGCCATTCGATCGCCGCGTTGTAGAGCGGTTGCTTCGTGTTCGTCTTGAGGAACGGGACCGTGATCACGGTCACGCCGTCCTCCTCGCGGGCCCCCGGGCGGTTCCCCCTTCCGCTCGCGAGCGGCTCGAAGTAGACGACGCGGTATCCGCGACGGGCGAGGC
>JBOHUC010000044.1:0-7996 GCA_050733935.1 Candidatus Eiseniibacteriota bacterium | reverse complement strand
ACGCCTGGATCAGCGGGTTCCGCCGCATGGTCGTGCGATACGATCACAGCGTCGAACACTACCAAGCGTTCTTCTACATCGCGTGCGCGATGATCACTCTGAGGTGGTTATGAAACCACTTCTAGTCTCCGGCGGGTGTTAGGATTCGATCGCGAACGGGCGGCGCGCCGGGATGACGCGCCGTCGAAGGATGAAATCGACTCGACATCGGGAAGGGATCCGACATGAGCGGCGTACGGGTACTCGTCGGCACGAAGAAGGGCGCGTTCATTCTCACCTCGGACGGGAAGCGCGAGCGCTGGAACGTCTCGGGGCCTCACTTCGCGGGGTGGGAGATCTACCACGTGAAAGGTTCCCCCGCGGATCCGAAGCGGCTTTACGCCTCGCAGACGAGCGGCTGGTTTGGGCAGGTGGTCCAGCGCTCGAACGACGCCGGCGCGACGTGGGAGCCCGTCGGAAACAAGTTCGAGTACGAGGGCGACCCGGGAACGCACCTGTTCTACGACGGCACGTCGAAGCCCTGGGCGTTCAAACGCGTCTGGCACCTCGAGCCGTCGGCGGATGATCCCGACTCGGTGCTTGCGGGCGTCGAGGACGCAGCACTCTTTCAGACGAAGGACGGAGGACAGAACTGGTCCGAGATTCCCGCGCTCCGGAGCGTGAAGGGTGACCGCTGGCAGCCGGGCGCGGGCGGCATGTGCCTCCACACGATTCTTCGCGATCCCAAAAAGGCCGAGCGCATGTTCGTCGCGATCTCGGCGGCGGGCGCCTTCCGCACGGAGGATGGCGGAAAGTCGTGGAAGGCCGTGAACAAGGGCCTCCAGTCGAAATACGAGCTCCCCGATCCGGACGCGGACGTGGGCCACTGCGTCCACTGTCTTGCGATGCATCCGTCCCGGCCGAACGTCCTCTTCATGCAGAAGCACTGGGACGTCATGAGGAGCGACGATGGGGGGGAGAGCTGGAAGGAGATCAGTGGAAACCTCCCGACCGACTTTGGTTTTCCGATCGGCGTTCACGCACACGAGCCGGAGACGATCTACGTCGTCCCGATCACGAGCGACTCGGAGCATTTTCCGCCCGAGGGGAAGCTCAGGGTGTACCGGAGCAAGACGGGTGGGAACGAATGGGAAGCACTCACGAAGGGTTTGCCCCAGAAGGACTGCTACGTGAACGTGCTCCGGGACGCGATGGCAGTCGATTCGCTCGACAAGTGCGGCGTCTACTTCGGAACGAGCGGCGGGCAGGTCTACGCCTCGACGGACTCGGGCGACAGCTGGACGCCGATCGTGCGCGATCTTCCGGGAGTTCTCTCGGTCGAGGTCCAGACGCTGCCGTGATCCGCATCGTGCTTCCGGCACACCTGCGCACGCTCGCGCAGGTCACGGGCGAAGTCCGGCTCGAGATTGAGGGCGCGGTGACACAGCGCTCCGTGCTCGATGCGCTCGAGGCGCGCTATCCGATGCTCGAGGGGACCATTCGGGATCACACGACGAAGAAGCGCCGCGCGTTCCTGCGCTTCTTCGCCTGCCAGCAGGATCTCTCGAACGATCCGCCGGACACGCCGCTCCCGGAGGCCGTCGCCCAGGGCGAGGAGCCGCTTCTCGTCGTGGGCGCGATGGCCGGGGGCCGCGCCTAGACGGGCACGACCGGTCCCGGTGCCAGGCGCAACACACGGCTCGCGTCGGAGAGAAGCCCGCGCGCGGTTTCCTCCGTCATTCCTCCCGCAAGCGTGGTCGTCTGTCCGTCGGTTTCCGCACACAACGTGAAGGAAACCGCCCGGGCGCCCGCGCTTCCTCGAAGCACATTGCGGACGACCAGGCGCTTGAGCCCCTCGCGCTCGATGTGTGCCTCCGTCGAATCGATGGCGGAGGGCGAAACGGTGAACGCGCCGCCCGGGTTCCGCGCGCGATCCACGCGGGCGGCGAGCCAGCCGGCCGCCCGACCGTGCACCCACCGGCCGGCGAGGAGCGCGAATGCCGCGACCGCGAGGCGCGAAACGGGGCTCACCATTCCAAATCGAAACAGCGGAACGAAGAAGAGCGCGATCGCGACCAGGACCCCGGCCGCGAGCGGGACGAGCCGCGCGTGCGGGGCCTGCGCGGGAGTCACCGTGAAGCGAACGCGGCCTCCGTCGATGGGAACCTGCTCGTAGCCGCTGTCCACGGCCGCTCCTCCGGGGTATGATGGTCGCCCCCCCTCGACATCGGAGGAACCCTCCCCTCCTTGCGCAAATCGCCCGGGATCTCCGTCATGACGGATGCCACGGACCGCAAGGCGCTCGACGATTTGTTCAGCGCCACATACGAAGAACTGCGCCGTCTCGCGGCGACGGTGCGACGGAGCGAGGTCGGGCAGACGCTCACGCCGACCGCCCTCGTGAACGAGGCGTGGCTCAAGCTCGCGCGCACACCCACGGTGGCCCAGACCTCGCACCTTCATTTCAAGCGGATCGCCGCCCGTGCGATGCGGCAGGTTCTCGTCGAAGCGGCGCGCCGCCGGACCGCGGGAAAGCGCGGCGGACGCGATGCGGTCTTCGTGTCGTTCGACGAGTCCACGGGTGCGGGCGCCACCTGGTCCGAGGACCTGATCGGGCTCGACGCCGCGCTCGAGTCGCTGGGACGGCTCAATCCGCGGCAGGCGCAACTCGTCGAGAGCCGCTTCTTCGGCGGACTCGGCGTGGCCGAAACCGCCGAGCTCCTCGGCGTGTCCGAAGCGACCGTGCTGCGGGACTGGCGGGCTGCGAAAGCCTGGCTCTCGCGCGAGCTCCGGACCTCGGGCTGAAGCGAGGCCATGGACCACGAGCGCTGGGAACGCGTTCAGGAGCTGTTCCACTCCGCGACCGACCTGCCTCCTTCGGAACGCCGCGCGTTCCTCGAATCGCGCGCCGGTGACGATGCGTCCCTGATCGAAGAAGTGCTGGCGCTCGTCGAGGCCGACACGGAAGGCGGCTCGGTCCTCGATCAGGATCTCGCGCACATTGCCGGCCGCGTTCTTTCCGACGGACGCTCGGCGGTGCCGCCGCAGGACCTCGGGCCCTACCGCTTGAGCACGCTGCTCGGCGAAGGCGGAATGGGCGTCGTCTACCTCGCCGACCGGGCGGATCTGGGAAGCCAGGTCGCGATCAAGATCCTGCGCGACGCCTGGCTCTCTCCGGCGCGCCGCGAGCGGTTCGCGAGCGAGCAGCGGACGCTCGCCGGGCTCAACCATCCGTGCATCGCACGCCTCTACGACGCGGACACCCTGCCCGACGGAACGCCGTGGTTCGCCATGGAGTACGTGGACGGTGTCCCGATCACCCGCTACTGCGTGGAGCAGAAGTGCACCGTCCGGCGCACACTCGAGCTCTTTCGTTCCGTGTGCGAAGCCGTGCTGCACGCCCACCGGCAGGCTGTGATCCACCGCGATCTCAAGCCCTCGAACGTCCTCGTCACCCGCGGCGGGCAGCCGAAGCTCCTCGATTTTGGAATCGCAAAGCAGATCGAGGGACTGGATCCGCGGCACGAGTGGACGCGCGCGGAGCTCCGTCTCCTCACGCCCGCGTACGCCGCGCCCGAGCAAGTCGAGGGCGCCGGCCAGGGCGTGCACACGGACGTGTATTCGCTGGGGGCGATTCTCTACGAACTCCTGACCGGCCGGCCGCCAGAGCCGTCCGGATCGCCCGGAGGGCCGCTCGAGAAGCCGTCCGCGATCGCGCACCGCCCCGGCGAGCGCGGGATCGAATGGACCGACCTCGATGTCCTCTGTCTCACCGCCCTCAAGAGGGATCCGGTGAGCCGCTACCGGACGGTCGAGTCGCTCATTCGCGATATCGATCACTACCTGAACGGCGAGCCGCTCGAAGCTCGCCCCGACACGATGGGCTACCGGCTCGGCAAGTTCGTGCGCCGGCACTGGCAGCCCCTCGTGGCCGCGGCGGCCGTCACGATCGCGATTGCCGGTCTCGTCACCTTCTACACGGTGCGGCTCGCGCGCGCTCGGAATCTCGCCGTCGCCGAAGCGGAGCGCACACGCCGCATCCAGGACTTCATGAACAACCTGTTCGAAGGGGGCGATCCGGAAGCCGGCCCGTCGGACACCGTGCGGGTTGTGTCGCTCCTCGCGCGCGGCGTGCGCGACGCCCGGGCGCTCACGAGCGAACCGGACATCCAGGCCGGGCTCTACCAGACCCTCGGCGGGATCTATCACAAGCTCGGGGATTTCGAGCGCGCGGATTCGCTCTACTCGGCTGCCCTTCTGGGGAGCCGGGCGGTTTACGGTCCGGATCACAACGAGGTCGCGCGGAACCTCTTAGCACTCGGAATCCTGCGCGCGGACCAGTCTCAACTCGAGGAAGCGGACAGCCTGGTGCGCGAAGGGCTCGCGATCGCCCGCCGTCACGAGCAGACTGATCCCGCGACGGCGGCTCGCGCGATGACGGCTCTCGGGACCGTGCTCGAGAATCGCGGCGAGTACGAGGAGGCGATCAAAGTCCTGACCGAAGCGGTGCGGCGCGACTCGCTCGCGCATCTCCCGGCAACGGACCACATTGCAAGCCTCACCGAGCTCGCGAACAGTCACTTCTACGCGGGGAACTACGCGGTTTCGGATTCGCTCAACCACCGGTTGCTCGAGATGGATCGCGCGCTTCACGGCGATCAGCACCCGAACGTCGCGAGCGACCTCATCAACCTGGGTGCGATCCAGCAGGAGTGGGGCCACTGGCGCGAGGCCGAGCAGTACTACCGAAGGGCGCTCGCGATCTACCGCGGCTACTACGGCGAGAACCACTTCGAGACCGCGGCCACGCTCAACATGGTCGGACGGACGCTTGTTCAGCAGGACTCCCTGCGCGCGGGCGGCGAGCTCCTGCGGCAGGCGCTTGTGATCCGCGAGCGGATCTACGGTCCCGAGCACCCGCTCGTGGCCTCGACGCTGAACGAGCTCGGACTTCTCGCGCAGAACGAAGGGCGGCTCGACGACGCGCGAAAGTACTTCGAGCGCATGATCGCGATCTACCGGAAGGTCTACGACGACAAGCACTACCTGATCGGGCTCGCGTACTCGAACCTCGGCGGCGCGTACGCCGAGGGCGCGCGCTACGCCGACGCGGAGCGCTGCTACCGGGAGGCGCTCCGTCGCTACGGGGAGACCCTCCCCGCGGGCCATCTCTACGTCGGCATCACCCGACTCAAGCTCGGGCGCACCTACCTCAAATCCAGGCGCTACGTCGAGGCCGAGCGTGAGACGCGCGCGGCGTACGACATCGTGGTCGCGCAGGCCGAGCCCTCGGTCCGCTGGCTCGAGAACGCGCGCAACGATCTCGTCGCCGAGTACGACGCGCTCGGAAAGCCCGCGGAAGCCGCGAAGTTCCGGGCAGAGCTGGCTCAGGCTCAGTCCGAAAAGACCGAGTGACGGTTTTCCCCGCGCGGCCGCGCAATGGAAGGTGGCAGCTCGAACACAGCTGAAGGCTCCCCTCGCCCTGCGGTGACCGGAAGCTGCCGGCGCTCTTCTCGTTTCTCGCCCGGAGGCTTCCATGGCACGGCGCTTCGCGTTTTCACCGGTCCGCCTCGTGTCCGCGCTGTGCGGATGCGCGACCCTGGCGGCGGTCCTCCTTCCCGGCCCGGCCCGCGCGCAGGGCGTGGACTCCACGCTCTGGGTGACGAACAACCCCGTCACCGCAGTCGTTCGCTCGGGCAACACGCTCTACATCGGCGGCACCTTCACGACCGTGGGTCCGAACACCGGACCCGGCGTCCCGGTGTACATCCCCACGCAGCACCCTCGTGCGCCGTTTCCCCGCATCGTGGGGGACGTTCGCGCGGCCGTCCCGGACGGAAACGGAGGATGGTTCATCGGCGGGACGTTCACGAACGTCGGGAAGGTGCCGCGAGCCAATCTCGCGCACGTGCTCTGGGACGGGACGGTCTCGTCGTGGAACAGCAACGCGAACGCGACGGTCTACTCGCTCGTCCGCGACGGCAACACGCTCTACGTGGGCGGCGCGTTCACGTTCGTCGGCGGTCAGACGCGGAACCGAGTCGCCGCACTCGACGCGACCACCGGCCTTGCAACGTCGTGGAATCCCAATTCGAACAACTTCGTGTACGCGATGGTCCAGAACGGCACGTCGCTCATCGTGGCCGGCGCGTTCACGACCATTGGTGGTCAAACGCGGAGCGGACTGGCCGCGCTGAGCCTTGCCAACGGGACGGCGTCGGGCTGGAACCCGAACGCGAACAACATCGTTTATGCGATTTCGCTCGAGGGCAACACGCTCTACGCGGGCGGCGCGTTCACGATGATGAGCGGGCAGGTCCGCAATCGCATTGCGGCGCTCGACCTCGGGAACGAAACGCTCCTCGCCTTCGACCCCAACTCGAACAACATCGTCTACGCGCTCGAGTCCGACGCGACGACCGTCTACGCAGGAGGTGTCTTCGGTACGATCGGCGGCGATGTCCGGAACCGGCTCGCGGCGCTCGATCCGATCTCGGGGACCGCGACCACGTGGAACCCGAACCCGAACCAGGCCGTCTACGCTTTGTCTCTGAGCGGATCCACGATATACGCGGGCGGATTGTTCACGAACATCGCAGGCCAGACGCGGAACCGCATTGCCGAGATCGAGATCGCGACCGGAAGCGCCACGGCCTGGGATCCGAACGCGAACCAGCAGGTCCACCTGCTCGTGCGCGACGGGGCCACGATGTTCGTGGGCGGAGTCTTCACGTCGATTGGAACCAGGACGAGGAATCGGATTGCCGCCCTCGACGCCACCTCGGGCGAGCTCATGGACTGGAATCCGAATGCGAACCTCCAGGTCCACGCGATCATCCCGAACGGAAACACGGTCTACGTCGCCGGGCAGTTCACGAACATCGGAGGACAGGTCCGCAACCGGATCGCGGCGCTCGACGCGGAAACGGGGCTGGCGAGCGTATGGAATCCGAACGCCAACAGCATCGTGTACGCGATCGCCCTCGACGGATCGACGCTCTACGCCGGCGGCATGTTCCTGAACATCGGCGGCCAGGGGCGAACCCGGCTCGCCGCGCTCGACGTCGGAACGGGAAGTGCGATGGCCTGGAACCCGGCGGCGAACAGCACGGTCTACGCGCTGCTCGTGGACGGTTCGACGCTCTATGCCGGCGGGCAGTTCGGAATGATCGGCACGACCGCGCGCGTCGGGCTCGCTTCCTTTGACACCGGGACGGGAACGCTCACGTCCTGGGACCCGACCACCAACAACATCGTCTATGCGCTCGCGAAGTCCGGGAACACCGTCTATGCGGGCGGGGTCTTCACGACCGTCAAAGGCCAGACGCGGAATCGGATCGCGGCGATCGACGCCGTGACCGGGGATCCGACGGGATGGGACCCGAACGCGAACTCGAACGTCTACGCGATCGCCACCAATGGAGAGGCCGTCTACGCAGGTGGGGACTTCACGTTCATCGGCGGGCAGTCGCGCAATTACCTGGCCTCCCTCGATGGAACGGGGCTCGCGACGTTCACGTGGGATCCGAGCGCGAACTCGAGCATCTACGCGCTCCACTTGATCGGCGCCAGGCTCTGGGTGGGCGGGAACTTCTCGAGCATCAAGGGAGTCGGGCAAGTCGGGATCGCGCGCCTCGACGTGACGGCCACGGTGGACGCGCCCGCTCCGATGTTCGAGCCCGGCCTCGCGCTCACGAGCGCGCCGAATCCCGCGCGCGGCGAGACAGCGATCCACTTTGTGCTTCCCGCGGCGGCTCCGGTGACGCTCTCGGTGTTCGATCCGGCAGGCCGCCGGGTCGCGACCCTGCTCGACCGCGTGCGCCTGGACGCGGGTCCGCATCGCATCCCGTTCGTGGCGCGGGGTCTTGCGACGGGAACGTATTTCGCCTATCTCGAGAGCAATGGCCGGGCCGCGACCCGGAAGCTCATCTTGATCCACTAGCGCGCTTCGGCCTCCGGTGGGGGAGGCCGCCGAAGTCGCCACAAGACGGGGTTGACGGGTCGCTCGAAATAGAAC
>JBOHUC010000043.1:0-8012 GCA_050733935.1 Candidatus Eiseniibacteriota bacterium | reverse complement strand
CCCGTGCGCTCGCGGGCCGCCTGGCGCAGGCGGTCATGGAGCCGCGCCGGGTGGACGCGCGCGGCGAGCCCGCGCGTGCGCTCGAAGATCCGTGCGAGCGTGAGGACGAGCGCGCGTCTCGCATCATCCTGGAGCTCGTCCACGCGCTGCGACAGCGTTTCGAGGAGCTCTGCCGGACGGCGGAAGCCGTACGTCTTTCGCACGGTCGTCAAACGCGATCGAAGCTCGAGAAGAATCGCGCGCACGGCCGCCCGGAGAGCGAGCGCGTCCTTTCGCACCTGACGCCCGACGGTCGCGCGATCCGGGGTGACGAGCTCGGCCGCGGCGGACGGAGTCGCCGCGCGAGCGTCGGCCGCAAAGTCGCACAGGGTCACGTCGACTTCGTGTCCGACCGCCGAGACGACGGGAATCGACGAGCGCACGACCGCGCGTACGACGATCTCCTCGTTGAACGCCCACAGGTCCTCGAGCGATCCCCCGCCCCGTCCCACGATGAGGACGTCGAGCCCCCCCAGGCGGTTCAGGCTTTCGATGCCGCGCGCGATCGCGGGGGCCGCCTCGCGACCCTGCACCGGGACCGGAGCGAGCACGATCCGGATCCCCGGCCAGCGACGGCGGAGCACGTGCACCAGGTCCCGGATCGCCGCTCCGGTCGGCGAGGTCACGAGCCCGACCGCGCGCGGAAACGCGGGCAGCGCGCGCTTCCGCGCCGGATCGAACAGCCCCTCGGCGGCGAGCTTCTTCTTGAGCGCTTCGAGTGCCAGGAGGAGCGCGCCGAGCCCGGCCGGCCGGAGCTCGAGGATCTTGAGTTGGAACGCGCCGCGGGGCGCGTAGATCTCGACCGTGGCGCGCGCCTCGACTTCGAGGCCGTCGCGCGGCACGAAGCGCAGCCCGCGCTGCTGGAACTTGAAGAACGCACACGAGACGACGGCGTTCGCGTCCTTGAGCGTGAAGTAGATGTGGCCCGAGCCGTGATGGCTGAAACGCGAGATCTCGCCGCGCACCCAGACCTCGGGGAACGTGTCGGCGAGGACGCCCGAGACTTCGTTGAGGAGAGCCGAGACGGTGAGGATCGGCGGCTCGGATGGTGGCGGCACGTCGCGCGGCGGATCGCTCGGCGGCCCCGGTGGACGCGATCCGGGTGGACGCGATCCAGGCGGCGGGCCCGCGGGCGGAAGGTCGAACAGACTCACGGGACCTCCTTCGCGTGCGCCTCGCCGACCACCACCCCCGCCGCGCGGGCGGCCTGCTCGGCGGCATCGAGCGTGTTCGAGAGCAGGTACGCAACCGTGAGCGGGCCCACCCCACCGGGGACCGGCGAAATCGCACCGGCGACCGTGCGCAGGGGGTCCGCGTCCACGTCCCCCACGAGTCTCGTGCGCGCCGCGTCCCCCGCTTCCGGCACGCGGTGGATGCCGACGTCGATCACAGTCGCGCCGCGCTTCACGTGTGCGGCCCCGATCGCGCGCGGCCGTCCCATCGCGACCACGAGCACGTCCGCTGTCCGGCAGACGGCGGCGAGATCGGGCGTGCGCGAATGCGCGACCGTGACGGTCGCATCGACACCCTTTCGCGAAAGGAGGAGTGCCAGCGGGGTTCCGACGATGGCGCTCCGGCCGACGATCGTGACCGGCCGGCCCGCGAGGGGGATCTCGTAGTGGCGAAGGAGCCCCAGGATCCCGAGCGGCGTGCACGCGACGAAGCCCGGGAGTCCCTGCGCGAGCCGGCCCAGATTCTCGGGATGGAAGCCGTCCACGTCCTTCGAAGGCGGAATCGCAAGCTGAAGGTCGCTCGACGGCCAGCCTGCGGGAAGCGGCATCTGGAGAAGGATTCCGTGGACGCCGCGGTCGGAAGCCAGCTCGTCGATCGCGCCGAGCACGGCGCCGGGCGAAGCGTCGGCCGCGAACGCGGCCGTGCGCACGTTCAAGCCCGCGCGCTCCCCTTCCTTCTGCTTGCGTGCGAGATAGACGCGCGAGGCGGGATCGTCGCCGACCGAGACGAGCGCGAGCGTTGGCCACACGCCGTGCGCGCGCAGGTGATCGGCGCGGCGGGCGACGTCGGACAGCACGCGCTCGGCGAGCGGTTGGCCGGTCAGCAGGCGGACGTCCGAGTCCACGCAGGGCTCCCGAGAACGCGAGGCGACCCGAACCCTCGAGTTCGACGCATGGGACAGGGGCGGCCGGGTGGGACGGCCGGAAGAAGAAAGCGCCACCGAGTTGCCGTGGGATCGGGAGTTCTTGAGGACCTGTCAGTACAGGTGGGTGCGCCTCGATTCGGGTCCGCTTCGGGGCGAGGCCCCTGTCACATCGCCGACATCGGCGCTCCCGTTGGTGTCACGTTGGCTCAAGAACAACGGATACCCACGAGCACGGCAGCGGCTTTCGTCGGGGGCGGCGACAAGCGCCGCGCAACCGAGAACGCGTGGATTATACCGGGCGTCCGGCCGGCGCGTCCAGCGTGTCGAGCGCCTCGGTGAGTCGGGCGGCGCTCTTCGCGAGATGATCGAGGGTCTTCTTGTCCTTGCCCAGAACGTCGCGCTCCTTGAACAGCTCGTCGGCCAGATTGAGCGACGCGAGAACGGCGACCTTCGACACGGATGCGACGGGCAGCTTGTCGTTGATCTCCCGCATCTTCTGATCCACGTAGGCCGCGACCCGGATGATGTACTCGGGATCCTCGGACCCCTTCCGGATCGTGTACTGGCTGCCGAAGATGTCGACCTGAACCACGTTGCGGTCGTCCATCCTGTCCTCCCTCACTCGGTGATGCGCTCGAGCTTCCGGACCAGGTCCTCGACGCGGTGTGCGATCTCCTTCCGCTCCGTCGCCCACAGCCGCTCGGCCGCGCGGAGCGTCTCGAGCTCGCCCAGGATCTCGGCGAGCGTGCGGCCGCCGAGCGTCTTCTCGCCGGCGCCGATCTTCCCTTCGAGCTCCTGCACACGGCCCGAGAGGCGCGCGTTCTCGGCCTTGAGCCGGCCCAGAGCCTCGACGGCGCGATCGATCTGTGCGGCCAGCGCGTCGAGCGAGTCCAGCTTCTCCACCATGAGTTCGGCCATGGATCCTCCGCTCAGCGATCGCGCAGCGTCGCCCCCGTCTCGGCGACGAGGGCATCCACGATGTTCTTCTGGACGGCTTCGACCTCGCTCTCGGCGAGCGTGCGATCGGCCGCCTGGAACGTCAGCGAGTACGCGAGGCTCTTCTGCCCCGCGGGCACGCCTTTCCCCGTGTACACGTCGAACAGCCGCAACTCGGCGAGCAACGGACCGCCGGACTTGCGAAGCAGTGCTTCGACGCGCGCGTGCGGGACGTCTTCCGACAGGAAGAAAGCGAGGTCGCGCTTCACACCCGGCAGCCGCGCGTACGGAACGAAGCGATCGCTGCCGCGGCGGTGCCGCTCGAGCGCGCCGAGATCGGCGACGAACGCGTAGAGCGGCACTTCGACGTCGAAGGCGCGGGCCAGACGCGGGTTCAGGCGGCCTGCGCAAGCCACTCGAACCTTCGTCCGTAACTCCGCGGCTTCCCCCGACTTCCAGCCGCGAGGAGAATAAGGAGCCCAGTCGGGGCTGTCAACGCCGAGCCGCTCCAGAAACGCCTCGAACAATCCTTTCGCCTCGAAAAAGTCGACTGGTGCCTGGCCGCTGTCCCAGGCCGCCGCAAAACGCTGCCCGGTGACGAGCGCCACGACGTGCCAGGGCTCGTCCGGAAGCTCGCCCCCGCTTCGGGCGAGGAAGATGCGACCCACTTCGAAGATCCTCAAGCCCTCGGCGCCGTGCCTCAGATTGTGGGCCACGACCGAGAGCAGCCCGGCCACGAGGTCCGTGCGCAGAGTCGAGGTCTCGGGCCCGGCCGGGTTTCGAAGTGTGACGAACCGCGGCTCGCCGGCGTGGAACAAAGGCCACGTCTTGGCGAGCGTCTCGGGATTGGCGAGCGACGGGGTGAGGCACTCCGTGAAGCCCAGGCCGATCCAGGCCTGCCGGACGTCGTGGCGGAGCCTTCGCTCGGGCGTGCGCGTGCCGACCGAGCCGCCGGTCACGAGCGGGACGTCGGGCAGACGGTCGTAGCCGAACGCGCGGCCGGCTTCTTCGATCAGGTCCACGGTCGTCGTGACATCCCGCCGCCGGGTGGGGACGCCGACGACGAGCGGCACGTCGTCGTGACCGTTCCCGCCCTCGACCGGATCGGACACCCTGAATCCGAGCCACTTGAGATCGTTCTTGAGCCGTTCGCGCCCGGGCTTTGCACCGAGGAGCCGTGCGACGTGCGCCGGCCTAAGCTCGAGATCGAGCGGCTCGACTCCGCGCGCGCGCACGTCGGTCGCGGGTCCTTCGAGCCGACCGCCCGCGAGCTCCTCGAGGAGCGCGATCGCCCGCCCCATCGCGGCCGGCGAGAGCGCGGGATCCACCCCGCGCCCGTAGCGGCGTGCGGCTTCGGACATGATGCTCTGGTCGCTCACGACGCGTTGCACGCGCACGGGGTCGAAGATCGCGGCCTCGAGCAGGAGATCGGTCGTCTTCTCCCCCACTTCGACGAACGCCGCTCCGAGCACGCCTGCGATCACGGTCGGTTGCGAGCGGTCGGCGATCACGAGGTGCTCCGACGAGAGCCGCCGCGCCCGGCCGTCGAGGGTCGTCATGGGCTCCCCGGGCCGCGCGCGTCGCACGACGATCTCGGGGCCGTCGAGGGTCGCGAGGTCGAACGCATGAAGCGGGTGGCCCATCTCGAGCATCACGTAGTTCGTGATGTCGACCACGTTGTTGATCGGACGCATTCCGGCGCGCTCGATCCGCTCGGCGAGCCAGGGCGGAGAGGGCGCGACGCGCACGCCCCGGATCACCTGGGCGAGATAGCGCGGGCAGCCGACCGGATCCTCGACGCGGACCGGGAAGCCGGGCCCGCCGGCGGCGACCGTGGCCTCGAAGCGCGCGAGCGGACCGATGGCGAGCGGGGTCTCGAACGCCGCGGAGAGCTCGCGGGCGAGACCGGAGATGCACAGGAGGTCGGGACGGTTGTACGGGATGTCGACGTCGAGGAGGACGTCCGGGTCGCCGAAGATCTCGCGCACCGGCCGGCCGATCTCCGCGTCGTCGCGCAGCGCGAGGATCCCCGAGTGGTCCCCGCCGAGCTCGAGCTCGCGCGCCGAGCAGAGCATCCCTTCGCTCATCTCGCCGCGAATCTTCGAGCGCTTGATCTTGAAGCCGCCGGGAAGCTCGGCGCCCACGAGCGCGACCGGTGCTTTCATTCCGGGGACCACGTTCGGCGCGCCGCACACGATCGAGAGCACGGCGCCCGTCCCCGCGTCCACCTTGCAGAGCGAGAGCTTGTCGGCGTCCGGATGACGGGCGACCTCGAGCACGTGGCCGACCACCACGTTCGGGTAGTCGTGCCCGAGGCGGATCACTCCTTCGACCGGGAGGCCGCGCATCGCAAGCCGGCGGCCGATCTCCTCGGGCGGATGCGGGAGATCGATCCATTCCTTGATCCAGGAGAGCGGGTATCTCACTCGAACTGCTCCAGGAATCGCAGGTCGTTCTCGAGCAGCATGCGCACGTCGGGAATGTCGTAGCGGAGCATCGCAATGCGATCGAGGCCGCAGCCGAACGCAAAGCCCGTCACCCGCTCCGGGTCATAGCCGACCGCGCGGAACACGGAGGGGTGGACCATCCCCGCCCCCAGGATCTCGAGCCAGCCCGTCCCCTTGCACACGGCGCAGCGCTCTCCGCCGTTGAGCGTGCCCTGGCCGTTACAACGGATGCAGGTGACGTCCATCTCGGCTCCCGGCTCGACGAACGGGAAGTAGCCCGGACGGAAGCGCGTCTTCACCTTGCCGCCGATGATCCGGCGCGCGGCTTCGGCGAGCGTGCTCCGCAAGTCGGCGAGGGTGACGGGGCGGTCGGTCTCGACGTACAGGCCGTCGAGCTGGTGGAACTGATCCATGTGGCTCGCGTCGACCGCCTCCGCGCGATACACGCGGCCCGGGAAGATGAGCCGGAGCGGCGGCGGGCTTTGCTCCATCGCCCGCACCCAGCACGGCGAGGTGTGCGTGCGGAGCACCATCGAGTCCGACACGTAATACGTGTCGTGGGCTTCGCGCGCGGGATGGCCGGGCGGCAGATTGAGGGCCGTGAAGTTGTGGAAGTCATCCTCGACTTCGGGACCGTCCCCCGCCGTGAAGCCGAGGCCGTGGAAGATGTCGACGAGCTCGTCTTCGATCGCGCCCAGGACGTGGCGACGGCCGACCCACGGACGGCGTCCCGGGAGTGAGACGTCGAGCCCCTTCTCGCGAACCTCGAGCGCGCCTTCGAGCGCCTCGGTCCGCTCCGCGAGGAGCGCTTCGAGCTCGTCCTTGAGGCGGTTCGCTTCCTGACCGACACGGACCTTGTCGTCGGGCGGCAGATCCTTGAGACCGCGCAGGATTCCCGTGAGCTCGCCCTTCCGGCCGAGCACGCGGACGCGCAGCGCCGAGAGCGCCTCGAGCGATGCCGCTTCCCGCGCCTCCTCGAGAGCCTGCCGGCGCAGGCCGGCGAGACTCTCGATGAGCGTGCCGGGGCTCAAGACGCGCGGGCCTGCTTCGCGGCTTCGGCGAGCTGGGCGAACGCCGGAAGGTCGTGCACGGCCAGGTCGGCGAGCACCTTCCGGTTGATCGTGATCTCGGCGGCCTTGAGTCCGCTCACGAGCGCCGAATAGGAGAGCCCGTGCATGCGCGCCGCGGCGTTGATGCGCGTGATCCAGAGCGCGCGGAACTCGCGCTTCTTCGTGCGCCGGTGCTCATAGGCGAACTGCATGGAGCGGATCAGCGTCTCGCGCGCGGTCTGATAGAGCTTGCGGCGGCCGCTGAAATTGCCCCGGACCGCTTTCATCACCTTCTTGCGGCGGCGGCGTCCGGGTACGACTGTCTTGGTGCGAGGCATGTTCGGTTCCTACCTTCCTGCGAATTCGGTTCGGGGTGACGTGGGCGCCGGTTCGGCGACGTCGCGCGTCAGCGCAGGCCCAGCATTCGGAGCACGCGGTGCACTTCGGTTTCGTGAACGAGCGTGGCTTTGCCGAGCTCGCGTTTGCGACCGCGCGCCTTCTTGGTCAGGATGTGGCGCAAATAGGCCTTGTGGCGCTTGATCTTCCCCGTCCCGGTAAGCTTGAAGCGCTTCGCCGCGGCGCGGTTGGTCTTCATCTTCGGCATTTCGGTCTCCCCTCAGGACTCCTTGGTCGGCGCTGCGACCCGTGCGCGGGCCGGCGCGGCCTTCGCTGCGGAAACACTCTTCGCCACGGTCGCGGCCGTGGCCGTCGGCCCGGCGGCGGTCTTTGCGGCGGCGGGTTCAGGTGCGGCGGTCGGACGCGGCGGCGGTCCGGTCCGCGCAGGTTTCGGCAGCATGATCATGACGAGCGTGCGGCCCTCGCTCCGCGGGATCGACTCGGGTCCCGCGATGTCGGCCAGGTCCGCGATCACGCGCTGCAGCATCGCGTGTCCCAGCTCCTGGTGTGCCATCTCGCGTCCGCGGAACGTCACGGTGAACTTCACCTTGTCGCGGGCCGTCAGGAATTCGCGCGCGTGCTGCAGCTTGAAGCCGTAGTCGTGGTCGTCGATCTTCGGCCGGAGCTTGACCTCCTTGAGGTGCATCACGTGCTGCTTCTTGCGCGCCTTCCGCTCGCGCTTGCTCTGCTCGTACTTGAACTTCCCGTAGTCCATGATGCGACACACGGGGGGGCGGGCCGTGGGCGAGACCTCGACCAGATCGAGCCCCTTCTCCTGCGCGAGGGTCAGGGCTTCGCGGACCGCGAGGATGCCGAGCTGGGCTCCGTCCTCTCCGATCACGCGCACCTGGGGAACTCGGATGCGCTCGTTGATGCGGGTCTCGTTGGGGCGTACCGGTGCGGGAATAGACCACCTCCAGGTCACGGGCTCCATCGTGCTTCCCTCGGGCCGCCCGATCCTGCTCCCTTCCAGTAGGCGGGACGCCGGAAACGCATTCGGGGCGGGGTCGAAGAATCGACCCCGCCCCGAATGCCGGGCGCCGGCGG
>JBOHUC010000042.1:0-36896 GCA_050733935.1 Candidatus Eiseniibacteriota bacterium | reverse complement strand
CGAGATCCGCGGGGATCGGAGCGTTCGAACAGTCGCGCAGGGTCACCGAGTTGATCGTGATCGTGCCGAGGCCGTCGCCGCCCGAGTTCATGACTTTGATCGTGAACAGGCCGCCCCCCGCGCCGCCCGCACCGCACGGCGTACCGAGGATCGCCTCGTCCACCGTGTACGAGCCGCCGCCGTTGTTGAGCACGAGATACGTGGTGCCGTTCGTGCCCGCGCCGGTGGCGAGGTACGGACCCTGGAGGATGTTCGCGCCGACCGGGCCGCACAGCATGAGATTGGCGGACAGCGTGAACGTGACGCTGTAGCCACGCAGGGGAGCCGCATCCGTGCGAGCGATGCTGACCGGGATCGAAACACAGGGATTCCCGATCGAAATGCAGGAGGGAGCCGCACCGAGGGACACGGGATTGTCCACGGCACGGGCCGAATCCGCGAGCAACATCGTTGTCAGCGCAAGCATCGTACAGGTGAAGACAGACGCACGGAGACGCAGCGTAGGCGTGATACGCATGGTTCGGACTCCCACAGGTTGTGAAGCCACGGCCCGTTCTCAGGGGGTGCCCGCAAGCGGCGGGCGAAGAGAACAGGTGGGGTGACGCCGCGCGAAAGGACTCGCTAAGGTGTCAAACGTTCACCTGCACGGCATCGTTCTTGGACATCCATGGGGGGTTAACTGGCAGAAAATGCTACATCTCCGAGCCGGTCTTCGGCAACACAAAAACGCGCTCAAGACGGCCTTTTCGAGGCCTCCCCGGTTTCGCCGGAGGGAGCGATGAACGATCCCATCGCCTTGTTCCGGGCCTGGTACACCGAGGCTCGGACGGCCGGCCTCCCCATGCCGGAGGCCATGGTGCTTGCGACGGCGACCCCCGACGGGAAACCGGCCGCGCGCTGGGTGCTGCTCAAGGGTGTGGACGAGCACGGGCGGTTTCAGTTCTTTACGAACCTCGAAAGTCGCAAGGCCGCCGAGCTTGCGGTGAACCCGCGGGCCGCGCTTGCGCTCTACTGGGAGCCGCTTCACCGTCAATTGCGGATCGAGGGCACGGTCGAGCCGATCCCGGATGCGGAAGCAGACGCGTACTGGCATTCGCGCCACCGCGGGAGTCAGATTTCGGCGTTCGTGTCGCCGCAGAGCCGGCCGGCGCCGGAGCGTGCGACCATGGAGGAGAAGCGCGTGGAAGCCGAGCGGCATTACGAGGGCCGCGAGATTCCGCGTCCGCGCCACTGGGGCGGATACCGTCTCGTCCCCGTGACGTTCGAGTTCTGGGAAGGCCGCGAGGATCGGTTCCACGAACGAATCGTCTTCGAGCGCGACGACGACGGGATCTGGCGCGAGTCCAGGCTCTGGCCTTAGGGCTTCGAGTCGGTCGACCTTTTGGCGTCCGACAACGGAGCCACGGGATTCCAACATGCGCATCCTGGTTCTGGGCGGAACGAAATTCCTCGGCCGCTGGTTCGTGACAGCGGCGCGCGCGCGCGGACACGAAGTCACGCTGTTCAATCGCGGGCGCACCGACAGCCCGGCCTTCCCCGATCTCGTGCAATTGCGCGGCGACCGGAGGCGCGGCGCGGAGGGTCTCGCGGCACTCGCGGACGGCACGTGGGACGCGGTCTTCGATCCGTCCACGCATCTCCCGCAGGACGTCGAAGCGAGCGTCCGCGAGCTTGCCCCCCGCGTCCCCCACTACACGTACGTCTCGAGCATTTCCGCGTACAAAGATCTGTCGCGCGTGGACCTTGCCGAAGACGCACCGGCGGCCGAGCTCACGGCGGAGCAGGAAGCGGAGGTGCTCGCGCTGCCTTCGGGTGAGCCGATGGCGGCCGACCGGCTCGGCGCGCTCTACGGTCCGCTCAAGGCGCGCTGCGAGCGCGTCGTCCGGACGAAGACGATGGAAGCGGGCGCCCGGGCGCTCGTCCTCCGTCCCGGACTCATCGTCGGGCCGTACGACGCAAGCGACCGCTTCACGTACTGGCCGGCTCGCTTCCTGCGCGGCGGCGAAATCCTGGCTCCCGGCGATCCGGCGCGCCTCGTGCAGCTCATTGATGTGCGCGACCTCGCCGAATGGTGCGTGCGGCTCATCGAAGCCGGGACCGACGGCACGATCCAGGCGACCGGACCTGCGACCCCGATTCCGATGGGCGACGTGCTCGCGACTTGCGCGGCGATCGCGCGCGAGCGCGGAGCGCCTGCAGCACGCGTCACGTGGGTGAGCGAGGAGTTCCTCGTCGCTCAGAAGGTCGGCCCGTGGCTCGAGCTTCCGCTCTGGCTTCCGACCTCTGCGCCGGAGCTTGCCGGAATGCTGCGCGTCGATCTCTCGCGCGCGCTCGCAAGCGGCCTGACGTTTCGACCGCTCGCGGACACCGTGCGCGCGACCCTCGATTGGGATGCGACCCGGCCGGCCGATACGCCCCGCGCGGGGGGATTGTCTCCCGCGCGCGAGGCGGAGCTGCTCGCGGCGTGGGAAGCCGCGGCCGTCTGAATCGGCAATTTCCTTATCGCAGCATCAGGAACGACCGCGACTGCGAGACTCCAGGAGCGGTGAAGCGGACGTAGTAGATGCCCGCACCGACCCTTTGTCCCGCTCCGTCCCGTCCGTCCCACACGACCGTGTGAACGCCGGCCTCACGCGTCTCTCCGAGGAGCTCGCGCACCCGCCGTCCGTCCACCGTGTAGAGCACCACACTCACCGCTCCAGCCCGTGCAAGCCCGAAGCGGATCTGCGCTTCGTTCCGCGCCGGATTCGGTGCGACCGGAAGAAGCGAGGAGACACGCGGGGCCACGACCGATGCAGTCGAGATCGCTCCCGGCGTGACCGGCCGGTTCGAGCCGTCTCTTCCGGCGACGTTCTGGATCGAGAGTTTGGGATCCCCGACCCGAAGCACCCGGAAGCGAAGGCGTGCCAGCTCGACCTCTCCCGTGAGTCCCTGCGTCCGCTTTCCAAGGAGCACGGCATCGACCGCACCGGGAGCGGGCGAGAACGCGACCCCGCCCTGTGCGGTGAGAGATCCTCCCGCTTCGAACCCGAGCGGCTCGAGCACGGTCTTATCCCACGCCATCACGGTCGAGAGCCCTTGCAGGCGGCCCGAACCCTGAAGAACGAGCGACACCTCGAGCTCCGAGCCCGCGTCGAGCGTCCCGCGCGCGACGAGCGAGAGTTCGTCCCCGCCTCGTCCACTCCCCTCAGCGATCTCCGAAGGAGCGCTCACGAGATCGAACGAGAGCGCCATCAGGACCAGCTCCTCGAAGTTGATCCGCCCGTCGGGTTGCGGCGGTGAGCTCGTGCTCCCGTCGGTCGTCGGGCCAAAGTCGAGGTAGGGAACCGCCGCGACCGGCGCTCCCGTCTCACCGTAGTGGGCACCGAGGAGCGAGAGGTCGACCGAGTTCACGGCATTGTCTCCCGTTCCCGGAGTCACCCCGTCGCTCACGTCGCCCAGGTGATAGTTGTGCACTTCGCTCGAAAGGGTCGAAGGCGAGACGTTCCCGCACGCATCGATCACGTACGCCGCGTACGTGTAGAGGTCGCGCGCTCCCGGCGTGTCGACGTACGCGAGCGCACTGCTTCCGCTCGTGATGAGCGTCCACGGTCCTGATGGCGGATACGGATCGGGACTCGGGGGAGCGCCGCCCGCGAAGAGCGGGTAGTCGCCGCGCGCCGCCCGGTAGAGCTCGACCGTCGCGCCGGCTTCGGGGGCTCCCGAGGTGACGTGGATCTTGATCGACCCGCCGGGGCCGTTTCCGGTCGTCGCAGCCGCGGCACCGAACCCGCTCAAGGCCACGGGAGGCGTGACGTCCGCGCACACGTTGCACGTGACCGTGACGTCCTCGAGGGCCGGCGTGGCACTCGGGTCGCTCGTCGAAAGCTCCGCCCGGTACTGGAGGTAGCGGGCCGAAAGAGCGAGCGTCGATCCCGAGGTCGCAACCGGAGCAAACGCCGTCCACGTTCCGTCCGGAGTCGGCGTATCGCCGGTCCGGACCGCCATCGCGACACTCGTTCCGGGAGGCGTTTGCGTGGTCCAACTCATCGTCTCCCACGTTGCCGGGAGACTACTTCCCGCCACGCGCGAGAGGAACGTTCCGGAAGGCGCGTACGGCGTGAGACGCACCCAGTCGACGATCGCGACCCCGCCGCCGAGGGCGATGTCGCTGATCGCAGGCCGCATCGGGTCCGGAACCGTCGCCCCGTGGGTCGCGACCACGACGCCGTCGACCGAATAGACGACACTCGAGGCCTGCCAGTCGATCTTGTAGACGTGCGGCGAGCCGAGAAGCCCCGCGCCGAGCGGCGTCTCGATCCCTGCCGGATAGGTCCGCGCGTTGAGCGTCGTACCCCCGGCGGCCGTGCTGAAGATGAGGAACGGCGTCGTGTTGTAGATCGCGCCGTCCGCGCCCGAGCCGAATCCGATGTGCTGGTTCGGAGCGACTGCGAACGTGGCACGGAACTCGAGCACGGTCCCCGGTCCGAAACCCGCTCCGAGCGGATTGACGCACGAGGCATCGACCGTGATCGAGCCGCCGCCCACGGTCGCACCTCCGCCCCCCGCCCAGGGGAACGATCCCCAGCCCGCCGGTAACGCGGTTCCGGGGAAGTCTTCGAACAGTGCCGCTTTGAGCGTCACCTCGCCATCGGCCGCGGTCGTGAGTGCGATGTTCGCGTCGGGCGTGCCGTCCGCGAAATCGGCGGTCAGGTCGTCCACCAGGCACGGCGGCGCAGGCGTCGAGAACGACAGCGGAGCGGCCGGCGGATTCGGCTCGGTGGCCGGGTTCGTCGCGGCATCCGCGGACGTCACCCGGTAGTAGTAGGTCGTACCCTGGGCCAGCCCGGTAAGCGGCACGGAGTGTCCGACGACGAGCGCGCCGAGGCTCGCGGACTGATCGAGCAGCCCCGGGCTCGTGCCGTAGTCCACGCGTGAGTTCGCGGGCTCGTTCGTGTCCCACGTCACGGTCGCGCTCGTTCCGCCCGGGTCTGGTGTCGCGACCACGTTCGTGATCACGGGTGGCGTCACGTCCGGCCCCGCCGCTCCGCACGAGATCGCCACCTCCTCGAGCACCGGAGTCACGAGCGTGTTCGAGGTCGCGAGCTCGGCTCGGTACTGCAGATACCGGGAATTGAGCGCGAGGTTCGTGCCCGACGCCGGAACCGGCACGAACGAAGTCCATGAGCCGTCGGGCGTCGCCGTCTCTCCGGCCCGCACGGACAGCGCGAGGCTCGTGCCTGCGGGCGTCTGCGCGGTCCAGCTCATCGTGCCCCACTCGACCGAGCCGCCGCCGTCCGCGATGCGCGAGAGGAACGTGCCCGCCGGCGCGTACGGGGTGACCTGCAGCCGGTCCACGACCAGCACGGCCCCGCCTGAAGCGATGTCGCTGATCGCGGGTCGCATCGGTCCCGGGACCGAGACCGCGTGGGTCGCGACCAGAGCGTTGTCGACGAAGTACTGGACCGAACCCGCGTTCCACTCGATCCGGTACAGGTGCGACGAGTTGAGCAGTGTCGGGCCCAGATCGGTCGCGAGGTCGCCGCCCGAGAGCGTGCGCGCGAACAGGTTCGTGCTCGTGGTCGACGTGGTGAAGATGACGAACGGCGTCGTGTTGTAGATCTCGTTCGGCGGGGCGTTGTTGCCCGCGCCGAAGCCGCCGTGCTGGAACGACCCGTTGCCGAACGTGGCGCGGAACTCAAGCACGCTGCCCGGTCCGAACCCGCCGCCGTTGGGATGGACGTTCGTTCCGTCCACCGTGACCACGCCCCCGCTGACCACGGCCGAGCTGCCGCCGCCCCATGGGAACGAACCCCAGTCCGCGGGCAGCGTCGTGCCGTTGAACTCCTCGCTGATCGCGCCCGCAAGCGTCACTTCGCCGTCGTCGAGCGTGCGAACCGCGGCGCCCGCATCCACCGTTCCGGCCGCGAAATCGGCCGTCAGATCGTCGAGCAGGCAGGGCGGGGTCGGCGTCGCGAACGAGAGCGGTGCCGCCGGCGGGTTGGGCTCGGTCGTCGAGTTGTCCGATTCGTCCGCCGACGTCACGCGGTAGTAGTACGTCGTGCCGGTAGAGAGGCCGCTCAGAAGGAGCGAGTGGCCCGTAACGTTCGCGGCACTCGAGACGTTTTGATCGAGAGTCCCGGGGCTCGTGCCGTAGTCGACGCGCGAATCCGAAGCCTCGTCCGTGTCCCACGTGATCGTCGCGGAGGTCCCGAGCGCCGCCGGCGTCGCGACCACGTTCGAGATCACCGGTGCCACGAGGTCAGGTGCGAAGGTCGCGACCCAGTTCCCGGCATCGGCCGGGAACACCGCGTACTCGCGCCCCTTGAGCGTCATGAGCGCGAACACGACCGGGGCCGCGTTCCGCGTCAGCGAGAGGAGCTGCGCCCCGCCCGCATTCCGCGGCAGCATCGCCTGGAGATTTCGCGCGCCCGCGCCGACGGCGATCGCAAAGCTGAGCGCGGTGCCGTCCCAGGCGAGCGACTGGAACGACGAGCCGTTCCGGCCGTCGAGCCAGGTCAACATCTGCCGGCCGGAGACGACCGGCACGCCGCGCGAGAGTGCGGAGCCGACGATCTGGTCGGACCCGTTCCCCGGGGCGTGATCGAAGTGCATGTTCGCGGTGAACGCCCCGTAGTACTCCTCGGGACCGAGCGCCTTGTCGAGCAGCGCATCGCAGGTCGAGGGATACGCCTGACTGGATTCGTCGGTCATCTGGGTCGCGGCCTGATAGCAGTCCACCATCGAGCCGTCGAGGCGCGCGAAACGCATCGGCATGCCCGAGCCCGTGAACATGCCGGGACGCGAGCCAACGCCCCAGGCGGGTGGCCAGTAGTAGTAATTGACGTCGAGTCGGATGCCGTTCGCGGCCTCGGTCTCCGCGGTCGTGACCCAGTCGCTCCAGACGACGCAGTGGTTTCGGTTGCTGGACGGGGGCGGCACGCTCGGATACGTCGCGGCAAAGTTCGTGAGCGATCCCGAGTATGTCGCTTGCAGCGACGCAGGCGTGAAGTTCGCGCATCCCGTGTCGAAGTGGATTCCGACCTCGAAGCCCTGATTGTGGTACGCGAGCGCCTGCGCGTCGTTGAACGGACCGCCGATGTAGAGGTAACCGCTCGCGCGCACGCACTCCCAGTCGTCGACGGAGCATCCCGGCGGGCTCTGCGCAAGGTATTGATCGAAGCGCGGCTGCATGCCGGACGACGCGTGGTTGTCGCCGGTCATGATGATGACCGCCTTGTGCATGCTCGGGAAGTACCAGTAGCGCGGCAACGGCAGCACGTCGATCATCCCGTCCTGGATCAGGTTCGCGAGCAGCCGTTGCTGCTCGTCGGCCTGCGGGATCGCGACCTTGTCGAGATTGATCCAGTCGGGCTGCGGGTCGAAGCTGGCCGCGCCGAAGAACATGTCGTCCGAGCGTCCCGGCCCGGTGCCGTCCCGCTCCTGTCCGGCCCAGGCCGGATTGCCCTGCCGCGTCCACACGACCGAGCGCGCGAGATCGTACGTGAACGTGGCCACGTGCCCGCCATTCACGCCGAACGAACGCCGCACGACCGCGGGGTTCGCGGTCACGGTCGTCGGGTTCGAATAGAGCGTCGCGACCAGCGTCGCACCCGAATTCGTGTACAGGTCGGCGGCGCCGTGGAACTGGATCGTCTCCGGCGTGAGCCCCTGCCCGGGCGGCTGGGTCGTGTCGAACTTGAGATACGCGTCCGAAAGCGTGCCGCCCGCGACCGTGAGTCCGCACAAGGAGGCGAGCTGCGCGTCCGGACGAATCGCGACCAGGCGTCCGCCGGCGTCCACCCAGTCGGTGAGCATGGTGACCTGGGGTGCGGAGAGCGGCATGGACGCGAGCACAACCGCCTTGTAGTCGGCGAGCATCGCACCCGTGACGAGCGAGATGTCGCGCGCGGTGAACGCGTTCAAGCCTTCGTTCCGCAGGATCTCCGCGAAGTACCGCCCGTACGGATCGCCAGCCGTCGTCACGACGAGGATCGGTCCGCCGGGCCCTTCATCGGGCGGCGGAGGCGGCGGTGCGGCCGTCGTGAACGACCAGTTGAAGTCGGCGCCCAGCGCGTTTCCGGCGAGATCCTTGAGGCGCGGATCGGCCACTCCGCCCTTGAGGCGTGCCGTGTACTGCGTCGAGTAGTCGAGCAGCGAGACCGGATCGATCGTGATCGTCTTCGCCGCCGAGCTCCACGTGAGAGCCGTCGGCACGAGCGCGTTCAGCGGATCGCGCAGCTCCACCGTCGTTCCATCCACCGTGAGCGCGTCGAGCACCTCGTTGAACGTGGCGACCACGTTCGCGCCGACGGCGACGCCGACGGCGTTGTTGCCCGGAGAGATTCCGGTCACGGATGGCGGCGTCTCGTCGGGGCCGGTCTCCGTCTCGAAGCGGACGTCCACCCAGTAGTTGCTGCTCTGAAATGTGGTCGTGGGGAACCCGCCGAGCGGGGCGTACAGGAACACGCCGTTCGGCCCGTCCACACCCTCGGCGAGCGCGTGGAGCGGCGCGTTGTCGTGACCGCTCGTCGCGAAGTAACTCCCGCTGAACGCGTAGTGGCCGTTCGGCAGGAAGACCGAAGCGATGTAAGTGGTCCCCGCGGTGATCGCAACCGGGGCTCCGAACGCAACCTCCTGCCAGCCGCTCGCGCTCTCGCCGGTGAACGTCGCGCTCTCGAGTAACGCGCCGCCCGTCGTCCAGAGCTTGCCGACGTGCGTGCCGGCCGCTGCCGCATGCTTGTAGTAGCGGATGCCGGTGATGAATCCGTCCACGTCCGAGCGGAACTTGACGCCGACCTCGACGGAGTTGCCGTCGCCCGCGTCCCCTCCGACTGCGACGGTCGTGGGCCAGAGGGTGCACGGACACACGGCCGGCGGGGCCGGATCGACGGTGACCGCGATCGAAGAGCCCGGCGCCTCGAGGTTCCCCCAGTCGTCCACCGCGCGCGCGCGGATCGTGACCGGGCCCGGCGTGAGCGGAGTCCAGGAGTAGCTCCAGTTCGCGCCGCCGGTCGCGAGCGCCCAGGTCGCGCCGTTGTTCACCGACACTTCGACGCCCCCGACGACTCCGCCCGCCTCGTTGGCGGTGCCGGAGATCGAGATCGTCGTGCCGGCCGGGACATTGCCTCCGTCCAGCGGAAATCCGATTGCGGAGACGGGTGCGGTCAGGTCGCCGCTCGCCGTCTGCTGGACGAGACCGGCCTGGATCGTGGCCGGCTGCGCGCCCATCTCGGCGAACAGGTTGACCGTCGCCTGCTGGACGGCCGGGTCTTCGACCGAGCCGCCGCGGTCGTGCGTGCCGTCGAGGCCCCACGACCACTGCACGGTGCCGGCGCCGAACACGAGCGCGCCGCTCGCGTGGCGGTAGAGCGAAAGGTGATGGCGCTTCGAGTTGAAGAACGTGTCCGACATCTTGATCCGGCCTGGAGGATAAGAAGCCGGGAACTGCTCGAAATCCCATTCGTAACCGAGCGTGCCGCCCGTCAGCGTCGCTGTCTGCGCGGGCAGGAGATTCGCGACCGAGGTGTTTCGCCAGAAGCGGAGGTCGCTGTAGGTCTCGGGCACCTGGATCGAGCTCGTCGAGCCGTCCCAGGAGATCTGGCTCGTGAGCGCGTTTTCCGGAAGGCACCCGTCCGAAGGCGGACTGAACGCGCAGCCGTCGCGCCAGAGCCCGGTCCACGTCGGCGAGGGGTCACACTTCCCGCCGCACGCGAGCTCGCCGAGCGTCCCCTCCTTGTAGCAGACCATGGTCCGGTTCGGCGTCAGAGAGCCGTCCGTCGAAGGCTCCCAGCGCACCTTCCAGTAGACTTCGTTCCCGCTGAACCACGCGAGATGTTTGCCGGCCGCGCGCGCGTTCTCGACCGACGTGCGCATCTCCGCCGACCAGTACTCGTCATGGCCGACCGAGATGAACGCCTTGTGGTTCAGGAGGAGCCCGCCGTTCCGACCGGTGTCCAGGTTCGTGAAGTAGGAGACGTCGTAGCCGTTCCGCTCGAGCCAGCGGACCATCGGGTAGTCCGCGTTGAAGAACCAGTCCTCGGAGGGACCGCTGCGAGTGATGAACGGGCGGTTGTAGCTCACCTTGGTCGCGTGTCCGGCCGGATAGCCCGCGACCGAGCCGCCGTACAGACTGTTGCCGCCGTAAGAGTTGTACGCCTGGTACGTGGACTCCGAGATCGACATGAGGAGGTCGGACGTGCTCGCGTCGTCGCGCACGACGAAGATGATGTGGCTCGCGGCGTCGCCGCCCACGTCCGTCCGTTTCGGTCGCGCGATGTACACACCCGAGACCGCGTTCGCGGGAACGGTCCACGACGCGGACACGGCCCAGTTGCCGCAGTCGGTGAGCCCGGTCACCGCGTCGTAAAGCGGAGCGGGCTGGCTCTGCGGCAGCGCCGCCGACGGAAGAATGGTCGCGACCTTGCGCGCGCCGAGTCCGCCGTACCAGCCCATCCGGTAGATGTCGATCTGGTAGCTCGTGGCCGGCGTGTCGATCTTGAACTCGATCGTCCCCCCGCGGTTCACGCTGATGTCGGTCGCGAATCCCTGGATGCTCCCGTCGCCTGCGCCCGAGATGTCCCATTCACTCTGCGGATTGCCGGGGAGAAGGTTCTCGGGAACGATCTCGTTCACCGCGAACGCAGGAAGGGCGTCGCTCGCCGAAAACCCGATCAAGCTCGCGAGTACGACAAGGGACCGAAGTGCAAACCGCCGTGTACCGGTTGCAGCCAGGCGGCGCACCGAAACAGCAGCCATCCGGAGCATGGATTTCTCCCGTGGGCGTGACCTGCAACATCCATTGGAAGCGCGGCAACAGTCGTCCGGGAGGTGACGACATCGAGCCGTGCCTGGGGGGGTATTAATGGGGGGATGAAAGTGGGAAATAGCTTAGGGATAGCCCGAACGCGGGGCAAGCCCTAAATCGGGACGGGACGAAGTCCGGGCTGCGGAACGGGTTTGGGGGGGCTACTTCACTTCGAGCATGCGCTCGAGCGCCACACGCGCCCACCGGATCGTCTCGTCGTCGACCCGGATCTCGTTCACGACGTGCCCCTGCACCAGGTTCTCGAGCGCCCAGCACAGGTGTACGGGATCGATGCGGTACATGGTCGCGCACGCGCACACGTTCCGCTGGAGGGAGATCACGAGCTTGTCCGGCATCTGCTGGGCGAGCCGGTTCACCAGGTGGATCTCGGTGCCGACCGCCCACTTCGTTCCGGGAGAGGCTGCGGTGATCGTCCGGATGATGAAGTCGGTCGAGCCCACGAAGTCCGCGACCCTGCAGGTCTCGTGCTTGCACTCCGGGTGGACGATGATCTTGATGCCCGGAATCTCCTTCCGGAGGAACGCAACCTGCTCGGGCGTGAACCGCTGGTGGACCGAGCAGTGCCCCCGCCACAGGACGAGGGGCGGATCCTGGGGCAGCGCGGCGAGCGCCGCGCGCGGATCCACGCGCGGATCCCAGAGCCCCATCCGGTCGAGCGCGATTCCGAGATCGGCGCCCGTGTTGCGTCCGAGATGCTCGTCGGGCAGGAACAGGATGCGCGGCTTCTTCCGGTACGCCCACTCGAACGCGGCACGCGCATTGGAGGACGTGCACACGAGCCCGCCGTTCCGGCCGACGAACGCTTTGATGGCGGCCGTCGAATTCATGTAGGTGATCGGAACGATCGTATCGCCGTAGGCGCGGACGAGCTCCTCCCACGCTTCCTCGACGCTGTCGATCTCGGCCATGTCGGCCATCGAGCAGCCAGCCCCGAGATCCGGCAGGATCACGCGCTGATCCGGCTTCGCGAGAATGTCCGCGCTTTCGGCCATGAAGTGAACGCCGCAGAACACGATGAAGTCCGCGACCGACTCCGAGCCGCGCTGCGACAGCCGATAGGAATCTCCCAGGAAGTCCGCGTACCGCACGACCTCGTCGCGCTGATAGTGATGACCGAGGATCGTGACGCGCGCTCCAAGACGCGCCTTCGCTTCGCCGATCCTTCGATCCAGCTCGGCGTCGGTGAGCTCTTCGTAGTCGGTGATCGGGCGCGGGCCGTCGAGAACGGCGCCGGCCGGACCGGTCGCGGAGGATTCGGACATGGGTGCGCGGACTCCTTGCGGCGAAGGCCTTTGCCGGATTATGCGGGCGGGGATGGGGAGGGGTCAACGTCACTGGCCGGGCCCGAATCACGTGCGGGCGCGTCGTTTGCGGCCGCCGCGTCGTCCGCGGCGACCGGCGGCTCCGGTGCCACGAGATTCCGCCGGAGCGCCGCACCGACTGCGATCCCGTTCACGAGATCGATCGCGACGTGGAGGAGCTGGCCCGGCACGAGGCTCTTCGTCCACCACGCGACGAAGCCGAGAAAGAGCGCCAGCACGAAGGTCAGGATCACGCCGTTTCGCCCCTGGTACGCGTGGCCGATTCCGAACGCGCACGCGGCGAGCGCGAAGCCGGACGGCAGCGAACCCGTCCAGCCCGCGAGCGCATGCGGCAGCCACCCGCGATAGAGAATCTCCTCGCACACGCCGGCCGTGATCGCGACCGCCACGAACGCCATCTGCTCGACCGGCGTGCCCGGAAGGATCCGGCCCGCGCGCCGCACGTGCTCGGGCAGCTCTGCGACCGGCGTGCGCGCGAGCTGGGCGAGCGTCGTGCGCGAGAGGAGCGCAAACCCGGCCAGGAGCGCGAGCGAAACGAGCGCAGCGTGGCCGAGGGCCGGAACCGCGAGCCCGACGTCGCCCAGGTCGCGGCCCGCTCCGCGGAGCACGAGCCAGGTCGCAAGGACGAGCGTCCACTGCGACACGACGACGTTCAGGTAGAGGCGGAGCTTGATTTGGGTCGGAAGCGGGAGCGGCAGGCGCTCGATCTGAAGGAAGCGCCGGTATCCGAGGAGCGGATAGAGGACCGCGACCGCGAGCGTGAGCGCGATCGCAGCGGGCGTCCGGACGAGTTCGCTCCAGTCGAGCGGCGGGTTCACGCTTCGACCCAGACGAGCGCGACTCCGTCGTGGACCTCGATCGTGGCCGCGGAGTCCGCGATGCGGTTACTCACGCCTCGCCCGCCCAGGAACAGCGTCGCGTGATCGAGCGGATACAGGACGCCGCGCTCGCTCACCTCGACACCGTGGAGCGTCCATGGGAGCACGGAAACCTGACGCCCTTCGAGTCCTTCGAGCGTCGCAGAACCGCTTCGCAACGCGAACGTGCGACCTTCGCCGTCCACCATCGAGATGCGCGCGTGGGGCTCGCGCACGAGCGGGCCCAGGTTTGCGAGCGTGTGGTCCATCCGCCCGCCGTCGACTCCCCCGCCGGCCGCGAGCGCGATCTCGGCCTCGGGACCAAAGCGCGCGCTCACGAGCGCGAGGGCCTTCTCGAGATCGTTCGAGTCGGGATCGCTCGACGGGAAGAGCCGCGCCGCCCCCAGACGCTCGCGCGCCTCCTGCGAAATGGAATCGAGGTCGCCCGCGACGAGCGAAGGCTCGAGGCCGGCCGCGAGGCAGAGATCGGCGCCTGCATCGGCGGCCACGACCGCGGCCGCGCGCGAGGCCTCCGTGCGCAGGCGCGCGGGAGCGAAGCCCGCACCCGCGAGCACCACGAGAATGCGCGAACCCGGCGGATCCCCAAGGAGATCCCACGTCCCGCGATCGCGGTCCCGGATGCGAATGGCCGGCATGGGCCAAACCTACTATCTTTTTGTCATGCTTCGCATCGACCAATGGCTCGCGGGGCGCGATTTCGCGACCGGCGATCCGGCCGCCGCGCAGATGATCAACTTCGTCTATCGCATCGCCGATGACGCGACACGGAGAGCCGTGCTCGTCGATCCGGCGTGGGACGTGGACGGATTGATCGCGCGCGTCGAGCGGGAGGGTTACGCTCTCGCCGGCGTTCTCGCCACGCACTATCACCCGGATCACGTCGGCGGCGATCTCTGGGGCCTTCAGGTGGAAGGACTCACGCGCGTCCTCGAGCTCAGGCCCGCGACGCCCGTGCACGCACACGCAGACGAGCTCCACGGCCTGCGTGTCGTCACCGGCCTTCCGGAGCGCGAGGTGAGCGCGCACCGTGGCGGGGATGCGATCGAGCTCGGCTCCGTCCGGATCGAGCTCGTGCACACGCCGGGGCACACGCCGGGGAGTCAGTGCTTCCTCGTGACCGATCCCACCGCACCCGCCGGCACTCCCGGGCATCCCGAGTCGCCCGCGCTCGTCTCGGGCGACACGCTGTTCGTCCAGGGTTGCGGCCGCGTGGACCTGCCCGGATCCGATCCGGACGAGATGTACCGCACGCTCACGCAAAGGCTTGCGAAGCTTCCGGAGACGACCGTTCTCCTTCCGGGCCACGACTACGGGCCGACCCCGACCTCGACGCTTGCCGACGAGCGACGGTCGAACCCCTACGTGCGCGTCCCCTCGCTCGAGGCCTGGCGCGCGCTCATGTCGTAAACCTCACACTTCCACCGCCCGTTTCCGGCATCGCCCGCTGGAACCGCCGTCAGCGGCGGGCGTACCCTGAATCGCCCACCCGCCCGTGAAGGGCCCTCTCCCGCCGGGGGCTTCGGGGGAGCCACCATGAAACTGGCGATGACACGCATCCGCCGGCCGCGCGCCCGCCTGCGCCCGGCGCTTCTGGTCGGAGTCCCGATTCTCATCCCCGCCGCGATCCTGATGTTCGATGCGCTCGCGGACGCGAGCGGCGCCGCGCCGGGAGACCTGGGAGCCGTGCTCGCGGAAGTCACGTTCGAGATCGCGGAGCGACACGGGTTCGATCGTCCCGGCGGCGCGTACGTCGTCGAAGTCGTCGACGGCGGCCCCGCCGATCTCAAGGGGCTCGTCGAAGGTGACATCATCACCGAATTCGAGAACCAACCGGTGCTGTCGGCTGCCGAGCTCAACGGCTGGATCCGACGCGAGGGTGCGGGGAGCAACGTCTCGGTCGACATCTGGCGCGACGGCCGCGAAACGTGGCTCGGGATCGTCACACTCGCCGCGCGTCCGAATCCGCTCGCGGCCGAAGACGCAGTCCATGACCTGCGACAGGCGCTCGACGATCTGCGCGCGCTCGCCGAAGATCACGAGCGCTCGCTCGCCGTCCTGCGCGTCCAGGTGCGCGACCTGCGCGATGAGGTGCGCAGGCTGCGCGGCATGCCACCGCGTGTCGGGACGACGCGCGTGACGCCGGACTCTTCGGCGACTCCGTTCGCGCCGCCGCCGCCTTCGCAGCCGTCGCCGGATCCACCGCCAAGTCCGACCGAACCTTGACCCACGCTCGGTTCGCGCGTAGTCTCGGGCCATCCGTCAGGGGTGGCCCGAAACGCGTGCGAGCGCGTAAAAAAACGGGCCTGAGATCATACCCTAGGAACCTGATCCGGTTGATACCGGCGTAGGGAGGCGGGCCTCGACAAGCTTTCGCTCGGGCCATGTCCCCGGTTCCCAGGGGGCGTGGCCGTTCTGTTTGCCTCCCGGCCCGGCAGCCGCCTGACTGCGCTGCCCGCCCCCGGAATCGCGCGAGAGCCAGGACATCACGATGCATCGCACGCAGCGAGTCCTTCCGCTCGTCAACGTCATCGCGTTCGCATTCGTGCTCGCGTTCGCGCCGACGAGCCTGTTCCTCGCCGCTCCGCCCCGCGCCCACGCACAGGACGCGGGCGGATCCGTCAGCGCGCGCGTCGTCGACGCCGAGACCGGCGCCGCGCTCCCGGGCGCGGCCGCGCAGATCGTAGGCTCGCGGCGCGGCGCGACGGCCGACGCGAGCGGCACCTTCCGCATTGCACTCGCTCCGGGGGAGACGGGCGCACGCGTGCGCGTGAGCGTCGTCGGCTACGACCCGGCCGAGCTCGATCTCGTTCCCGGCGCGCCGGCCGACATTCGAATGAAAGCGACCGCGATTCCGATCCCGGGAGCCGAAGTGCAGGGCCATCTCGCGGCCGAGGGCCGCTCCCCGACGTCGTACTCGACCGTCACGCGGAGGGACATCGACCGCGCGTACTGGGGCCAGGACACGCCGATCCTGCTCGCCGAAACGCCGGGGGCGTACGCCTACTCCGACGCGGGGAACGGCATCGGCTACTCGTATCTCAAGATCCGTGGATTCTCCCAGCGCCGGATCGCGGTGACCGTGAACGGCATTCCGCTCAACGACCCCGAGTCGCGCGAGGTCTACTGGATCGACCACCCGGATCTGGTCGCGAGCGCGCAGGAGATCCAGGTGCAGCGCGGCGTCGGATCGACCGCGTACGGCACGACCGCACTCGGCGGCTCGATCAACGTCGAGACGATTCCGTTCCAGCAGGATCGCCACCTCGTCTTCGAAGCCGGCGCGGGCAGCTTCGACACGCAGCGCTACTCCCTGCAGGCCGGATCGGGCCTGCTCGAGAACAAGTACGCAATCCAGGCGCGGCTTTCGCGCATCCTGACCGACGGCTATCGAGACCAGTCGTGGTCGGACCTGTGGTCGTACTTCGTCGGCGTCGCGCGCGTGGATCGGAACATGGTGACGCGCCTGAACCTCTACGGCGGGCCCGAGAACACCCATCTCTCCTATCTCGGGATTCCGCGTTCGACGCTCGACGGCGGCGTGACCGGCGATCCCGATCAGGATCGGCGCATCAATCCAATCGGGTATCCGGGAGAGCAGGATCACTTCTTCGAGCCGCACTACGAGCTCCTCCACGACTGGAAGGTGTCGCCCTCGGTTTCGGTCACGAACGCGCTCTTCTACTTTCCAGGGGAGGGGTACTACGATGAGTTTCGAACGGGCGTTGACCTGCGCGAGTACAACTACCCGGACTCGGTCATCACGGACGTCGCGCGCAGGCGCTGGGTGAAGAACGTGCACCTGGGCTGGGTGCCGCAGCTACGCTTCACGTCGGGGCGCTACGAACTCACGGGCGGGCTCGACCTGCGTTTCCACGAGGGGCATCACAAGGGCACGCTTCTGTGGTCGGCGGCGCCTCCGGCCGCACCCGAGCCCGATCACGTGTACTACGACTACAAGGGGCGCACGTTCAACACGTCGGGCTTCGTCCGGCAAGCCTGGGCGCAGACGGTCCGCCTGCGCCTCACCCTCGACCTCGCCGTCCATCATCAGACCTACCGGCTCGTGGAGGACGAGATCGCGGGGCTTTCGTTCGACCAGCCGTACACGTTCGTCACGCCGCGCGTGGGAGCGAACTGGACGGTGCGCGAGACCGATGCCGGCCCGTGGCAGCGCGTCGAAGCGTTCGCGTCGTACTCGCGCGCCGAAGCCGAGCCCATCTTCCGCGAGCTCTACGACCCGGAGAACGCCGGATCGGTGCCGGGCTTCCGGAACGTCTCCCCGGACGGGGTGCTGTCCGATCCCATCCTCTCGCCCGAGCAGGTCGCGGACTGGACCGCGGGCGTGCGCGTGCGCGGATCGTGGGGACAGGCCTCGTTCGCCGGCTTCTACATGGACTTCGAGAACGAGATCGTCTACAACGGCCAGCTCGACGACAACGGAAACCCCATCACCGGCAACGCAGCCCGCTCGCGCCACGCCGGCATCGAGGCCGACGCGAGTGCCGCGGTCGGGCGGCACGTCGAGCTCGCGGGCGCGTTCCAGTGGAACGACAACCGCTTCGGCGACTACTTCGAGTACGTGGACGCGACTACGACCGTCGACTACTCCGGAAACGCGATCGCGGGATTCCCCGAGCTCTTCGCGCGCGCCCGCGCGACGTTCCGGCAGACGGGCGGGCGGCTCGATCTCTCGCTCGAGCACTCGGGCATCCAGTACCTCGACAACACGGAGAACGAGCGGAAGAACCCGGCGGCCCGGCAGGATCCGGCGTGGGTCGACCGGACGATCGAGCCGTGGACGGTCGCGAACGCGGCCCTGGGCTGGCAGTTCCCGGGCGCGTTCGGGGGCCGGGCGCTCACGCTCTCGTTGCGCGTGATGAACCTATTCGACACCCGTTACGAAACCGCGGGTTACGTGGACTATCCGGCTCCCGACTACCTGCCCACACCGGTCTGGATCCCGGCGGCAAGCCGCAATTTTTTCGTGAGCGCGAAGCTGTCCCTGTAACTGAAAGACACGCCGTTTGGCGGTGGAATCCGGCCCCGGTTTGGCCCAAAATGCGCGCCTCGGGGAGGAACCAAGCACGGAGGCCATTGCCATGCCTGCATTCCGATTCCTTCTCGGATCGCTCGCGTTCACGTTCACGCTCCCGCTCGCTCTGCCCGTTCCCGCAAACGCGCAACGCGCCGCCTCGATCGAAGAGGCTGCGCTGTTCGAACGCGAGCCGTCGGTCGCCGCCTCCGGGGCGACGTATCGCGTCCGCTTTGCGGCCCTGCGCCAGCGACTCGAGCACGCACCGCTCGAGCTCCTGCCCGACGCGCAGGACGGAATCGCTCCCCGGCCCGGCTTCCCGGTCGATGCTCTTCCGATCGATCTTCCGCTTCCGGACGGACGGCTCGTCCCGTTCCGCGTCGTGGCTTCCCCGCTCTTCGCACCGGATCTCGAGCGGCAGTGGCCCGAGCTCCGCACCTACCGCGCGGTCGGCGCCCACGACCCCGCGCTGAGCGCCCGGATCGACGTCTCTCCGTTCGGGGTGCACGCGGTCGTCTTCACGGAAGCGGGCACTGCACTCGTCAATCCGGATCCGCTCGGCAGCGATTCGCCGGATCGCGTGATCGCGTCGTGGACGAAGGACGTCGAAGACGCGCCCTTCCTCTGCGAGTCGGACGACCTCGAGCCCGGTTTCGAAAAGCGCGGCGGGACGACCGACCCGGAGGGCGGCGGGCGCCCGGCCGGGACGGCGATCGGAGGCGGTCCGCTCAGGGTCTTTCGCCTCATCCTCATGGCGACCGGCGAGTACACGATCCGGTGCGGCGGACACCTGCGCGCGCTTTCGCAGATCGCAACCTCGATGAACCGCGTGCAGGCGATCTTCGATCGCGAGGGCCCGGTGCGCTTCCAGATCGTGGGCGTGCGCGTGTTCGAAGATCCGCTCGACGATCCCTATCCGTCGAACACGGCAAACCAGCTCCTGCTGCGGAACCCTTCGGTCGTCGACGGCTACTTCCTGGGTCTTCCCTGGGACCTCACCCAGGTGTTGTCGGTCACCACCTACTACGAGGGCCGCGCGTTCCGTCCCACGAACTGCTACGAGGGGTACAAGGGAATCTCCGCCGTCACCGGCCCCGACCCCTACTCGGCCACGTTCTCGCTCAAAGTCATGCCGCACGAGATCGGACACATGCTGGGCGCGACGCACTCGCAGGACGGCGGCACGAATCGCACGGCCGAGAGTCCGTTCGAGCCGGGAACCGGGTGGACCCTCATGTCGAGCCCGGGCGATTCGCGCTCGTACGCCGATCCGTACTTCCACGTCGCGAGCCTCGCCCAGATCGACACGACCCTCTCGCGCCCGTCGGGATGCGAGAGCCGGTTCGACCTCGGGAACAAACCACCGATCGTCGACGCAGGCCCCGACTACACGATTCCGCGCGGGACACCGTTCGAGCTGAGCGGATCCGCGCTCGACGAGGACCGGGACGCCGTGCTGACCTACACGTGGGAGCAGGTCGACCGCGCCGCCACGGCGGGGAATCTCGCCGAGGGCCCGCTGTTTCGCTCGCGCCCGCCCACCGCTTCGGCGAGCCGCGCCTTTCCTGCGCTCGCGACCGTTCTCTCCGGCGTGGCCGATCCGCTCGAGCGCATGCCGACCGTGGATCGCGTTCTGCGCTTCCGGCTCACGGCCCGGGACAATCAGCCGGGCATCGGAGGCGGCGGGCACGGCTCGGATGAAATGACGGTGACGGTGAGCGGCGCGCCGTTCTCGGTCGGGTTTCCGAACGGCGGCAACACGATCGCCGCGGGGATCCCGGTCGCCGTGCAGTGGACGGTCGGCGGCGGGACGGTCGCGGGACAGGTCGACATCCTCATGTCGTCCGACGGCGGCGCGACCTGGCACTCGGTCGTGGCCGGGACGCCGAACGACGGCGCCGAGACGATCGCGTTCGATCCGCGCTGGATCGGCCCGCGCTGCCGCATCCGCGTGAACGCGTCGGGGAGCATCTTCTACGACGTGTCCGACGCCGACTTCACGCTCCTGCCGGCCGGCGGGGCCGCAGGCGATGCCTCGGCGGATTCCCCGGGGCCCGCACCCTCCTCCGCGATCGCGGATCGAACGGCTGGTCCCGCCGCGATCGAGGCCGTGTCGCCGAGCCCCGCCCGCGGTCCGCTGCGCGTGGACTTCGCGCTCCCGGTCCCCGGACGCGCGCGGCTTTCGGTTGTGGACGTGCGGGGACGGACGGTCGCCGTGCTGCTCGACGGCGTGCGCGCGGCCGGGCGACACCAGACGACGTGGAGCGGCGAGGGCGCGGCAGGCCGCGCTCCCGGGCTCTACTTCGTGCGTCTCGAGTTCGGAGGAACGACGGACGTGCGGAAGGCGATCGTGCGCCCGTAGGGCGCCGCCCTCCGGGTGCGGCGCGGCGTTCTAGAACATCGCGCCGCGGATCTGCGCGAAGCTGTCCGGAGCCGCCTGGAACGTGCGCAGGTTCGTCTCGCTCGCGAAGTAATAGAGGACCTGGTCGTGCACGAGGCTCGGTGAATCCACCGTCGCCTCGAAGCGCTCGAACGTCACCGGATCCGTGAGTTTCTTCAGGTACTTGAACGGATTCTTGTTGAAGCGCTTCCGGTTGGTCGTGCTCGCAAAGAAGAAGAGATCGTTCCCGATGCGCGCGAAGTGCTTGTCGTCCCGCATGGACTTGCGCGCGGGCGACACCAGGCATTTGACGTCGACGTCCTTGTCCTTGAGCCAGTTCTCGGGATCCTGCACGAAGACCGAAGGGCACGGCGCACAGCAGAACCCGATCGGCTGTCCGTTCACGTAGACCGGGTGGATCCGTGGATTGAGCTTCGTCCCCTTGACGATGCAACGATCGTTGAGCGAGACGAGCGAGTCCGCGTACTGAAGGCGCGGGCGATCGGGCTCCTTCCCCTCGACGTAACGCTGCGCGAGCCCGGTCGGCGCCGGCGAGAGCACGAGCACGAAGAGGAGCACGAGCCCGATCGCGAGCCCAACGTGGCGCCCGCCGTTCAAGGAAGCACGACCACGCGCGCCGTCTTCGGCTCGAACGTCACTCCCGCAACCGGCGTCATCCTCAGATAATACAGTCCCGCCGCGAGAGCAATCCCGTCGCCCGTCACGGTCTGGAACGGAACCTCGCTCGGTCCGGCCGGGAAGCGGTCGTTGGCGACCGTGCGGACGTGCGCGCCGCGCACGTCATAGAGGTCGAGCTTCACGTGCGCGGAGGCGGGCAGGCTGAGCCGAACGACTCCGCGCACGCCGCGCGCGAGCGGCTGCGGCGAGACCCCTGAAAACGCGAGGACAGACGCCGGCGAAGCCGGAGCGCCGCCCACCCGCACGACCGGCGCCGGCCGCATGAAATCGGAGCGGTGCTTGACCTCGATCCGGTAGAGCCCGTCCGCAAGACCGTCGAGCCTGGCGGTCGTCCGGCCCTCCGCGTCCACGGGAGAGAGGGCGTGCGACGGGGTGATTCCGTCTCCGATCGGCGGCGCGAGCGCATCCGGTGGATCGGATCCCGGAGGCCCGATCCAGGGACTCGCGAGCGGAACAGCGCGGATCTCGACCTCCTGCGCGGTGAGCGAGGTGCGCGGCTGACCTTCGCGATCGAGCGCCCGGATCGCGACCTCGACCGATCCGCCGGAGGCGATCTCGGGTGCGGTCGCGAGCGCGCCGTAGGACGCGTGGATGTACGACGCGCCGAAGCGGTCGCCCGGCGAGAGGTCGCGCCGCCTCACTCCGGGGCCGATGAACGCGAGCATCACGGACGCGACCTGCTGCGTGTGTCCGAGTCTCAGCCAGTGGCCGAACTCGTGGATCAGCGTCGAGTACAGATCGAACGCGCCCGGATCGGCTTCGGGATCGAGGGTCCACTCCCTCTCGCCGTTCATCTCGAGCTCGGTCTCGAGCCGCTCGTACGTGAGCGTGTCGATCGCGGACCAGGTGACCGCGAGCCACGACGGGTTGTGCGGCCACGTGGACCGCCACTGCACCGTGTTCCGGCCGTCGCGCGGAACACCTGCCTGGCCGTGCCGGCTTCCGATCGCCTGGGTGAGCCCGCGATACTCGAGGCGCGCGTACGATCCCGGAACGTTCCAGGGCGACATCGCCTCGCGCAAGATCTCTCCCCCGGCGGCTCCCCACGGGCAACCCTGCGGATTGAAGTAGACCGCGATCGGAAGGCGCGCGTTCGACCACGAATCACCGGCCCACTGATAGATGACGCTGAAGCGGGCTCCGCCCACGAACGGATCCCCGTCGCTCCAGCCGCCGGCCGCGGTCCAGACCTTGACGGTCCCGGACAGCACCTGCGGACTGCCGAGGAGTCCGGGAATCGGCATCTCGCACGTGATCTCGGTGTCCGACCACGACAGAACGCGCGCATCCACGCGCTCGAACAGCCCCTGGAACGTGATCCGTGAATCGGCCTGCACCTGTCCGAAGCCGGTTCCGCGAACCCGCACCAGGAGCGGTTGGAGGGCCACGGCGCCTCCGCCGAGCGGATCGACGACTTCGACGTGCGCCACCGGTCCGCCTTCCGGCACAAAGAGAGCTCCTGTGCGCCCGCCGTCAGCGGGTGCGATACGGACGACCGCGTCGTCGCCGACACCGACCGTGAGCGCTTCGGAGTCGCTGCGGGTTCGAGTCGCGACCAGCGCGACCTCGACTTCTTCGCCGGACACGAAGGCGGGCACACCGTCCACGACCCAGAAGACCCCTCCCTCGGGTCCCCCGGGGACCTCGAACCGCGCCGCCTCGAGACCCCTCTCATCGACCAGCCGGACGTGCGTCCGCAGGACTCCGTCGACATCGCGAAACGCGCGCGCCTCGGCCACCCGGCCGCGGGCTCGCCGCGCGAACGAGGCCTGGGCCTCGGCGGGGGCGGCGGCCAGGGTCGCGTCGATCGTGAGAGCGGCCGCGGGTCGCGGGCTCCCCCCGAGAAGGAGAAGGAGGAGAGCGGCCATCGGAACCGCCGGGACGACCCGGAAGCAGGGGGCCGTCGGGAAGTTCTGAAACACTCTGGCGCACCGATCGATCATCGAGCCCTCGGACAGGGGCGAAACCATGCGGGACGGGGGTGCTTCGAGTGTGCCCCGCAGGCGGAGCGGACGCAACCGGTTGGCTCGCGCGGGTGTAACCGTCTCCACGAACGGTGGGGAATTCTACAATCCGGCCATTCTCCGCTCTTCGGACCCCCGATCCTTCCCCAGCCCCAACCGGCTTTCATCAAAGCACTTGGCTCGCAATCAAACGATCCGCCGGTTACGGCACGCCGGTTGCGAACAACCCTTCGCGTCGCTGCGTTGTCACTTGTGATGAGACTCGTAAACCCGATGGACCGGAGGTGGGTCATGCAGGCTCAGATGCGGAACCGAATGGGTGGAACGGCAGCGGTCGTCCTGGCAGCGCTCGCCTGGGCGGGTGCGGCGACCGAGATCTCGGCCGACCCGCGGAGCCCGAGCCTTCGGCCAGCACCCCGGAGCTCGAACGTCGAGATGAGGACGCTCCTTCAGTACCGGGAGAGCGCCTGGATCCGGCCGACGGCCGTCGTGCTGCACAACGAGCAAGCGTGGCTCGATTGGAACCGCGAGGCGGTTGCGAGCGGAATCGGAATCGGGATGGAGAATCTGCCCGCGGTCGACTGGGACAAGGAAGCCGTGCTCGTCGTCGCACTCGGCGAGGACATGAGCCGCGCGCTGTCGCTCTCGCTCATGAACCCGCGCAAGGCCGGCTCGATGACCGAGCTCACGATGGACGTGAAGGCCGACGGCCAGATGGGACCTTCGAACCCCGCTCACGTCGTCGCGCTGTCGAAGAGGGCCGCGCGCAACATCCGGCTCGTTCCGGGCCATGGTTCGGCCGTGGTCGTGGGAATGCCGGCGTACGCGCCCCTCTACGGAACGGCTTCGCCCGACGAGGATTCGCCTTCGACGATCGCCGTCGGCCAGGACATCAGCTCGGACATCGATCCCGCGCAGCCGTCGAAGTCCTGGGGCGCGCTCAAGGCCACTTATCGCTGATCGGAAACACCGCTGGGGAGAGAGAAAGAACGAGGAACAGATCCTGGACTTCCCCCGAACATCCTCGCAGTACCGCCTCGCTGTACCGCCTGCCTGACACTGGGGATGAAGCCCCGCCGCGACCTGGAGTCGCGGCGGGCTTCATGTTCTCGGGCGCACTCCGCGAAGACCCGCGTAACCCGGGGCTGCCGAGCTCGCGAACGGAGCGGGTGACGCCTTCTGCGGTCCGCGGCTCAGCCACTCTTTGAGAACTCCGGTCGCGCGGCAGTCGTCCCGGTTGTACTCGACCGCGCACTCGAGGAACGAGCGATCCCCCGACTTGAGCCAGGCCGAGTACCAGAACATGGACTGGGCCGCGCTCGCCTCCGGGTGAGCCCATTCGTAGCCCAGGAATCGGGCCACGGCCTTGAGCGAGTACGAATACACGGGCAGGACGACCGAGGCGGTGAGATCGCGGTTGAGATCACGCATGCGCTCGAGCACGACGGGAACGCGCGCGGGATCGACGCCGTGCTTCTCCGACAGCGCGCGCAGGGCCGAGCGCTCGTAGTGGTGGTAGTGGTAGATGGGCGCGCCCGGGAACGACTCGAAGTGATCGAGGAGCTCGCGGAACGCGCGGCCCTCGTCCCCCGGCTCCTCGGCCACGAACGCGTGATAGCCCTCGCTCCCGTCCCGGCCGCGGGAGAGAACACCGAACAGGTACATCACGTCGTGCTCGGGATCGCCCTCGATGTCGAAATAGAGGTCGGTCTCCGATGCGTCGAATCCGGGCGCGTGACGCCATTGCGCCTCGCCGTGGACGAGCACTCCCGCCTGGGCGACGAGCGTGCGCGCATCCCCGGGGGCCACGCCGGTCCATGCGGTCACGGTCGGGGCCGAAAGCCCGGCCAGGTCGTCGAGCGTGTGGATTCCGTGCTCGCGCAGCGCGCGGGCGGCCCGGCGCTGGAGCCCGTACGTGAGCGACACGTCGCGGGCGGTCTCGGCGCGGCCCAGGCAGGCGAGCTCCCACGGACACTCGGCGCACGTCGAGCAGATGTGGATCGGAGCTTCCGCGCCGTCCGCGATGCCCTCGAGGCCCGCGAGCACACGCTCGTACGGGCCGCGCACGTCGTCGAGCGAGAAGCTCTCGCGCGAGCCGTCGTTCAGGATCACGTGCGCGTGCGACGGCCACACGCCCAGGATCTCGGCGAGGAGGTGTCCGTAGAACGCAAGCTGAAGACGGTAGACGGTCTTGACCGAGCGTGCGGTCTTGATCTCGATCGGCTCATAAACGAAATCGCCCAGGGCCGAGTGCCCCGGGCAACGCTCGAGCAGGTCCGCGATGCCGAGGCGGTCCCCGGACTGGAGGACCGCCTGGGCGATGAGCGGCGTGCCGGCGCGCATGAGTCTCAATGTCTCGCGCGCGCCGGCCGCGTGGTCACCCGGCGGATAGGAGACGCGTGCCGGGTTCAGGTCCGCGTAGATCGCCTCCTCGTGCTGCACACCGTCGGCGAGAAGCTTCCTCAGAAACGCCGAAGGGCCGCGCTTTTCGCGCGGATCGCCGAACCACTCGTTCCATGGCCAGCGCGGGCAGGAGAGGTACTGGTACAAATGATTCGCCGTCAGCATAGACCCCCGGTGACAAGCAAAGTGGGCGAACCCGAGCGATCCTGCGATACCCCTCTAAGTCTAGCCCACGCTGACCCGCGGAGCCTAGGCCCCTAGGGCTGGACGATCAGCGTCCCGGTCATGACGTGGCCCGAGATCACGCACTGAAAAGTGAACGTGCCCGCCGTGGTCGCGGTGCGATCGACGCTCCCTCCACCGGAAATCGAACCCCAGCTCGGCCCGCCCGCGGTGACGGTTTGGATCGTGTGCGTCACCCCGTCCCCGTTTGTCATCCGCACGACGTCGTTAATCTGCACGGTCGTCGAGGGAGGGTTGAAGGCCATGTTGCCCTGATTGGTAGCGCCGGAAACGATCCGGATCGTCGCGTCGGGAGTGCCCATCGGGGGCGCGGGGGAATCGTCATCACCACCGCACCCGGCCAAACAAACAACAGTAACGAGCGCCGCAACCGCGGCGAACGGTATGGAGCGATTCGAGGGGAGCGACATCCGCATTACCTCCTTGACGGTGTCGGGGGATCACTCTCAAGACTACTCCCGGCTCTCCGATCCGTGTGTTACGGTCTTTTCACCTCTTCCAGGAACCGGCGTGGGAGGACCTTTCTGAACCGATTGCTGTGCATCGCGCTTTCGATCGGCTTCGCCCTGCCCTGGGCGGGCGATGCGGGCGCCCAGGACCGAGCCCGCGACTGGCACGACTATCCTGCACTGACCACCCTTCAGATCGACGGCACGCGCGTGCGGGCCGCGACCGAGCCTGATTCCGCGGGCCAATCCCTGTGGGTCGAATTCGATTCCGTGAAGAGCGGCTGGTCGCGCCCTTCCGGCGGCCCCACTCCACCGCCTGGTGACACGCTCGCCGCGGTGCGCGTGTTCGACGGCGCGCTGTTCGACCGCTACGGATCGGCGAGCGAGATTCCGCTCGGAGACGGCTTCGTGCTCGCGCGGCGTGACACCGGAACCGCACTCGTGCGCGCTTCGGACGGCGTCGATCTCGGATGGCCACGGGTCACCGACGAGGACATCGACGACTGGGCGGGTGAAGTGCGTCTCGGACTCCCGCGCGACTACCCGGCCGACCGCCTGCGCGTCCTTCTCCTTCAGAAGCGGTTGCAGAACGATCCGGGCCCCACGACCTTCGCGCTCGGAAAGCGCTGGTTCGCGATTGCCGGCGGTTTCACCGGCGGCGACGGCCAACTCGGCGGGCTCGTCGCGTTCGACTCCACGACCGCGACGTTCGCCGTCACCCGCCACGCACTTCTCGTGGATGCCGCCGTCACGCGACTCTACGCGCGCGGCGATGCGCTCTGGATCGGCACTGCGCGCTACGGGCCGATGAGCATCGAGGGCATGAACGGACTCCTCCTCTACCGCCCGGCGCGGCGCGAATGGCGCCAGTTCTCGGTGCGCAATTCCCGGATCTCGGGCGACATCGTGTGGGACATGGCCGCGAACGGCGAACATCTGTGGGTCACGACGAACGCGGGCGTGAGCCGCTACGACCTCGCGCGCAAGCTCTGGACGTCCTGGTACTGGAACGCCGCGAAGGACGGCGCGGGCTACGAGCTCAGGAACCGTCCGCCCGGCGATCTGGCCGAAGAGCTCATCAAGTAGCGGATGCCCCAGCGCGTGCTTCTCAAGCCACGCCGATTACGGAAGGGAGACTGGGTCGCGGTCGTCGCCCCGGCCGGGCCCGTGCCCGAAGCGCGACTCCAGCAGGGCCTCCGCGAGCTCGAGCGCTGGGGACTTCGGGTGCGCCTGGGCGCAGGCGTGCTCTCCCAGACGGGCTACCTCGCAGGCGACGATCGCACGCGTGTCGTCGACCTGCTCGCGCTGTGGGCGCATCCCGACGTGCGTGCCGTGTTCTGTGCCCGCGGCGGATACGGCACGGCGCGCATCGTGGACGCGCTCACGCCGGCGTTCCTCCGCCGTCATCCGAAGATCCTGTGCGGCTTCTCCGACATCACGACGCTGCACGCCGCGTGCACGCGTGCGGGCCTCGTGTCGTTTCACGGCCCGATGGTCGCGTGGGACCTCGCGCACGGGCCCGCGGCCCAGCCGCGCGGCACCCGCGCGCGTGCGCTCGCCCGGGCCGTGGGAAAGAGCCGGACCGGCGGCTACGATGCGGCGTCTTTCGAGGCCGTTCTGTTCGAGGGACGCGCGGGCTACCGGATCGCTCCGACCGCGGCCGAAACGCTCGTGCGCGGCCGCGCGCGCGGACGACTCGCGGGCGGGTGCCTGTCGCTCCTCGTGGCCACGATCGGTACGCCCGAGGAGCTCGATCCGCGTGGGAAGATCCTCCTCCTCGAGGACGAAATGGAGCCGCCGTATCGGATCGACCGCATGCTCACGCAGATGCGGCGGGCCGGCCTCTTTCGCGGCGTGCGCGGAATCGTGCTCGGAGATTTCCCGGAGTGTCATCCCGATCGCGCCGCAGGCTATACGCTCGCGGACGTGCTCAAGGACCGGCTCGGCGATCTCGGGGTGCCGGTCGTGTGGCGCTTTCCGTACGGGCACACCGCGCGCCCGAATCTGACGCTGCCGCTCGGCGTGCGCGTCACGCTCGATGCGACGCGCCGGACGCTCACGCTCGACGAAGCGGGCGTGCGCTAGCCGTTCCCGCTTCCTCCGCGTGACCCCTTACATCCGCACGATCCGCGTGCTTCCACTCGCGCGGGCGGCGTTCACTCGCACGAAATAGAGTCCGGGGCCCACCGGGCGTCCCGCGTCATCCCGGCCATCCCAGCGCTCGCGCGACGGGCCGGCGGGCAACCACCCGAGGCGCAGGCCGCGCACGCGGCGGCCCGCCGCGTCCACGATCAGGAGATCCGCGTCCGCCGCCTCGGGAAGCACGAACTCGAGCACAGCGTCGCTTCGGCTCGGGTTCGGAGACGCACGAAGCTCGAGCCGTGACGTCCGTGCAACTGGATCGCCCACTCCGACCAGGCCGTCCATGAATCCCGCGAGATTCGTCCGCCGTTCCTCTTCCGCTGCGGGGAAGCTGCCACCGGCGTAGAGGACGCTTCCCGACCAGCCCAGCGCCATGACGGAACCGAACAGGATCCCGTTCCACGGCGTGGCGAGTCCCGTCGAGGCATCGAGCTCGGCGACGTAAGGGCGCGGCTGGCCGCCGATGTTCAAGAATTGACCGCCGACGGCGATCGCAAAATCCTTGAGCATGATCGCGTTGATGGGACCGTCCGCATTGGGATCCCATGCCGTCGCCACACCCGCTGGAGTGAGCGATGCGATGTAGTTTCGCGCCTCGCCTCCGATGTTCGTGAAATCGCCGCCCGCGTAGATCGCAGTCGCGTTTCCGGTCGCGCCGCTCGCGCGAACGAACAGGGAACGAACGTAGGAGTTGGCAGACGGATTGAAGGCGGTGGCCGCTCCGGTCGCACCGTCGAGAGCAGCCAGGTGCGATCGCGACTGGCCCCCGATGTTCTGGAACTGGCCGCCGGCGTAAACCGTCACTTCGTTGGGAAAGGCGGTCCGCTGGGTCGTGCCAAGCGTCAACACGAGTCCGTCGGCGGCGGGATTCCACGCCGTGGCATTCCCGGTCGCAGGGTCGAGAGCGGCGAGGTTCGTCCGGATCGAGCCGCCGACGAAGTAGAAATCCCCGCCGACATAGACGTTGCCTCCCCGGACGGCGATCGCGTGCACGCGACCGGGCAAGTCGGGTTGGGTTCCGCGCGGATCCGGCTGCCATGCGCTCGGCAGGCCGGTGGCGGCGTCGAGCGCGGCCAGGCTTCGGCGCGGCACGCCACCCACGTGGTTGAAATCTCCTCCCGCGTACACCGTGCCCCCGTCGACGACGATGGCTCGAACGATTCCGTCGGCGTTTGGATCCCACGGCGTGACGGCACCGCTCGACGCGTCGAGGGCGGCGATCCGGTTTCGGGTCTTGCCGCCGATTCCCCCGAAGAAGCCGCCGGCGCAGATCACCGGACCGCTCACACCGATCGACAGGATGCCCGCGTCCGCGCCGGGGTCCCAGGAGGTCGCAGTACCGGTCGGATCGAGGGCGGCGATGCGGCCGCGGGGCTGACCTCCGACATTCAGGAATTCGCCTGCGACATAGATCGTCGTCGCTTCGCCGGTCACCGGATTCGTTCGGACGACCAGCGAATTGATGACGTTGTCGGCGTTCGGATTCCACGCGGTGGGCGTTCCGCTGACACCGTCGACGGCCGCAAGGAACTTCCGGTTCTGGCCGCCCAGTGAAGTGAAATAGCCTCCGGCGTAAACCGTGATCGTTCCCGGAAACGTGGTCCGCTCGGTGGTGGACAGGCTGAGGACCGGGCCATCGGCGCCCGGATTCCACGACGTCACCGCGCCGGTGACCGGATCGATCGCGGCGATGAAGTTTCGCGGCTGTCCGCCGACAAACGTGAAGTAGCCACCCGCGTACATCGTTCCGCCGCGCATGGACAGGGTCGTGACGACGTCGTTCGCTCCGGGATTCCATGCGGTCGGCGTTCCCGTCGTTGGATCGAGCGCGGCGAGAGAGTTTCGCGGCTGTCCGCCGATCAAGCTGAAGCCTCCTCCGACGTAGAGCAAGCCGCCGCTCGGGAGGAAGGAGAAGATCGGCCCATCCGGACTCGGGTCCCACGCCGTCGCGGCACCGAGCACGTTGTCCACGGCCCCGGCGTAGAGCCGTGCCTGGCCGCCGAGTTGAGTGAAGTCCCCGCCGACGTAGACCGAGCTCCCCGAGACCGCGAGGGACCGCACGAAGTTGTCCGACCCGGGATTCCACGCCGTGACGTTCCCTGCAGCGTCGACGTGCGCGAGGTTGTTGCGCGCAACACCCCCGACTTTCGAGAAGGCGCCCCCGATGTACCAGCCTCCGGCGCCATCGCCCACGACGGCATTCACCTGTCCATTGACTCGCGCGTAAGGCGCGATGGCTGCACCCGAGCCCGCATCGAGGACGGCCATCCCACCGGCGGCGGGCGAAACTCTCGTGAAAGTCCCACCCAGGTAGATCGTGTTGCCGGAGAGGGTCACGGTCAGCACGGATCCGTCCGTGATCCAGAGATCGGGATCGAGGACCTGGGCCGAAGCGGGAGCGATCGAGAGCACACAGAGGACGCAACCGATCAGGATCGGAATCGAACTCGGAATCGAACGTGGGATCATCATGGCGACTTCTCCTCCGGTGAAGCGTGGTTCGCGGGACCGCGATCACGGGAGAAAGCGCCAAACGGAGCCGAAACGGCCAACCCGGCCGGAGGATTGATCCAACCGGTATTCCTACAACGAATTGCAGCCGGGTCCCTTCCAGGAGGTTGTACAAAACGTACGTCAGCGTACGTTCTGTACGCGGGCCCGTGGAGACGACCTCTCCCCCGCACAGTGGCCCTTTGCCGCCCTTTGCCGCCCTTTGCCCTCGCCCGGAGCCCGCATGCCGACTCGAAGCGACGCGACCGAGCTCCTGCTGTCGCTCAACAACGGCAATCGGGGGGCACTGAACGAGCTCGTTCCGCTCGTCTACGACGAGTTGCGGGCCATCGCACGTCGGAAGCTCCGCTACGAGCGGCAAGGTCACACGCTCAACACGACCGGGTTGGTGCACGAGGCCTATCTCAAGCTCATCGGGCTCGATCGAGTGCACTGGAAATCGCGCGCGCACTTCCTTGCGATTGCCGCCCAGGCCATGCGGAACATCCTGGTGAGCCACGCGCGAAGGCGAAAGCGAATCAAGCGCGGCGGCGGCGCGGCGCACTCCCCGCTCGAGACTGCGGCGAATCTGTCCGTCGAGGAAGCGGGCGGCCTGCCGGTCGACGAGGCCGACCGGATCCTCGCACTCGATGCCGCGCTCGAACGGCTCGCGGCCGTGAACCCACGCCATGCGCGCGTTGTCGAATGCCGATTCTTCGGTGGCATGACGATCGAGGAGACCGCGGCGGTGCTCGAGGTCTCCCCGGGCACAGCGAAACGTGACTGGAGCCTCGTGCGTCTGTGGCTCGGACGCGAGCTGGCGGGCCGCTCGTGAGCCGGGAAGACCCCGCGCGCTGGGAGCGCATCCAGTCCCTGATCGAGCAGGCTCTCGAACGGCCCGAGAGCGGACGCAGGTCCTTCCTGGAAACGGCGTGCGGTCGCGAGCGCGATCTGTTCGACGAAGTGATCTCCCTCCTTGAAGCCCCGGTCGTGGACGAGCTCCCGACGTCCTGGCTCAACGCCCTCGCGGACACCGAGCCGGCACGCTTCGTCCCCGGCGATCGAATCGCGGACCGCTATCTCGTTCAGGCTCTCCTCGGACGGGGAGGGATGGGCGAAGTCTACGAAGCCCGCGACGAAGCGCTCGGGATCACCGTCGCGCTCAAGACCCTGCGCCATGCGGACGACAAGGACGAATCCCTCGAGCGACTGCGGCTCGAGGGCCTGCTCGCCCGCGCGGTGTGGCACCCGAACGTCTGCCGCGTGTACGACCTCGATCGACACGGCGAGGCGGACGAAGCGGTGTGGTTCCTCACCATGGAGCGCCTCCACGGCGCGACTCTCTCGGACCGGCTGAGGGTCGAGGGCCGGATTCCGCCGGATCGCGCTTTGCACCTCGCGCAACAGATGGCGGCAGGACTCGGCGCGGCGCATCAGGCGGGCGTCGTCCACCGCGACTTCAAACCCGGCAACATCATGCTCGTCGACCCGGATGGCAGCGAGCCGGCGGAGACGGCCGTCGTGACCGACTTCGGCACGGCACGCTGGACGGCACGAGTCGAGCGCACGGATTCGGAGGGGGGACCCGCGCCGATCATCGGAACGCCGGCCTACATGGCGCCCGAGCAGGTGCGCGGAGAGGAGGTCGGCCCCGCGGCGGACATCTACGCGCTCGGCGTCGTGCTCCATGAGATGGTGACCGGCACGCTGCCTCCCGGCACGACGGGGCAGAGGCATGATCGCGCACCCTCGACGCTCGACGAGCGCTGGGACGCGGTCATCCGCCGCTGTCTCGCTCCCGATCCACGACGGCGGTTCCGGCGTGCGGAAGACGTCGCGGAAGCGCTCAATGGACGAAGGCCCGCGACTCCCGTCGAGGCGGTCGAGCACATTCCCGACAGCCGTCGTTCGCTTCCCGCCGAACGGGATCCGTTCGTGGGCCGGGAGGCGGATCTCGAGACCCTCGAGAGCAGTCTGGCCGCGGACTCGCGTCTTGTGACCCTGCTCGGCCCGGGAGGAATGGGGAAGACCCGGCTCGCCGTGCGACACGGATGGAAGGGTCATGGCGCGTGGCCCGGCGGAGTCTGGTTCTGTGATCTCACGGACGCGCGGGACGTGCACGGAATCCTCTCCGCCGTCGCCGGCGCGCTCGCGATTCCGATTGGCCGGGGCGATGCGATCGGGCAGCTCGGTCACGCGATCGCCGGGCGTGGTCGCTGCCTTCTGATCCTCGACAACTTCGAACGGGTGACGTCCCACGCGGCGGAAACGCTCGGTCGGTGGCTCGAGCAGGCGCCGGACGCCCGCTTCGTCGTGACCAGTCGCGAACGCCTGAACCTGAACCTCGAGCGCGTGCAGCCGGTGGAGCCCTTGGCGGAGGAGACCGGCGTGGAGTTGTTCCGGACGCGTGCGCGCGGCCTCCGGCCCGCGCACGAGCTCGTCGGTGGAGAGGCCGAAGCGGCGCGGGAGATCGTGCGGCTCGTCGAAGGGATGCCGCTTGCGATCGAGCTCGCCGCCTCGCGCATGCGGGTGATGAGCGCTCTCGAGATTGCGTCCCAGATGCGAAATCGATTCCAGCTCCTCACAGGCGGACGGAGCGCCCGGCATGAGACGCTCGCCGGTGCGATCGACGGCTCGTGGGAGCCGCTCACTCCGGTCGAGCAGGCCGCGTGGTCGCAGTGCTCGATCTTCGAGGGCGGATTCACGCTCGAGGCCGCGCAGGCGGTGCTCGATCTCCGCCCGTGGGAAGAGGCGCGCGGGGTTCTCGACGTCCTTCAATCGCTCGTGGACAAGAGCCTCCTTAGAACCTGGGTTCCCGGCGCGGGGCCGGGCGAGGCCCTGCCCGAAGTTCGCTTCGGCATGTACGTGAGCCTTCAGGAGTACGCGCGCACGCGGCTCGGGGAGCGCGAGTCGGGCGTCCAACGACTTGCCGAGGAGCGGCACGGAGCCTGGTGTGCACGCTTTGGCGCGAACGAGGCGATCGACGCGCTGGACCGTCACGGTGGGACCGCGCGGCGACGCCGAGCCGAGCGCGAGGTGGAGAATCTCACGGCGGCGTGCCGGCGTGCCCTCGCGCGCGGAGACGCCCGCACGGCCGTTCCCACGTACCGGGCGACGGTAGAGGTGCTCGCGCTTCGGGGCCCATTCGATGCTGCCATTCAGCTCGGGAGAGAGGTGTTGAGCGGTCTCACTCTCGACCGCGCGGACAAGGCCGACGTCCTGTGGGCGCTCGGAATGTCCGAGAGGCTTTCCGGGCGAATGGACGAGGCTCTCCCGCACTGGGAGGAAGCGCTCGAGATCGCGCGTGCGGAAGGAGCGCGACGGATCGAGGGGATGGTCCTCGGTTCGCTCGGCATCCTGCACGCCGAGCGCGCGCACCTGGACGACGCACGCGCGCACTTCGAGGCGGCGCTGGCGATTCACCAGGAGCTCGGCGACCGGCGCCTCGAAGGCGTTTTCACGGGCTACCTCGGTACGGTGGCTCTCGACCAGAGCCGTATCGAGGAGAGCCGCGGTCGCATGGAAGCCGCGCTCGCCATCCATCGGGAAGTGGGCAATCGCCGGTTCGAAGGCGTCATCCTGAGCAATCTGGCCATCCTCCTCCGCGAGCAGGGCCAGCTCGAGGAGGCGGTGCGACACAACGAGCTCGCCCTCGAGATTCATCGCGAAACCGGTGACCGGCGCGCGCAGGGCGTGGCGCTGGGTCAGGTGGGCAACGTGCGCGTGGATCAGGGCCGCATCGAGGAAGGGCGGCAGCACTGCGAGGCCGCGCTCGCGATCTTCCGCGACGTGGGCGCCCGACGCTTCGAGGCCACCTATCTCTCGAGCCTTGGCAACATCGCCCTGCTGACGGGCCGCCTGGAGGAGGGACGGCCTCTGCTCGAAGCGGCGCTCGCGATCCATCGCGAGATCGGGGACCTGCGGGGAGAGGGAATCGCCCTTGGAACGATTGGGGACCTTCTCCACCGACAGGGCCGAAACGACGAAGCTCGCGATGCGCTCACTCGAGCGGAAGAGATCCTCCGCGAGATCGATACGCCGGCCGAGGTCGCGAACGTGCTCTGCACACGCGTCTTCCTCGAGCTCCGAAACGGGGACCCGACCGCCGCGCGCGCGACGTTGGACGAGGCTCGAGCGATCGCGGTCCAGGTCGGAGCCGGTCCGGACTCGGAGCTCGGACAGAAGCTCGTTCAAATCGACAGTGCGCTTTCGAACGCAGGACCTGCGACCCCGGCCCGCGCGGTCCCTTGACCTCTCATGGACCCGCTTTCTGGAGCGGGACGAGGTAGGGGCCGGGGGAGGGGGCGCCCGGGGCCGGCGTGATCACATCGCCTTCCTTGAGGAAGACCTGGATGGCGCCGACGCGAATCTCGACGCGGGGCGCCGATTGCGGGATTTCAATCTCGTAGGAAGCGGCAGAGCCCTCGTTCCCGATCACGAGCCGATCGATGTCCGCCGTGAAGCTCGCGGTCCCGTCCACTGCGCGGACGACCAGGTCCGGAGCGGACGTGAGACTCACACGAGCCGACCCGGAAGCCTGCGGTGACACAAACTCGAGGACGAGATTCGCACCCGGTGAAACAGCGATCCCCGATCCGGCCGGCCGGGCCGCGGGGCCGGATTCCCGCGGAGCTTCCGTGCTCGGCGGGACAGTGGGACGGCGGAGGACCTGGGTCATCCACTCCCGAACGGGCGAACCTGGAATCGCATACGCGATTCCCGCGAGTCCCGCCGCAACGAGGACTCCGGCAGCCCACCGGAGGACCGTCGTCCGGGCGCCTGGTCTCCGGGCCACGGCCGTGTCCGCACGACGCGCACGCGCCGCGATCGCCTCCGCGTCGATCGCCGGTGCGGGATCGTCGAGCACCCGGAGGAGTGCCGCGATCTCAGCTTCGTCCCGTTCCTCGTCAATCTGCATTCGGAGACTCCTCGCATTCTCTTGCAGTGGACGGAGGGGTGCTGCCGTAGGCCTTGCGAAACGCCTGTCGCGCACGTGCCAGCAGGACCCCGACGCTCGTCTCGCGGAGGCCGAGCGCGGTTGCGATCTCCCGGTACGACCAGCCTTCTGCGCGCAGTAGAAGGAGACTTCGGTCGCGTTCGCTCAAGTGGTCGAGCACGCTCCGCACGCGGCGGCGCGTCGATTCGTGCGCTTCCGATACGCCCGGCGGGGGCGGAGGATCCCCGAGGACGTTCTCGCCGCGCACGGGGCCGAGGAGGCGCGACCTCCGGCTCCGGGAGGAGAGCTCGTTCCGCAGCAGGTTCATCGCGACGGTCACGAGCCACGCCTCGGGCGCATCGGGAAAGGACCCGCGCCGATACAGCCGAACGAACGCCTCCTGCGCCACGTCCGCGGCCAGTTCCGGCTCGCCCGCCAGCCGGTTCAAATAGCGGAACAGGCCCGGAAAGCGAGCGTCGAACAGCGTCGTGAACTGGGCATGGAAGTGAGCCGGATCGCGAGCGTCCAAGCGCCCTCCTCAAAGAGAGGAACCGCGGGCGACTCTCGTTTGTGACAGGAAATCGGCCGAGACCCGTTCAGAACCGCCAGTCGAGCCCGACTACGAGCGGAGCGCGCGGGCGCATCAGGATTCGGGTGCGTTGCCCGGTCGATGGATCGCGTGCGTACGTCAGGACATTCTCGCGGCCGAGGAGATTCGTCATCGTGCCGAAAACGCCAAGCGCAACGTCCCGCCCGCCGAGATCGAAGTGCCAGTGCTTGCGTACTCCGAGGTCGAGTCGGAGGTAACCGGGAAGCGCGGCCGCCCCGAGCGCCCCCGTATCCTGGTTCGGGCTACCCACGAACTCCGCACCCCGGTCGAGGAGGTTGTGGGCTTCCCACTGGAAGCTGCCATCGACCGGAGTCGTTCGCCGCCCGAGCGCGGCAGCCACTCCGAGTCGGATCGAAGCGGTGGCCGACGGGTGGAGCGTGAGACCACCTTCCAGAAAGTGCGTCGCGCTGTGACTCGGGGCGTAGGTCGTCCCGCCCCCGGTGAGGCGCGCGTGCTGCACGCCGTAGCTCGCGAGGATGCCAAACCGGGTCCCGCTCAGCCCGAGGTCGAGTGCGAGTCCGCGCGCCGTCCCCGAGCCGTG
>JBOHUC010000041.1:0-14141 GCA_050733935.1 Candidatus Eiseniibacteriota bacterium | reverse complement strand
GCGCAAGCCCGCGACCTCACACAAGCAGGCTGCGGCCCGCGCGCCGCACGCCGCCCGGGCGCGCGCCGATGCGATCACGGCGATCCCCGTGCATCATCCGCGGCTCCTGCTCGCCCTCTTTGCGCTCTCGGGCGCCGTCTCGCTCTCCTGCCAGATCGCGTGGTCGCGCCTGGGGGCGATCCTGCTCGGCTCGTCGGTCTATTCGTTCACGCTCGTGCTCGCGACGTTCCTGATCGGCATCGCCGCGGGGGCGGCGCTCATCGTTCCGGTGCTCGCGCGCCGCGGACCCTCGTGGCGGCTGTTCGCGATCCTCCAGTGGCTCGCCGCCGCCGGAATCCTCTACTGCTCGATCCGCATCGTGGATGCTCCGTGGAGCCTCCTCACCGACGTCGTGGCGGCGCGCGGCCGCGTCGGCTGGCTCTGGATTCGCGAGAGCGTTCTCCTCGCCGGGTTCATGCTCCCCGCGTGCCTCGCGTTCGGGGCCACGTTCCCCGTGGCCACACGGCTCTCGGCGTTCGCGGGGGACACGCCGGCGCGGACCACGGGACGCGCCTACGGATGGAACACGCTCGGGACGATCACGGGCTCGCTTCTCACGGGCTTCCTGGTCGTCCGACTGGTCGGCATGCGCGGCACGCTCCTGGGCGTCGGCGCGATCGCCGTACTCTTAGGCTGCATCGCGTGGTGGTATGCGCCCTCCACGGTCCGGAAGGGCTCGACGATTCCGGAAGGCGCCCCGATCGCCCGGCTCACCGCACCGGCACTCGCCGTCGCGCTCTTCGTGGTGGCCGCGTTCTTCGCCCCGCCGTGGAACCGGGGACTCCTCGCGATGGGCGTGTTCCGCCCGCTCGTCGCCACGATGGCCGAGCAGTCGATGACGCCCGAGGCCGCGCGGTCAGCGCTCCGTGAGCGGCTCGCCGGGGAGGAGCTCGTTTCGTTCGAAGAGGGGCGGCAGGCGACCGTGACCGTGCATCGGACGAAGACCGCGATTCCGATCATTGCGCTCCGCGTGAACGGAAAGACCGATGCCAGCACGAGCATCGACATGTACACGCAGATCCTCTCCGGGCAGCTTCCGATGTTCTGGGCGCCCGATTCGGCGCGCGTGCTGGTCGTCGGCTTCGGCTCGGGGGTCACGGTCGGGGCAGCGCTCACCCATCCGGTCCGAAGCCTCGACCTGGTCGAGATCGAGCCCGCCGTGCTCAACGCGAACAAGTGGTTCGCGCCCTACAACGGCGACCCGTTCGACGATCCGCGGGTCAAGGTCCACGTCGAGGACGGCCGGGCGTTCATCATGCACGCGCCCGTGAAATACGACGTGATCATCTCGGAGCCGTCGAACCCTTGGCTCGCGGGCGTGAACAACCTGTTCACCGCGGACTTCTACCGGATGGTCCGAAACCGCCTCGCGCCGGACGGCGTCTTCTGCCAGTGGATGCAGTTCTACGAGATGTCGGGCCAGACGCTCGCCTCGCTCGTGAGGAGCATTCACTCGGCCTTCCCGGACGGACAGGTGTTCCTCTCGCAGCGCGACATCCTGCTCGTCCTGCCGGCGGGCAATGCGCCGGTCGATTACAACCGGATCCGCGAGCGCATGATGCGGCCGGAAGTCGCGACCGATCTTGCGCGCGCCGGCGTCAAGAATCCCGCGGACCTCCTGTCGTATCACCAGGGATCGCTCGCCGACCTGGTCGCGAAGCTCCCGGAGGCGCCGCTCAACACGGACGACCGCCCGTTCGTCGAGTACCGGGCCCCGCGCGACTTCTACACGGTGCTGCCGTCCGAGCTTCCGTTCTCGGAGCGCACGTTGTGGGACCAGGACCCGCTCACCCAGCTCGGCTCGTGGGTGACCGGGATCGCACCCGAAGCGCTCGCGCTCGAGATCGGCCGGTCGCTTCTGGCGCGCAGCAACCTCTCGGCCGCCAATCGCTGGATCGGGGCGCTCGTGACGAAGGACCCCGTGCAGAGCGCGGCCCTGCTCGCCGAGATCGAGAAAGCCGCGAAGGACCGCGACCTGGGGCTCAGGATCGCGCAGGTCCGCGAGCTGCTCACGAAGAACGACCTCCTCGGGGCGCAGGCCATGCTCGACCAGCTCCTGGGCGAGCGTCCCGGATACCCGCCCGCGCTCATCGAGCGCGCGCGCGTGTACATGCGCATGGACAGCCTGAGCGCGGCGCGCACGCTCCTCCTCACCGCGCTGCGCGATGCGGGGAACGACGACCGCTATCAGGCGTACTGCAATCTCGGCATTCTCTCGATGAGGAGCGCGCAGCCGGACCAGGGGCTCGAGTATTTCGCGCAGGCGATCGAGCTCAGGCCGGATGAGGCGGGCGGTTATCTGTACCGGGCGCGGGCGCTTGCCCAGCTCGGCCGGAAGAACGAAGCGCTGCTTCTTCTGAACCAGGGCGAAAGTCGGGTCGCAGACAAGGACGCGCTCCGGCAGGCCTACAACGAGATCAACCAATCGGGAACGTCGCTATGAGAATGGTGTTTTTCGGCTTGCTCCTCTGCGTCGCCGGCGCATCACCGGTCGGAGCCGCCTCCGCAGCCCGTCCTGCGCCGGACGATTCGGTGCTCGCGATCTTCGACGGCGGCTCCGTCTATCCCTCCGAGTTCGCACGTGCCTGGGGCGGGACCCTGCCCGTCCAGCGACCGGAAGGGGATCCGATCCCGGCCCGCCTCGAGTTCCTCACCCGGATCGTGGATCGGAAGCTCCTCGCACGAGAGGCGCTGGCGCGCCCGTTCACGATGACCGCGGCGGAGACGCTTGACTATCTGCGCACGGTCGATCTGCAGCTTCAGAACGCGCTCCTGCGGCACCTCGAGGCCCAGGAGCCGCCCCCCGCTCCGCAGGACCTCGACCTCATCCGGCGCCAGAACGGCGAGCTCGCCGAGATCCGTTTCGTCACTTTCCCGGACAGCGCGAGTGCCCGCGCCTGGCGCGTCCGGCTCGCGTCCGGAACGCCGATTGCCGCGCTCGATCGGGCCATCGCGGCCGGGGGGCCGAAGGCCCCCACGGCCGACTCGATGCGCTTCGTGGCGGCCGAGGCGATTCCCGACACGCTCGCGCGCATCATCTGGCGCATGCGTCCGGGCCAGTTGAGCGAGGTCTATTCGTTCGCCGGACACTCCACGGCCATCCAGGTGCGTCGCTTCCAGGTCCGGATCGCCCCCATCGACGTCGACGATACGGTCGAGCTCGAGCGGGTGTTCCGCTCGAAGCGTCTGGCCGAGCTGAGGGAGCGCTACCGGGCCCAGGTCAAGAGCGAGATCGTGGTGAGGTACGAGGAGCCCGCCATGGAGCTCTTGCTCGCGAGACACCTCGAGATTCCGCCCCGGACCTCGACCGACAGCCTGAGCGGGATCCCCACCTTCCGGGCGACCATTCCCCTGCCTCGGTTCGATCCGGCCGATACGAGCCGCGTGCTCGCGTTCCTGCAAGGTCGCCCGATGACGATCGGTGGCTATCTCGATTTCTGGGGCTACCAGCCAGGCCTCTCGCGACCGGAGGTCAGAAACCGCGCCGCGCTCGAAGCCGCGGTCGACCGGCCGCTGCTCGCGCCCGAGCTCGTGCGTCGGGCGCGAAAGATGGGGCTCGAGCGTGATTCAGTGGTCGTTGCGACGCTCGCCCGTCGGCGCGAAAGCTTCGCGCTCGACCACTACTACCGGGACGAGATTCAGGCGAAGGTCCCCATGGACGAGGCGCGCATTCGCGCCTTCTACGAGAAGGACCGCGAACGATACGACGACAAGCCTACGATCGAGGCGCACATCCTGATGGTGGATCGGAAACCCCTCGCCGATTCGCTGCTCGCGCGCATCCGCGCCGGGGAGAAGTTCGAGGACCTTGCGCGGGAGTATTCGATGCACGGGGAAACGGGCGCGGAGGGTGGGCGGGCGGGAACGATCGTTCGCGGCACGAATCCGAACGCGGGACTCGAGGACGCCATGTTCGCCACCGCGTCCGGGCAGCTCGGAGGACCGGAGCGCACGCCGGAAGGCTGGGTCATCTGGCGGATCGACCGCTCCTATCCCGGAATCAAGCGAACCTTCGATCTGGCACGGGACTGGGCGGTGCGCGACTACCGGATCGTCGAGGGAGAGCGGATCCTGAACGAGAACCTCGCGCGGCTCCGCGACGGGGCCCACGTGCAGGTGTTCGCGGATCGGATCACGCCGTACCTCGGGGACCATTGAGCTCCAGGCCTCGCTGAGCACTAAGCCTCACTGAGCTCCAGGCCTACTGCCGATACTGGCTCTTGATCTGTCCCCAGGTCTTGTTCACCGCGGGCACGGCAGGGCAACCCATGGCGTTCCCCACGTTGTTGAATGTAACGTAGCCTTGGCCGACACCGAACTGCCGTGTGATGCCCGCCTGATCGAGATAGTTCGCCTTCGCCCAGGGCGAACCCGTCGCCAGTTGACCCGGAGAACCCCCGGCAAGGGGAGCCACAAGCACAACGCGCTTTCGAGCCCACCGCAATCGACCCCCGGAGTCCCCGGACCCACGACCGAGATCGAGTGATCGAACAGAAAGCGGGCGAGGAAGTAGCGCTGCGACGCGACTGAGGTCGAGATGCCGGACGGGTACGCGTTCGCCAGCACGAAGCGCCGCAAGTTCGGATCGAGATTCAGGTCGCCCGTCCCCGCCCCGGCATCGAACGTCTTGACCTGAATGGAAGCGGCGGCCCCCTGAAACGACGGGCAGGTCTTGCTCAGCGCGACTGGCGTGAGGTGCTCGATCGTGATCCGAGCCGGTGTCTGGCAGCCGGCGGCATCGAACGCCCACGCGTCCGGCGTGGTGCGGGCCGCGGTCCCCATGACGCCCCAGACCTCGTAGCCCTGATGGAATTCGTCATGCCCGAGGATCGAGATCACGAGACCGACGGGCGCGGCGGCGGTCGTCGTCTTGTCGACGACGATCGGGGTGCAAGCATCCCACGACATGTCGACCGTCCCGATCGCGGCGTGCGCCTGGTGGACGGCCGCCAGGGCGCCCAGAAGTAACAGACTTGTTCGCAGTTTCCGCATGGTCCGTCCGTCCGGTAAATCGCTGATCTGGGCTGACTGCCGTCATGAAAAACAAGGGGCGGCGCCGGAGCGCCGCCCCATCCAATCGGAACCTCAGGAGTGGATCCGAAGCTAGTTCCGGTACTGGCTCTTGATCTGTCCCCAGGTCTTGTTCACCGCGGGCACGGCCGCGCAGCCCATGGGGTTCCCTGCGTTGTTGAACGTGGCGATCCTATTTCCGACCGGGAGTTCACGCGTAGCACCCGCCTGATCGAGATAGTTCACCTTCGCCCACCACTTGCCTGTCGCGACGGATCCGGGTTCGCTTCCGCCGAGCATCGTGAAGCAGATTGCGTTCTCGTACCCGCCGCAATCGACACCCGGAGTCCCGGGCCCGGGGACCGAGAACGAATGGTCGAACAGGAAGCGGGCAAGGAAGTAGCGCTGCGTCGCAAGGGACGTCGAAATGCCCGCCGGGTATGCGTTCGCCAGAACGAGCCGACGCAGATTCGGATCGTACTGCAGGTCACCCGACCCCGCTCCGGTGTCGTACGCCTTGATCTGGACAGACGCGGCGTTGCCCTGGAAAGACGGGCAGGTCTTGCTCAGCGCGACCGGCGAGAGGTGGTCGATCGTGATGCCGGCGGGCGTCTGACACCCTGCCGCATCGAACGCCCACGCGTCCGGAGTGGTCCGGGCCGCGGTCCCCAGGATGCCCCAGACTTCGTAGCCCTGATGGAATTCGTCATGCCCGAGGATCGAGATCACGAGACCGACGGGCCCGGCGACGGTCGTCGTCTTGTCCACGACGATGGGCGCGCAAGCATCCCACGACGCGTCGACCGTCCCGATTGCGGCGTGCGCCTGGTGGACCACCCCCAGGGCGCCCAGCAGTACCAGACTTGTTAGCAGTTTCCGCATGGATCCCTCCTGAAGGTAGCCGCGGAACGGTTCGTCCCGCTCGTCGAGCTCCGGTACCGTCCGTCCGGTAACCCGCTGATCTGGATTGTGAAACCGTACGCAGAGAGTAGGTCTCTGCATGGATTTCAGGCAACTGGAATTTTACGCCCCCGGAACATTTATCCCTTATGCGCCACACGGTTCCGGCTGGCGAACAGACGGCGCGGGCTACCCGGGAGAGGGGCACAGCCGTCCCCAGGCTTCGGGGCACGGCCCACCGTTCGAAAGCAAGATTCAGGCCTCGCTGGATCTCTCGGCCGGAGCGTGGTCACGCGTGTCGAGACACCGCGGGGGCTGGCTACGGATCGGCCGGTTCGGGAAGACGTGCGGCCCAACCCTGGCCGACGGCCGGTGATCCCCGATCCGGCCTCGTCGGGGCGGCCGGCGATCCAGACCCGTCGGGCACACGCCCAAAAAAGGAACGAGGGGCGACCTGGGTCGCCCCCCGTTTTGAGGCTCTGCGAGAAGCGCCAACTAGTTTCTGTAGGCGTCCTTGATCTGGCCCCAGGTCTTTGTTTCGACGGGCGTCGCACCCGGGCAGCGCGTGTCGTTCGCCGGATCGCGAGCCGTGACGAACTCGTTTTCCAGCGCGAACGGAATCGTGATGCCAGCCAGGTCGAGCCAGTTGGCGCGCGTCACGTGAACGCACACTCCGCGCTCGAGGCCACCGCAATCCACGCCGGGGTTGGTCGGACCATTGACCGAGAACGTGTGGTCGAAGTTCGCGCGCATGAGGAAGTAGCGCTGCGTGAGAACCGGATTCAGGATGCCGGCCGGATAGGCGTTCGCGACCACGGCGCGGGCCTTGCCCGTGCTCGGATCGTAGTCGTAGGTCTTCACCTGAACCGACGCCAGGAGGCCCTGGAACGACGGGCAGGTCTTCGAGACCGCCGTGGGAGCGGTGTGGTCGAGCGCAATGCCCGCCGGAGTCTGGCAGCCATCGCTGTCAAAGCGCCACGCATCGGCAATCGGGCCGCCGCCGCCGAGGAGCAGCCACACTTCGTAGCCCTGGTGCGGAAGTTCCTGGCCGACGACCGAGCCGTACAGGCCGGCGATTGTCCCAGGAGCCACGTCCTTATTGACCACGAGAGGCGTGCAGTTGTCCCACGACATGCGAACTGCCGGAACGGCAGAAGCCGTGCTGGCCGCAGCCGCAAGGAAGAGGAGCGAAGCAAGGATGCGAGTGACCTTCATTGGAGCCTCCAAACCCAGATCCCTATGACGGGGGGGGTTGAGCATGCTGTTGGGGGTAACAGGTTGAACACAATAACGAATCGCAACCTTCGAACGCCTCAGAACTGACCGCCTCACCTCCTTTGTCGATTCGAAATCTGAAGGTTCCAAACAGCACCCAGCATCCCTACGGAGAATCTAAAGAGGGCCACACTCCATCGGGGCCGAGTCCCGGTGCGGGGGCAAGTGCCCCCGCACGGGTCCTCACCACGTCGCCGCCCCAGAAGGCCGCGGCGTGACTACGGGCAATAAGCCGCCGAAACCGCCGCGAGGAACTCGACCGCAAAGATCCCCAGGTCGCCCAGGCCCGTCGTTCCGTCGACGTTGAAGTCGCTCTCGGGAGCGGACGGGACGTTCAGGAAGTTGTTGGCGAACAGGCCGAAGTCGCCCAGACCCGTCGTGCCATCGAGATGATCGATGTCCGTCGAGCGCGCCTTCACGTTCGCGAGCGCGACGCCGTCGGCCGAAACCTCGACGACATCCGTGTTCGCGAAGCCACCGATCTTGGCGGCGAAGAGCGCGAGGCCCGTGCCGTCCGTCGGCTTGGTGAGCGTCTTTGCGGCGCAGTTGATCGTGATGCCTCCGCCGATCGAGTTGAACAGGCGGACGTTGGCGGCCGACGCGAAATCGAGCGTCACAGGACGGCCGATGAGTGCGGTGTTGTTGATGTCCCGCACGATGACTTCAAAGCCGCCGACAGCCGACGTGCCCAGGTCTCCGGGAGCGCCGAGCGGATTGCCGGTGACGTTACCGACGATCACCGCTTCGGTCGTCGAGTTGCGCGGATCCGGGACGCCGGCCGAAGCCACCGTCGCCACGACCGCCAAACCGGCGGCGATGGTGAGAGCCTTCCGAACCAATCCAGTCATTGCATGAACCTCCTCGAAGGAAACTCCGGTCACCGTAACGCAAGCGAGCGCAGGCTGCGGTCTGTGGCTTATGAGTGGCTCGGACACCCCCTTTCGAACAACGCGTATCAAGTCTACGAAAAATGCTGAACTGCTTTGAATGATCTCTTTTAGCTCCGACAATCGGGACGGCGTGACTGGGGAGGGACACACCGTGTAACGCGAAGAAGGCTACCAGCCTAGCCCCCCTCTGTCAACCCCGAAAACTCGGTCGCTGCGACGCTTCGGAGCCCTGCATCGCTGTCAAACACCCCATCCCGACGGCTGGTTCCGAACTTTTCTTTAACAGAATTCCGGCCTCTTCTCGGGGGCGGGATCGGGGAATCGGGTTGGGGGGGCTTCCGGAGGCCTTTTTCCCCGCTTCCGGCGGGGTCCGGGGCGCCCCGGCGGGCCCGGGCGGGGTTCGATTCCGATTGACGGCGCAACCCAAGAACCGATTGGACAATCACTTGTCCGTCCTTGGGAGGGTCCGGGGCGGGCGGGGAATGGGCGAAACAGGGATCGAACCTGTGACCTCTTGCTTGTAAGGCAAGCGCTCTAGCCGGCTGAGCTATTCGCCCCCCGCCTGGGCTCCTGCGACCGGGCCGGCCGCCGCCGGCTGAGCTCGATTCCGAGCGGAATGAGCCCGCAGTATCCGAGGACGATCAGGACCGGGGCGAGCGAGATGTCCCCCCGGCTCAGGAACAGGAATCCGATCACGGCCGCAAGAATCCCGCCTCCCATGAGCAGGTAGTTCGTCCTCCCAAACGCAAGCAACGGCTCGTGCTTCACGGCTTCGCCGTGCAGTGCGCGGCGCACCTGCGGGTTCACGCGGCCGGCCGGACCGCGGCTCGAGGCGCTCGCCGGCGTTCGTGAAGACCCGGCGGCCGGACGCTGCGATGCGCTCGTCTTCGCGCGCTTGTCCTGGGATTTCCGGTCGGATGGCATTTTCGTTCGTACGCTCCGGGGCTAACGGTTCAAGGAGGCGGGAATCGGCTCGGAGCCGCTCGCAGCGGCCCGTCGGACGGACACGGGGAGCCCTTCATTGAGGCTCCCGGAACGGAAACCGGCAGGATCGATCACGACCTCCGAGTACCCGAAGGCCATGAGCGCGTGCACGCACTCCGTGCGCAGAGGCTCGGCCACGAGTCGCGGAAGCTCCGCCGTCGCGACCTCGACGCGCGCCATGCGTTCGTGGTGACGCACGCGCACTTCGCGAAAGCCGCGCGCCCGCAGCCACGCTTCCGCGCGCTCGACCCGCGTCAGCTTCTCGGGCGTGATCACGGCACCGTACGGGAAGCGCGAAGACAGGCAGGGCATCGCGGGCTTGTCGGCCGACGGAAGGCCGAGCCGTGCTGCGAGACGCCGCACGTCGGCCTTCGTGAACCCGCATTCGGCGAGCGGTGAGATCACGCCGTGCTCCTCAGCGGCGCGCGTTCCCGGACGGAAGTCTCCCAGGTCGTCCGCGTTCGTGCCGTCCACGACGGCGGCGAACCCCTCCTCGCGCGCGACGGCGGCGAGCACGCCGAACAGCTCGCCCTTGCAGAAGTAGCAACGGTTGACCGGATTGTTCGCGAAGCGCGGATCGTCGAGCTCCGCCGTGCGCACGACGCGCGGCTCGAGACCCAGCGTGCGGGCCTGCGCGAGCGCGAGCGCGAGCTCGCTCTCCGCGTAGGTCGCGGACTGCCCGATCACGGCGAGCGCCCGCTCGCCCAGCTCTTCGCGCGCGACCGCGAGCACGACGCTCGAGTCCACGCCGCCCGAGTAGGCGACGATGCACGAGCCGAGTGCGCGCAAACGGGCGCGCAGCCGCGACTCGCGATCCGGAAACACGCTCATCCGTCCTCCTGGCCGCTGTCGGCCGTGCGAGTCTCGCCGGCGCCCGGGGGAGTCGCACCCGAGGCCGGCCCCGCGTCCGCTCCAGGCCGCGCGGCTCCCGTCGTGTCGGCCGGCAACGGAGGTCCGAGCGTGTCGGCGACCGCGCGACTCGCTCGCACCTGCGCCACTGCCTTGAGATGCGCTTCCCCGGTCTCCGTGAAGATGTGGGTGCCGTTGCCGCGCGCGACGAAGAACAGTTCCCGACTTCCCGGCGTGGGGTTCAAGACCGCCTGGAGGCTCGATCGTCCGGGGTTTCCGATCGGTCCCGGCGGAAGCCCGGGGTGCAGGTACGTATTGTACGGGCTCTGCACCCTCAGGTCCGAATAATAGATGCGCATGCGATGACCGCCCAGCGCGTACGCGACCGTGGGATCGGCCTGAAGCAGCATCCCCCGCCGGAGGCGATTGAGGTACACGGCGGCGATCCGCGGACGCTCGGCCGCGACCATGGCCTCGGCCTCGACGATCGATGCGAGCGTGAGGATCTCGTGCGGCGTGAGCTCGAGCGCGATCGGTCCGCCGCGCGCGAGCTCCTCGTCGAGCACGCGCCGCGCCTTCCCCGCCATGGTGCGGACGATCACGGTCGGCGACGTCGTGGGCAGGAACGCATACGTGTCGGGGAACAGGTAGCCCTCGAGCGTGGCGCCGGGCGCGTTGAACTCGGCGCGCAGCGCGCTGTCGGCGACCGCCGCCAGAAAGAGCTCGGGATCCGTGCCGAGACGCTCGAACAGAAGATCCGCGATGTCGCGCGCGGTCCTCCCTTCCGGAACCGTGAGGAGATCCTGCCCGCCCATGCCGCGCACGAGCCCGGTCAGGATCGCGAGCACCGAGTCGCCGCGGTGAAACGCGTACTGGCCCGCCTTGAGCTTGCGATCGGTCCCCGTGAGGCGCGCGAGGATCGAGAACGCGAACGGGCTCTTGAGGAGCTCCGCCTGGACGAGATCCCGCGCGATCTCGTCGATCGTCGCCCCGGGCCTGACGAACACGGTTCGCACTTCCTTGCTGCGCGTGAAACCGCTCGGGAAGAACACGTCGCGTGCGACGAAGAGGAGGACGAGCGGCACGATCACGTACAGGAGCTGCCGCGGACGAAAGCGCGACGGCCGGCGGCTCACGACGGCTCTCCCGAACGGTCTTCGGAACGGTCCGAGCGCGCGCGGCGCGCATCGAGCCACGACTGAAGGAGGAGGATCGCGGCCCGCCGATCGACCCGTGCCTTGTCCTCGGTGCGGGCTCGCGCCCGCTCCCGCCCGCCCCCCTTCCGGTGCGACGTGCGAACGCCTTCTTCACGCAGGGATTGTTCGGCGAGCGCACTCGTGAAGCGCTCGTCCCACGTCTCGACCGGCACGGCGAGCGTGCGCTCGAGCTCGGCCTTGAGATCGAGCACGGCACGTGCGGCCTCGCCCGTCTTTCCCGAGAGCTCGAGCGGGAGACCCAGGACGATGCGCGTGACCTCGTGCTCCGCGACGGCGCGCGCGATCGCGCCGGCCGCGTCCGTCGGTGCGGTCAGCTGGATCGTGTCGAGCGGTTGTGCGGTGAGGTCGAGCGGATCCGAAAGCGCGAGGCCGAGCCGCTTTCCGCCCCAGTCCACTGCGAGGATACGTCCCACGAACGCGAGGGCCCCGTTCAGGCCGCGCTCTTGCTCCCGTTGGCCGAGGCCTTCGGCCGCGACTTCATCATGCGCACGGTCGTGCCGTCGGGACCGAACTCGAAGTCCACCTTGTCCATGCAGTTTCGCATCATGTAGATGCCGCGGCCGCGGAGATCGAGCAAGTGTTCGGGCGAGGTGATGTCCTTGAGGATCTTCGAGAGATCGAAGCCCGGCCCCTTGTCCTTCACGATGACTTCGAGCCGGTCGGGGTGAAGCAGGAAGACGAGATCCACGCGTTTGCCGGGGTCGACGCGATTGCCGTGCTGGATCGCATTCGTGCCGGCCTCCATGACCGAGATCGAGATCTGCATGCGGCTCTCGTCGTCGAATTCCAGACGTTCGCTGATTCCCGAGGCGAGTTGGTCGACGAGCGGGAGCAGCTCGAGACGGCTCGGAATGGTGAGCTGAATGGTTTCGGTCTGTGGAGTGTCGGTGTTCACAGGGGGAGATCCTCCACAGCCGGGGCCCGAGGGGCCGTCACGCGTCCAAGGGGCGGGACGCGCTCACGGACATGCGGGGCGGTTCAAAAGCCCGAGCACGTCCAGCGCCCGGGCCATCGCTTCGGGGAGCGGAGCGCGAAACTCGAGCGCACCGCCGTGAATGGGGTGGTCGAACTCGAGCTTTGCTGCGTGCAACGCCTGCCGCCCGATCTCTGCCACCAGACGGTTCGCGAGTTTACGGTCGTCGGGCGGGAGGCTCAAGGCCTTTTTGGCGCCGCCCCCGTACAGCGCATCTCCCACGACCGGATGTCCATGATGGCTCAAATGCACCCGGATCTGGTGGGTGCGGCCGGTCTCGAGCTCGGCTTCGATGAACGCAAACCGCGGCCGCGCCGCACCGGTCGGAAGCTCCGCGAGAACGCGGTAGCGTGTGGCCGCGGAGCGGGCGCCCGTGGCTCCGGCCGGCCGCACCGCCATGCGCTTCCGCTCGCGGGGATCCCGCCCGACCGCGGCCTCGATGCGGCCTTCCCGGGAACGCGGCACGCCCCACACGAGGGCCAGGTAATGCCTTCGGATCCTTCGTTCCGCGAGTGCGCGCACGAGCGCCCGGAAGGCCGCGTCGGTCTTCGCGACCACGAGGAGTCCGCTCGTGTCCTTGTCGAGGCGGTGCACGAGGCCGGGACGCTGCACGCCGCCCACGCCCTCGATCGCCGGCGCGTGCGCAAGGAGCGCATGCACGAGCGTGCCGTGTCGCACGCCCGCTCCCGGATGGACGACGAGCCCGGCCGGTTTGTCGAGCACGATCAGGTGCTCGTCCTCGAACACGATCGAAAGCGCGCGCGGCTCGGGAGTGAGTGGCGACGGCTCGGGGGGCGGCACGTGCGCTTCGACGACAGCCCCGGGACGCGCTTTCTCCTTCCCGCGTGCCGGAGCGCCGTCCACCGTCACGTGACCGTGTTCGAGGAGCCCCTGAATGCGCGTTCGCGTGAGCGCGGGCCAGGCGCGCGCGAGCACGCGGTCAAGTCGCTGTCCCTGATCCTCCGGGAGGACTCGATACGAATGAGTCGGTGCGGTTGTCGGTCGTCGAGTCGGGGTCACGGGCGGGAGCTTCCTCCGGCGCATCGGAGCGGGTCTCGTGCGCGAACAGGAGCGTCCACGCGTAGGTGATCACGCCGATCGTGATCGCGGAGTCCGCGGCGTTGAACACCGGCCACCAGTTGTGCCGGTATCCGAAGTCGATGAAGTCGATGACCGAGCCCCAGCGCAGCCGGTCGAGCAGATTCCCGCACGCGCCGCCCACGATCAGGCCGAGGGCCAGGCTGCGCGGCCACGTGCGGCTCTTCGACGAGAGCGCGAGGACGAGCACGAGCACGAGCGCCCCGATCGTGATGGCGGCGAACGGCAGAGCGTGGCCCGCCCCGAGGCCGAACGCGACTCCCGGGTTGCGGACGAACGTGAACCGGACCCAGTCGTCGAGGAACGGTCGGCTGTGAATGGGCGCGATCGTCTCGACCGCCCAGGCCTTGGTCACGCGATCGAGCGCGAACACGGCCGCGGCCGTTGCCCACACAGCCCAGAACGTGGGCTCCCGAAGGGGGTTATGGCGCAAGACGATCAGCGCGCCTTGGAGCGGCCGGCCTTCTCTTCACGCTCCTTGCAGCGCACGCACAGCCGCGCATGCGGAACGACCTCGAGCCGCTCGCGTGCGATCGGTTGGCCGCACGATTCGCAGTTTCCGTAGTTGTCGCTGTACAGACGACGGAGCGCTTCGTCCACGTCGTACAGCGCGCGCCCTTCCGCCGACGCGAAGAGGAACGCTTTTTCGCGCTCCATGGCGTCCGTTCCGAGATCGGCCATGTGGAACGAGTATCCGGAGAGATCTCCGGAGGAATCGCGCTGGTTCTGCTTGAGCACGTTCGCCTCGAGATAACCGAGCTCCTTCAAGAGACGTCCGCGCTCCTGGAGCAGGCGCTCCTCGAAGTGCTTCTGGTCCTTCTTGGTCACGGGCTTGCCGGTCGCGAGCGGCACGCGCTCCTCGACGGGAGGCTTCGCGACGGGAGGCGGCGTGGGACGGATGTAGAC
>JBOHUC010000040.1:0-28212 GCA_050733935.1 Candidatus Eiseniibacteriota bacterium | reverse complement strand
AACTTCGCGGGGCCGGGATTCGCCGGGTTCGGTGTCGGTGAGGGGGTGTCCTGAGTCTTAGTTGGGGCTCGCGCCTCCGGGTCGGGCGTCCGTGTCCGGCGGCTTGACCGCCTTCGGGCCCTTCTTCTTTCGCGGTGCGGGCGCCACGCCGGTCGCCGTCGCGTCGGTCGGCGTGGTGGCGCGATTCGCAGCCGCCGTCGGAGGGGCGGAAGAGGAGGGCGGCGTCACGCCCGGCGCGGGCTCGGTCGGACCCCCGGAGACCGGAGCCTCCGTGTCTGCCGCCGCCGCTTCCGAACGGCGCCGCGCCGACCCGCCGGTGCGCGGCAGGCTGAAGCGGAACGATGGTGAGAGCTCCTGGATTTCTCCCACCAGCCGCCTGACGTCCTCCTCGATTTCCGCCGTCGGCTCGTGCTGCCACTGGGTGTAGAGCTCGAGCAGCTGGTCCTGCTTCGCCTTGATGCGCTCCTGGCGCGCGGATTCGTTGACCGCGCGCTCGAGGTGATAGACCTCGCCCTCGGAGAAGCGCTGCACCAGGTCGAGGTACTCGCCCCGCATGTGCGACAGGATCTTGATGTACTTCTCGAAGCCCACCGACAGCTTCTCGAGCACCTCCGACACGCCCTGATTCTTGCGGTGGATCTGCTGGCTGTAGGTGTAGGCGAAGTGGTAGTAGGTCTTCCCGCGCCCGATGTACGCCTCTTCGGACGGCGGCGCCTTGGCCCGGCCCGACGAGGACGTCGGCGCGAGCGGATTGTCGAAGATCCCGATCGAAACCAGGAGGAAGTCGGCGTTCGTCTTGTAGATTGCGTACTTCAGGCGCGCGTCGGTCGAGTTCGCAAGACGCTTGAAGACGTCGGCGTCGTACTTGGAGAGGTACTTGCGCGACTGCTCCACGTAGTCCGGATTGATGAACGAGTGGAGGAGGTGCGCCAGGTAGACGTTGACGTCTTCGTCGTAGAAGTCCTGGTTCGAGACCAGGCCCGTCTCCATGCGGGAATACAGGAGACAGTTGATCATGAAGTAGTACGTGGGCTGGAGGTTGCGGCCCCCTTCTTTCAGATCCACGTAGTTACGCGGGTTCATCGGCGCGGTCTCCCCTTGCGACGATTGAAGGTGCACCCCGGTCCAGGGGAACGTCCCTTCCTCACCCGTGCATTCAGCATAGCGCGTGCCATCTGCCACTCGGGCGGTGCGAGCAACAGTTGCGCGGAGAATCTGCGGCAAAGTAGGTTCTTGACGGGATCCGCGCCCCTTGCGGCCCTCCCCAGTGTCCGAGCGGACGCGGGAATCGCCCCAGCGCTGGGCCTGAGCACCCGATTGCGTGCGCGCGTGCACACGTTTTGTCATTCTTTCGCGACACGGGCGGATGCAATTTGCCCGGACTGAACGTTCGAGCGTGCAGGAAGCAACCGTCGAATGCGAGCTGAGCGCATACCGAATGCGCGCGGGGGAGTAATGAACGACACCGAACGAGCGAAGAACGGAAACGGATGGTCGCTTCGCGGACTCGAAGGCGAGCTCGCGCTGTTCCTGCTCCTTCCTCTGTTCGTCGGTCTTCTGGCCGCTTCGTTCCTCCCGTGGCCCGAAGGCCGCTGGGTGATCGTCGGTGCGGCCGGACTCCTCACGGCACTCCTCGTCTGGTGGTGGTTGAGGCGCACGCACGTGCGGCGGCTCGACCGGCTCGCGAAAGCACTCGAGTCCGGCCAGGCTCCCGATCGCGGGACGGGAGGCCCGGAGGACAGCGGTGGCTTCGGGGAGCTCGCCGGACTGGCCGCGATCGTGACCGCGTCCGTGCAACGCCGGCGGCAGATCGAGCGCGAGCTCGAGGAGCTCGTTGCGACGCGCGCGACGGTCGAGCGCGCAACCGAGGCGCTCGACGCGTGGGCGGATTCCGAGCTTCCGCCTTCCGAGCCGGGGGGTGCCACTCCCGACCCGCTCCTCGCTTCGCTCGGCCGCGCAGCCGAGCAGGTGTCCGCGCGCTCGCACGAAGTGCGTGCCGTGGCCGGGCTCGTGCGCGACACCGTGCACGATGCCGCGCAGCGTTCCGAGGGCGTGACCGCGGCGGCGGAGCGCCAGTTCGTGGAAGCCACTTCGCTCCTCACGGTGCTGCGCGAGCTCAGGCGGTGGGAGGGCGAGCTCCTGACCGGATTCACGGCGCTCCTCGAGGCCCCGCGGGTCCCGCCGCGCTCCGAGGCGACCCAGGTGGAAGCGGCGGCCGCGATCGCACGCGCGCGGACACTCCTTAAGGAGATCGAGGGAGCCGCGAGCGCGCCGCTCGAGGCGGCGAGCGGGACCGCGGCGCGTCTCACGGAGGCCGTGGGCCTCCACGGCACGGTCGAGGGGGATGCGCGCGTCGCGAGCATCGAATCGGCGGCGGCCTCGCTCACGGGAGTCGCGAATGCCACCGAGCTCACCGATTCGCTCGACGTCCTCGCGCGCGATCTGGCGGCGGCCGGGGAGCGCGCCCGCATGCTCGAGCGCGAGACCGAAACGGAGATCGCTTCCGCGGCACGGGAGATCGCGCACCTGCGCGCTCTCCTCGGACAGGTGGCCACGGCACTCGACGAGGCGCGGACGGTCGCCGCGGCGCCGGTCGCGGTCGCGGCCACGACCGCGTCCGCCCGTCGCGCGCTCGATCGCATGCAGGAGATGATCGAGGAAGCGCTCGCCCGCGGGGAGAAGCTCGTCCAGCAGGCCGAGCGCACGTCGTCCGAGGCGCTCCGGGCGGGCGATTCGATGCTGGGAGCGCTCGACGAGCTCGAAGGTCTCGCGGCCCGGCTCGACGTCCGAAACGGTGCGGACCTGATGAAGGCGGTATCGGAACGCGAGCACGAAGGCAAGAGCGACAGCGAGCGCGTGCGGCGGGACGCTCCCGACGAACCCGACGAGCCCGACGCGACCGAAGATCCCGAATCGGATGCGTCCGCACGGCCGCTGCGCGTCCTCGGCCCGGCCGACGTGCTCGACGACGATGGAGCCCGGTTCCGTGGTTGAAACGATCAGCGAACGGGCGGGGGACGCGCGCCTCGCCGCCGCGTTCGCGCGTCTCCTGCGCCGTCTCGCGGCCCTTCTCGCCCGCACCGATCACGACGAGACTTCGCGCACCGCGACGGACCGGGGACTGGCCTGGGGGGCGGAGTTCGCGCGCACGTTGCATGCGCACGAGCTTTCGCGCTGGCTCATCGGCCTTCGCGCATCGGGAGCGCGCGCGCCCGACCGCGCACCGTCCGCATGGTGCGTCGTGGGCGCGCCGTTCTGTCTCTCGCTCGCGAGCGCGCTCGAGGGCTCGGGCCTCGCGGCGTCGATCGGGGACGACTCCGGCGACTGGGAGGTCCGGCTCGCCCGGATCGCCGCCGAGGACGAGCGCGACTTTGCGCCGCCGCCCGAACCTCCGGCCGCGCCGTCGCGATCGTCCCGCCCGGCTTCGCGCTCCTCTCGTGCTCCGCGGAAGAGCCGTGCCACGGGATCTCCCGAAACCTCTGATCTCGCCCATGTGGCCCGCGGGGCGGGGATCGGTCCGCGGATCGCGGAAGGGCTCAGGATCGGAATGCCTGCACGCGAGCTCGCCTTGCTCCTCGCCTCGCTCGCGGAGTGGATCGGGACGCACGGCCTGTACGCCACGCGCGCGAGCGGGCGGATCGAAATCGCGGGGACGGTCCCGGCCGACGCTCCGCTTCCCGAAACGCTGCTCGCAATCGCCGAAGCGACGGGAGCGAGCGCGAGCCTCGAGCCCCGGATTGCCGGGAGGAGCGAATCCGCCGCGCGCGCCTGGTGGGTGCGACTTCCGCTCGCCGATGCGCCGCACTTCCTGTTCGCCGAGCAGGAAGGTCGTCGGATTGCGATTCCGTGGCACCACGTGGTTGCGTACGGACTCGTCGAAGGTGCGGATCGCCCGCGCGTCGTGCTCGGAAGGGGATTCGAGCGGATCGAGCTTCCGCTCGACTGGCTTCACGGAAAGGGCGAAGGCTATCCGCAGGAAGGGGAGGCCGGCGTCGAGGTGCTCGACGCCGAAGGTCATACGCACACGATCCTCGTCCCGGAGTCACCCGCGCCCGTGTCCGCGGCACCCACGGCTGCGCCGGACGGGCCTTCCGTCCCGCTCGAAACACTTCAGGGCCTTGCGGTTCCGGCCGATATCGAGGCACGGAGCGAGACTCCCGAGCGGGGAGTGGTCGCGCTGGTGGCGGACGACTCCCTGACCGCGCGTGTGTTCCTGGCACGGCAGCTCGGCCAGCTCGGGATCGAAGTGGACGAAGCGGAGGATCTGCCGGCCGCGCAGGCCCGGCTCGGGACGCGGCCGTACGACGTCGCGTTTCTCGACGCCGCGATGCCCGGAGGCGGAGCGCTCGCGATCCCGCAGCACGCGCGCCCCGACTGGCCCGAGCGCACGGTCGTCCTGGTGAAGGACGACAACGAGCGAAGGCAGGCGGAAGCGCTCGGATTCTCGCACGTGCTGTACAAGCCCTTCGCCGAGGACGAGGTCGCGGCGGTCGTTCTGGCCCTCACACAGGGGGCGCGTCCCGGCGTTCCTTAAGACCTCGAGAGACCCACGAGGCCACGGCCTCGGGAACCGGGACCATGCACCCTTCCGCTCCTCAACCCGCAAGAGATCCCCGCCCCGAGCCGAGGCCTGTCGGCCCCGGCGGTTCGGGCGCCACGCTGCTCGTGGTCGAGGACGATCCGCGGGTCGTCGAGCTGCTGCAGATCGCGCTCGGAGCGCACGGGTTTCGCGTTCTTCCCGCGTACAACGGCGACGACGCCTGGAAGATCCTGATCGACGAGCAGCCCGATCTCGCGATCCTCGACGTGCGCCTGCCCCGCCGCTCCGGACTCGATCTGTGCGAGAGCATCCGGCGCGAGCCTGCGATCGCGCACACGCCGATCATCATGGTGAGCGCGCTCGCCGAAACCGAAGCCCGGCTCGCCGGCCTCGCCCGCGGTGCAGACGACTACCTCGCAAAACCGTTCTCTCCGAAGGAGCTCGTCGCCCGCGTCCGCCGCCTGCTCGTGCGCGGTGAGGAGGTGCGCGCGCTCGTGCGCCGCAACCAGGAGCTGGCGGCCGAGGTGGAGCGCTCGCGCAGCGACCTGAAGCGTCTCAATCAGGATCTGCATCGTGAGTACTGGGTGAAGGACGCGTTCGTCGCGCTTTCGCAGGAGCTCGCGAGCGCACGCCGGGTCGAGGACGTGGCGTCGGTGGTTCTGTTCTCGCTCACGTCGCACCTCGGGCTTCCGGCCGCGGCACTTCTCGTGTCGTCGGACGGACGCCTCGTTCCTGTCGGAACGCGCGGGCTCACGTCGCAGGCGATGAACAACCTCTCGCTCGCCGAGGACGGGGAGCTCGTGCGCCTGCTCGCCGGACTCGCGCGGCCCGTCCGGCGCGAGGAGCTCGAGCGGTTCCCGGAGCTCGCGGAGGAGCTCGGTCCCCTGATTGCGGTCGGAATCGCGCTGTGCGTGGCGCTCGTCACACGCGGGCGCGTCGTCGGCGTGATCGTGACGAGCGAAAAAGTGGACGGGCGCGAATTCCCGCCCGCCGATCTCGAGATGGCCCGGAGCCTCGCCTCCGCGGGTGCGATCGCGCTCGACAACGTGCGTCTCTACGCCCAGGCGGAAGCGACGTACCTGCGCGCGCTGTCCGCACTCGTGTCGGCCGTCGAATCGCGCGATCCTTCGGCAGGCGGAAGGGCGCGTGGGGTGGCCGACGTGGCCGCGTCGCTCGCGCGCGAGCTCGGTCTCGGAACGGCGGCGGTCGACGCGCTGCGTCTCGATGCCCTCGCGCGTGCCGTGCTTCCGGGCGCGGAGGCGGAGGCCACGAGCGCGACGCGCGATTCGCTGGGGCTCGAGCGCGACATTCTCGCCGTGTCGGAGGCGTACTTCGCGTTCCTCGACGGCGCGGGACCGGGACGCCCCGCGCCGGACGAGGTGCAACGGTTCTTCGAAGGCCCCGCGGCGAGCCGCTACGACCGCCAGGTCACGCAGGCGCTCGACGATCTCCTGCGTCGCGGCGCGCTGCTCCGCGAAGTCGCCTGAAGACGACTCAGTCGCCCGATTATCGCGCCGTGTCCGGAGCCGTCTGCCCGGGCGCGGACGGGAACTGAACGCGCGGCGTCTCCCGCTGTGCCGCCGTGACCTCGTAGAACGGCTGCTCCTTGTAACCGAACATGCCCGCGAACAGGTTGGTCGGGAAACGGCGCACGAGCACGTTGTAGTCGCGCACCACCTCGTTGTAGCGCGTGCGTGCGACCGAAAGGCGGTTCTCCGTCCCGGCGAGCTCGTCCTGCAGGCGGAGGAAGTTCTCCTGCGAGCGGAGCTGCGGGTAGTTCTCGACCACGACGAGGAGCCGTCCGATCGCGGAGTCCATGGCGCGGCCGGCCTCGATCTTCTGCTCGGGCGAGCGCGCGTTGAGCATCGCCTGCCGTGCCTCGGCGATCGTTCCGAACACGGTCTGTTCCTGCGCCGCAACTCCCTTCACGGTCTCGACCAGGTTCGGGATCAGGTCGTTGCGCCGGAGGAGGAGGTTGTCCACCTCGGCGAAGCTCTTCTCGACCTCGGTCTTCTGAGTGACGAGCGTGTTGTAGTTCGAGACCACCCAGCCGCCGACGCCCAGGACGAGGAGCGCGAGCACTGCGAGGATGACGAGTCCACCTTTCATACGCGTTGACCTCCCTTTCGAGTTACCACCCTCCGGTCGCGCCTCCGCCTCCGGACGCGCCGCCGCCGAATCCTCCGAATCCTCCGCCGGATGCTCCTCCTCCGAATCCGCCGCCCGAGCCGCCGCTCCAGCCACCGGAGCCCGCCGTCCAGCCTCCGGTTGTCCAGCCGCCCGGAATGATCGTTCCGCCGCGGTAGAACCGTCCCCCGCGTCCGCCGCGCCCTCCGCGGTTCGAAGCCGAGATCAACGCAAAGAGGATGATCACGATCACGAAGACGAACAGCATGGCCCAGAACGGACTGTTGCGCTGTGAGCGCCTCGCCGGCGCCGGCCGACCGTCGGGGAGCGGCGGCGGGAGTCCCTTGTCCTCGGCGACGTAGCGGGCGGCCTCGACGAGACCGTCGAGCAGTCCTTCGCCGAAGCGCTCCTGCCGGAACGCCGGCGTGATCTGCTGCCGGATGATTCCCCCGACGCGGCCGTCCGGGAGCGAGCCCTCGAGACCGTAGCCGACCTCGAAGCGAATCTTCCGGTCGCGCACCGCGACGAGGAGAAGGAGCCCTTCGTCGAGTTTCTTTCCCCCGATGCCCCAGCGGTTGAAGAGCTCGACCGCCGTCTCTTCGATCGACTTCGACCCCGTGGTCGGAACGATGACGAGCGCGAACTGCGTGCCGAGCTCGCGTTCCACCTTGCCGAGGTAGCGGTCGATCCGGAGCTCCTCGGCGCGCGTCAGGAGCTCGGCTTCGTCCGTCACGTACGCGACCGCCCGTCCGAGCTCGGGCGCTTCCGCGGTATCCGGCGCGGTGCGCTGGGCGCGCGCAGGGAGGGCCGTCATCGCGGTCATCGCCGTCATCGCCGCGAACGCCAGGGCGAACGCCGCCCACGCGGTCACGAACCGTCGTGATGTCACGCTTAGTGTCCGGGGAGATCGTTGACCGACGACGCCAGCGACTCGAGTGCGACCAGGTACGCGGCCAGACGGGAGCGCGCGGTGGCTTCGTCCACTGTCTCCTCGCGCCGGGCGACGAACGGCGCCGCGAGCGCCTGCGCATCGACGCGGTACGCGCGCGCGACGGAATGGGAGAGCTCGATCGGATCCTGGGGATGGTCCTGCTGGACGAGCGTGAGCAGGTGACGGAAGAGGGCGGCGCTCCCTCCGGCGGCCCGCACCGTGAGCGCGTGGGCGGCGCCCGGCCCCGCCCCGGCGCGGACGTACGCCTGCCGGAGTCCGACCAGCTTCGATTGCAGCTCGTATTCGCACTGGTGCCTGAGGTGCGTGAACCGGACCTCGAGGTTCGCGAGCACGTCTTCTCCGCTCACGAGCGCGCGCCGCTCGAGGAGATCGGTGAAGTCCATCGGGAAGACGTCGGAGGAAGCGCGGATCTGCCGCTCGGTGAGAAGAAGCGGTGCCAGGTGGAAGCCGTTCTTCGGATGCGTGCCGAGCTCACCGAGCACGTGTGCGAGGCGTTCGAGGCGATCGAACGGAAGTTCGTCCACCACGAGGAGCACGTTGACGTCGCTCACGTGCGGATCGAAGCCCTCGCGTAGTGCGCTTCCGTAGACGTAGAGCGCGCGGAAGCCGGGTTGCGCGGCGAGCGCGACCGGCTCCGCCCACGAACGCACGGCAGCTGCGATCGGTGCGGGAACGGCGGCAGGCGGGCGTTGGCGGGCGATGTCAGGCACGCGGGCGAGCGTACGGACCGCGGTGCTTCCTTGCAAGCCGGACCGGGACTCGAGCGGCGGCGCCGCAACCGACAGCCCCGCAGCCCGTTGCGCCGACTGCGATCAGGGGGCCACGATCACGCAACGCCGTTCGCCGCGCCACGCACCCGCGGTGAGCCGGTAGAAGTACACGCCCGGCCGAACCCTCTCGCCGCGCTCGTCGAGCGCGTCCCACCGGATCTCGTGCGGGCCGGAAGGCAGCTCGCCCGCGGCGAGCATGCGCACGCGCCGGCCGGCCACATCGTGAACGGACACGGTCACGTCCACATCCTCCGAGAGCGTGAACGCGAGGGCGACGGCCCCGGTCGAAGGATTCGGGCGCGGCGGTGCGAGCGCGGCCCGGGGCGATGCGTCGCCATCAGGTACGGAGACCGTGGCGCACGGAATTCCGCCAAGCCGCCAGACGTTCCCGCCCGGGCTCGCGACCCAGGCCTCCGCCATGACGTCGTCGTGGCCAAGGCCGCTCAAGTCGCTCACGCCCGCGGGAAGTGGATGGTACTGAACGAGCGTTCCGGCCGGCGTGAGCTCGACCATGCGCGTTTCGACGCTGCTCACGAGGAGGAGGTTTCCGCTCGTGTTGCACACGTCGAGGTCACCGTAGTTCACGTCGAAGATGCCGATGGTCGAGAACGAGTTGAGGATCGCGCCATTCGTGGGGTCGATCTCGGCGACGCGATTTCCGTTCGGTGCGGATCCGTTTCGATCCTGGACGAGGAAGAACGTGTTTCGCCCCGGATGCCACGCGCCGCCGACGACATGGGAGGCTCCGAAGAGAGTGGGCAGCGTGGCGAGGACCGCTCCGCTTGTGGGATCGAGCGCGTAGATGTCGGCGGGACCCGACTCTCCGTTGATGACGAGGAGCGTGCCCGCGGGAACCGGCGTCACGCCGAGCACGAGCGCCACGCGTGCGATCTCGAGATCCACGTCGTCCGCGGCCTCGCCCGGCCGCGTCGCGGCAGCGAGAAACGTGCCGGCGCTCGAGTACTGGCGCACGTGTGTCCCGGAGCACGGATAGAGCCGGACGGACTGATTCGAGGGGTCGGCGGCGACACCGCACAGACCGGCGGCGTCGGTCGGGTTGAACTGGGAGACGACCGAAAGGGCGGCACCGGCGAGCGGTGCGGTGCCACAGGTGAGGACGAACACCACCAGGAGCGCGGTGGCGCCAGGGGATCGACGCATGGCGAAGCCTCCGCGGGGGGAATCGAGGGAGTCGGGGGGGCGAGGAACCTAGCACAATTCGCGTGTACGAAGCACTTCGACCGCAGAGTCGCTATCGTCCCCCGAGTTCCGCCGGGATCGCCGCGGGAGCGGTCGGCGCCGCTGCGCGCCGGACCAGCGACCAGTCTCCCGAGCGTGCAATCACGGCAAGGACCGAGGAATCCGCGGCAGCCGCCACGCGTTCGTAACCGCTGCGGGTGAGGAGCGCCGTGCCCCCGAGCGCGAGCTTCTCGTGCACGAGCCGAGGATCGCCGAGCGGCTCCGACAGCTCGTGGTCGGAGTAGAAGAGGAACTGATTGTTCGTGCCCCAGTAGTCCTGGTCGAGGTTCCAGATCTTCTCGCCCGGGGGAACGGCGTCGCGCGCGACTCGCGCCATCACCTGAAGGTCCGGACGGCGGGCGCGGGAGGATGCGACCGGCGTCAGGTTGAGGACCGCGGCGAGCGCAAGCAGGAACGCGAAGCCGCCTGCGATCGTCCGCTCGCGCGCCTGCGCACTCCGAATCCAGGCGCCGATCGCGCGCGACGAGAGGAGCGCGAGGCAGGGGAACGCGGTCATTACGTACCAGAGTTTTTTCTCGTTCGCGAGCGACATGGTTCCGACGACGATCACGAACCACAGCGCAAGCAGGAGGCCCGCGTTCCGATCGCGCCTGAGACGGGACGCACCGACGAGCGCGAACGGAAGCCAGGGCCAGTACGTCTGTGCGATGCCCTTCAAGTAGTCGAAGGAGCCCGCGACCGTGCGCTTCGCGGGCGTGAGGACGAAGGCGCGCTCCCAAAGGAGCCAGCGCACGTGCTCGGCGAAGAACCGCTCGCCGTGCACGATGGCCGAATACACGTACCAGGGGAGGAACGTGAGAATGCACGCGCCGGCCGCGGCCCACGGCCACGGATCGCGCAGCGCGCTCGGCCCGCGCGTAAGCACGAAGTGGAGGAGGCAGACGGCGAGCGGGAAGGGGCCGAGCGCGCTCTTCGTGAGCACGCCGAGCCCGGCGGCGACGCCGACCCAGATCCACTGGCGGGGGCGCCCGGCGCGCGCGACCAAATAACGGTCGACCGCGAACAGGAAGAGAAGCGTGAGGAAGACGTCGAACATCGCGTGACGTGCGTACTTCATGAAGTACTGCGTGGTGAGGAGCACGAAAGCGGCCATCCAGGCCGTGAACGCGTCGAAGCCGAGCCGGAGCGCGACGCGACGCACGAGCACGATGCACAGCACTCCCGAGACCGCCGAGAAAAGGATGGCAGCGAAGTTCGTCACGCCGAGCACGCGCATGGCGAGCGCCATGAGCCACAGGAAGAGCGGCGCGTTGTCGAGCCGCGGGATGCCGGCAAAGTGCGGCGTGAGCCAGTCTCCGCCCCGCACCATCTCCTTCGCCTTCTGCGCGTAGTAGCAATCGTCGAAGTTCGCGAGATGCGTCTCGCCGAGGTGGGCGAAGAGGATCGCGGCGGCGAGCGTGGCGAACGCCGCGCCGTGGAGCTCGGTGCGGGCGGCGAGCGCCTTAAGCGCGCGCCACACGGTTCGTTCGGCCCGGAGGCGCGAAGATCGGCGAGCGCCCGAGGCCCACGCGCGCGGCGAGGAACGCGATCACCGCGCCGAGTGTCCCGAGTCCGTAACGGACGCTCCGCCGGAAATTGATCGACGACGCCTCCGGCATGTAACGAACGGGAACGGGAACTTCGCCGAGCTTGAACCCGGCATCGATCGCGGACACGAGGAACTGCGTATCGAAGACGAAGTCGTCCGAGAACGAAGCGTAAGGAAGCGTCTCGAGCACGCGGCGGGAGTAGGCACGAAAGCCCGTGTGGAACTCGGAGAGGTTCTGCCCCAGGCACACGTTTTCGACGAACGTGAGGAATCGGTTTCCCAGGTACTTGTAGAGCGGCATGCCCGCCTCGAGACACTCGCGGCGCGTGCGCACGCGCGAGCCGAGCATCACGTCGTAGATGCCGAGGCGGATCGGCAGGACGAGGAGCGGGATGAGCCTTGGATCGTACTGGTAGTCGGGATGGAGCATGAGGACGATCTCGGCGCCGCGCCGGCGCGCCTCGTCATAGCAGGTCTTCTGGTTCCCACCGTACCCGCGGTTCCTCGCGTGCTCGAGCACGTGGATGCCGAGCGCGCGGGCGACCGCGACGGTGTCGTCCGTGCTGGCATCGTCCACCAGGATCGATTCGGTCACCCAGTCGGGCGGGATCTCGGACCACGTCTGCCGGAGCGTGCGCGCCGCGTTGTACGCGGGCAGAACGACGATCACCCGTTCCGTGGGGGTGGCCCGCGCAGAGTCGGGCCGTTCACGCGCCTCGGCCACGGGCTCGGTCAGCGGCCCGGCGCCGAAATCACTCGTCGTACGGCTCAAGGGTTCCCCCGCGGGTCACGACATTGCGACGCTGCGCTCACGAGGCGGCGAAGCGTACCATCTCCCCATGCGCCCCGTCGTGACGATCGTCTTCGCCCTGATCCTCGCCTCCGCGGGGGCCTCGAAAGCCCGTGGCGACGCTCTGGTTCGCCCGTTCACGCTGTTCGGCTGGAGCGCCCCGCCGGTCGAGGAGATGAACGCCGCGCGCGTGGCGGAGTACGCGAACGCCGGGCTCGACCTCATGCTCCCGAGCATCACGGACTCGGGGCGGGTGTCCGACAACCTGGACCGGCTCGAGTGGGCGGCTGCGAGCGGCGTGCGCTGTCTCCTCTGGGACCGGCGATTTCGGGACGCCGACGGCGCATTCTCGGGCTCGCTCGACCGACTCGATTCGATCGTCACCACGTACCGAAACCACCCCGCGTTCGCCGGCTACTACCTCGGGGACGAACCCGACGACAGCCTGTTCGATCAGCTCGGCGACCTGTTCGGTCGCATCCGCGCGCTCGACGCCGAACATCCGTGCTGGAACAACCTGCTTCCACGCTCCGGATTCGCGACGCGCGAAGAGTGGATCGGGCACATGCGGCGCTACGTCGAGCGCGTGCAGCCTTCCGTCCTCAGCAATGCGCAGTACGACCTGTTGCTGGATCGCGATCGCGGTCAGCTCGTCGAAAACGTTTTCGGGACGGCGGCGCTCGCGCGCGAGTACGGACTTCCATTCTGGGGAATCGTGCAGGTCATCGGTCACGGGGGTTTGCGTTCGGTGACGGCCGGCGAGCTCTCATGGCAGGTCGGAACGTGGCTCTCCTACGGCGCGCGCGGCATCGGCTACTTCGTCTACTGGGAGCATCCCACGGACTCCGTGTTCTTCTGGGGTCCCGGGATGATCAGCCGCTACGGATTCCGAACGGTGCAGTACGACCGCGTGCGCGAGCTCAATCAGGTGACCCGGCCCGTGGGGGAGGCGTTGGCGGGGCTCACGTGGCGTTCGACGCAGTACGCCGGCTCGGTTCCCGCGGGCGGGACGGCCTTTGTAGCGGACAAAATCGTGCGCGCCGTCGAGGGGCGTGCGGCGATCGGTCGTTTCGAGGACGGCGCAGGCGATCCCTACGTGTTCGTGCTCAACAGCGACTCGTCACGGGCGCAGGAGATCGTGCTGCGTCTCGATCCCTCCCGGCGAGACTCATCCGTCACCCTTTCGCTCGGGCCCGGCGCGTTCTCGCTTCTCCGACTCGAACGCACGTCGGCGCCGCCACCGTCGGGGCTCAGGATCGACGCCCTGCCCAATCCCGCGCGCGGAACAGTTCGCTTCCGCGTTCTGGCGGGCGAGCCGACGCGCCTCGAGATCATGAGTCTGTCGGGGCGTGTGCTCTGGCGAGCGGAGCGCTCCGCGTCCGGTCCCGACCCCGAATGGCACGGCGAGACGACTGGCGGAGCGGTGGCTCCGGCGGGGCTCTATTTCGTGCGCGTCGTGGGACGGAGCGGAGTCGCCACGAGAAGGATCGTGTGGATGGGCCCGGAGTAGCTACGTATGAGTGACGCGTTCGGCGACCGCTGGAGAAGCAGAGCACGCGATTGCGCAGCCGACGGCGACAATCCACCAAAAACGCGTCGCGCCCTCGGGTCCGGAAATCGGAGCGTGTTCTGGCCCCCTCAACTAGCCCTCCTCAGTTCCGGTAGCCCGCCTTGATGCGGCCCCAGGTCGAAGCATTGACGGGAGTGCTCACGCCCCCGAGCACTCCCCCAACAATGCCGTACGATGAGCCGTTGATGAAGACCATCCCCCACTGTGTGCTTTCGAAGTCGGCCATGTCGGGCATCACGCGCGGCAGCTGCTCGTTCGAGAACTGCGTCGCCTCCGCGTCCATCATGTTGACCTCGATGTCCACGGGGCTCGCCCCGTTCACCATGGCGGAGTTCGGGCTCGGGATCTGCCAGAAGTAGAAGTCGGCGGGGGTCCCGGCCGGAGCCGCAGCGGGCCCCGGGTTCGCATCGTAGTCGTCCGTCACGAGATTGTTCGATTGATTCGCCACGCCGAGCGTCCCGTTGTATGACCCGATCGAAAACGTGAAGGCGGTCACCGCGTTGAGGTAGAGGGTTCCGCCTTCTCCCTTGAATCCGCCGGTCGAGCGCTCGAGGGTCATGACGAACGTCACGGACTGGCCGTTCGAGAACGTGCCGGTCATGTCCACGGTTCCACCCGTGCCGTCCGTCACGGTATTGACGGTGCCGGTGTACGTGTGCTGCACGAGTTCGGCCGCAGCCGGGGACACGCAACATGCGAGCGCGGCAAAGACGAGAAGGAATCTCCGGGGCCCATGGGCCGGAATCGGGGATCGAGGAAGCATCGTGGGGACCTTTCCTCAGGCAGGTCATGACCATGGAGGGGCCCATCCCCGGCCTACGAAGGGGCGGGGCCATCGGGGGGAGGAGCTCGAAGGATAGGAGAATCCGGGCCGTGGTTCGATTCGAATCTTTCGCAGCACCGCGGTCCGTGTCGCGGCTCCGAGGCCCAAATTGCCGCTTGTCTCGGGCCTTCGGGCGGAGTCTAATCGCTCTGCCACGGACCGCTGGTCGCCTCCCTCCCGCCTCCGGGGCCCCCCCGATTCAAATTCGTACGCGCTCGCATCGGGTTCCGTCCCGCGTTTCGCGGGGCGGGTTTCGATCATCAACCAAAGGATGGATTCGCATGAATCGTCGTGGACTTCTGTTCTCCGTCGTCGCGCTCGCGGCGCTCGGTGTCTCTTCCGTCGCCTTCGCGGTCCCGGTTCCGGGCATCTACAGCTCGACCGATCTCGGCGGTGCGCTCCTGACCGGCCGGGCTTCGCAGTCCTGGACGGCTCCGCTCAACGCCGCCCAGGGACTGAACGACGTTTTCAATTCGCAGTCGTGGAACGGCGCCGCGCTCGGAACGCAGTGGGCATTCTCCTGCGGCGTTCAACCGGCCGCGCAAGGCGTGGTGGACAACCGGGACGGGAGCGGCACGGGCACCGTCGTCTTCACGAACTCGTTCAGCGGCGGAAACTTCTATCTCAATCCCGGGCCCTGGGGCGACGGCACGGGGACGCTCAACTCGACGGTCGAGATCGTGACCGTCGTCTACGTCGGATTCGTCCCGCAGGCCTCGGTCGTGAACATCAACTCGAGCGGCCAGTTCAACGGCTCGAATTGCCTTCTCACGTTCGCGATCGCGAACGGAAACGGCCTCGGGGACACGGACATCCTCCCGTTCCCGGCCGGATTCCCGCCACTCATCGACACGGCCTGCGCCCCCACGCGCCTGTACGGAAGCTGGGGCGAGGTGCGGACGATCACGATGCGGATCGATTGCCCGGTGCCGACGAACGGGAAGACCTGGGGCGCGCTCAAGGCCATCTATCGGTAGTCAGGAAGCCGCACCGCGCAGAAGTAGAAAGCAGAACGGCCACCGGCGCTCGCGTGCCGGTGGCCGTCTCGGTTTGCAGCCTATTCTACATCACCATCCGGAGCTTGATCTGCTTCGCGATCTTCTGGAAGAGCGCCTGGAGCTCGTCCGAGGACGGCGCGAAGTAGGCGTGCTCGGGGCTCGACGCGAGCGCCTCGAGGAACGCCGGGTTCGCGGCCCCGAGACCGATCGTGTAGATCGTGATCCCCTTGTCCTTGAGCTCCTGTCCGTGCGCGAGCGCCAGCGAGGCCGCGAGATTGCAGGTGTGCGCCGCGAGGTTCGTGCGGTACGGGATCGAGCACGCCGTCGGCGCGTAGCCCGGGACGGGCTGCGTGTCGAAGATGTGCCAGCGCGTCGAATTGCTGCCGCACGGCGAGCCCACCGCGCGGCCGTCGCCCGTAGTGCGCGGATTGATCGTGAGCCACGTCTCGCGGTCGGTCATGCCGAGTTTGTCGTACGTCACCACACCGGAGCCGATGTCCCACGGCTCGCAGTTGCCCGTCACGCAGGCGACCGCGTCCACCATGTTGCTCCGGTACGTGAACAGGCCGCGGAATGCGGTCGGACGTCCGTCCGAGAAGAACACGACGAACTGCGGCACGCGGCGCCCGGGCGGAAGCGCGGACTGGTCCGTGAGTCCGAGCGGGCCGTCTGCGTTGTCGAGCGCGTCCTCGGGATTGGTCGCGCCGACGGCGTTCATCGCGTCGATGGAAGCCTTGATCGGGGCGACGAAGTTGTGGTCGAGCCCGCGGTCCACGCGGACCGAGGTCGCGAAGCTGATGAGGCCGACCTTGTCGCCTTCCTGCGTCGTCTCGAAGTAGTCGACGAAGCTCTTGGCGGCGGTCTTGAGGTCGGCGATCGGCTCGCCGGCCATCGAACCCGACCGGTCGAGCACGAGCATGATCTCGACCTGCTTCATCTGTGCCACGCCCAGCGTGCCGATGCTGACGTGGTCGACGCCGAAGAGCTGTGCGACGACCGGTCTGCCTTGCGTCTCTGCATCGACGCGCACGCGATCGCCGTCGACGATCTCCGCCGCGAACGCCACCGCGCCCGCACCCGATCCCGGCGTTCCCAGGAAGCCGCTCGCGAAGTTCGCCTGGCTGAATTCCTCGGCCACCACGCGCGGATCCACGTGCGGATTGGAAAGGTTCTTCGCGCCCGCGAGCGCGCCGGCGTCCACGCTCTTCGAAAGCTCGGCCCGGATCAGGTACCAGCGGCCGGCTTCGACACCGAGCGCGAAGAAGCCCAGGATCACGAAGATGCTCAACGTGACCATGATGAGGACGTTTCCGGACTCGTTGTGGCGAATCCTCATACCGGACATGCTCGCTCCCCGTCGGCTGCTTTCGCCGGCCCCGCTTCTTCCCTGATCGGCGCGGATCAAAAGACGGCCCTGCTCGAGAGAATGGTGCCGTCTCCGTCGGCCAGGACGAGGCCGCGGATGACTCGCTGCATCGGTGTCACCGGCCGATGCTTGAAGTAGACCTCGACGACCGTCACCTCCGCGATGTCGGCCGTTCCGTTGTCGCGATCGAACACCAGGCGGTTGTACACCGCCTCGGTCAGCCCGAGGTTCGGAGCGTCGTCATGTACCGTGCTCGAGACGCCGAGGGCGCCGCGCGTGAGCTGCCGCACGATGCGAGGATTCGGCGCATCTTCCGTATCGCCGGACGTCACGCGGGTCACGATGATGCGTCCATCCGCTCCGCCCAGGTTGAGGGGAAAGCCGGAGGACTCGAGCATCAGGAGGAGACCGTTGTCGATCACGGTCATGCGCGAGCCGATGCTGCCGCCCTCCCGGCTCACGTTGGTGACGATGAGTCGGCCGTTGATCAGGAGACCGAGCTCGACGACCAGCATGAAGAGCGTGAGGAGCAGGGGCAGGACGAGCGCGAACTCGACGAGCGCGCTGCCGCGCTCCCCGGTCCTCCGCGGAACCACCCTGGAAAGGATTGGCATCACGATCGGTCCTCCCCGCCCACCGGCTGGCGCGAGCTGCTACTCGAACAACTCGTTCCGATAGGTGGCCTCGGCCATCACGGCGAGGTGGTCATCGGAACTCACGTGGCGGACGATATTGGTGAGGAATGGGTGGTCGTAGCGGACCCGCACGCGCATGTAGTCGCCCGGCCCGCCCGCATCCTGGCGCTCCTCCCAGCCCTCCGGGTTCGTGAAGTCGTCCGCGATCGGAAAGATGCTGATGCGGAGGTCGGAGGGGTTGATGCCGGCGACGGCCGCATTGTGCTCGATCGTGTCGATGATCGACGCTTCGCGGCTCATGGGAGTGCCGGTGTCATCGGTCAGGGTGGCGCCGACGAGCGCAAGCCGCACGCCCTCGCGCGTTGCGAACTGGAGCGTGTGTCGCACAAAGAAGTAGAAGCCCGTGTCGACGATGAGAAACGTCGTCAGGAGCAGCATCGGGGCCACGAGAGAGAACTCGACGAGGGCGGATCCTCTCTCGTGTCGCGAGCGACGGGGGATTGTTCCCGTCTGCAACTGTGTGCGTCGGGTCTTCATGGCGAGAGGAAATCGCTGCATACCCCGGGCCAGTTGCGATTGCGGTCGCTCAAGCAATTGCACGCCGGGAGCTTGACATTTGGCGCGAATCGGCGCGCGCGCGAGGAGCGTGCGACATGCAGCCGCTGCACGAGCAACGTGCACGAGTGGACGGGAGAGAGCGCGCGCGCGTGTGACGTGCGATGCATCGCGTGAGTGCGCGTGTGCGTTGTGCAATTGCATTGCACGAAACGCGCACGAGAGAATGTGACGTTGCGCGAACCGAAAACGATCGCGTGCGCACGGGAAGGTTGCAATGCGGCGACCGTCGTGCGCGAAGGAACGTGCATTCTCGAAACGGATCGGCCGTGCGCTCGCGCGTGTGCCGGTGGTGGGGTAGGTCAGAGGCCGAAGAGGTCGCTCGACGCCGCCGGCTCCGGACGGGAGCCGGCCCCACGAGTGCACCCGCCCAGCCCCGATCCCTTGCTGCGCAGCAACCACCGTTTCGGAGGACAGCGGAGAGGTTCGAGCCGCGGGCGCCCTCATGGAGGCGGGTCCGCCCGGAGCCCAGAGAGGTTTGATCAATCTCCCAATATCACAGTGGCTTACGCTCGTGGCCGGGTTTGCTCTTGACCCCTTCATGGCCCGCCCGTACATTGCCGCTACCGGAAGTTCCGAAGGGGCGGCGACCGTCGCCCCTTTGTGCGCAGGTCGCTTGTGATTTTTTTCACGGGGTTCCCGTGAGCCAGACTGGGAAGGACGGCGAGCGCTACTCGCTCATCCGCCAGGCCGCGGTTCTCTCGGCCATTCCCGGGTTCCTCGTGGTTCCACCCGTGGCCGGCGTGCTCGTCGGTCGCTGGCTGGACGAGCGCTTCCACACCGCACCCTGGTTGCTCCTCGTGTTCCTCCTTCTCGGCTTCGGCTCCGGGGTACGGCTCACGGTGCGCACGCTGCGACTGGTGCGCGAGATGCAGGAACGCGACGAGTCATCCGGCAGCAGATAAACGTCCGCTCCGAGCGGCAGAAAGGCAACTTCCTCCGGCGATGGGTTTCGAATTCCTCGTCCGCACGATGCGTGCGACGGCCGTTTTCACGTGCGTGGTGGCAGCACTCGCCGCCCTCCGCACCGGCGACGCGATGTTCGGGCTCGCGGTCCTCGCCGGATCGGCCTGGTCGCTTGCAAGCTTCTGGCTCCTCAAGGAGATCGTGCGTCTGATCCAGCCGAACGGCCGAAGCTCGTCGCCCTTGCGCTCGCTCCTCCTCTTCGGGGTGAAGGGGCCTCTCCTCTATATGGCGGGATACGGCCTCCTCGTCTCGGGGCTCCCGGGTTTCGGACTCCTGATCGGGTTCTCGCTTCTCTTCGTGGTCGTGACGATGAAGGCGCTCGGTCTCATGCTCACCGGACGTCTGCGCACGAACGGCGCCGGACGCGGCCTCACGCGCGGCGCCGGACTTGCGATCGCGGGCCTCGCGCTCCTCGGCACACTCGCTTCGGCTCAGGAGCACGCTGCGCCGACGGCCGCTCCGGCGAAGGACCCGCATGCCACAGAGGCTCCGCGCGGCGAGGCCGCGCACGGCGGGGAGGCCCACGCGGAGGGCGGACACGCCAGCCACCCCGAGCTCCCGAACGTCATCACGTTCCTGCGCGCCGCCTACCAGGGGAAGGAGCAGCCGGCATGGCTCACGTTCCTCCACACGTGGGAGAACGCGGTCTTCTCGGCGCTCGGGGCCCTCATCGTGCTCCTCGTGTTCGGGCTCGCGGCAAGGCCGCGCGCGATCAGGCCCGGTCCGCTCCAGAATTTCGCCGAGCTCGTTCTGGGCGGCCTCCACGACTTCTTCCTCGGGATCCTCGGTCCGCAGGGGAAGCCGTACGTGCCGTTCATCGGCTCGCTCTTCCTCTACATCGTGGCGACGAACTGGATGGGCATGATCCCGTTCCTCAAGTCGCCGAACGTGAGCCTCAACTCGACCGTGGCGCTCGCGCTCTGCGTGTTCGTGTACGTGCAGTGGATCGGAATCTCGAAGAACGGCCTGGGCGGCTATCTGTACCACTTCGCGGGACAGCCGAAGGATGCGATCGGCTGGGGCTCGGCGATCCTTCTCTTCCCGCTCGAGCTCATGGGCGAGCTCATCAAGCCGGTGTCGCTCGCGTGCCGTCTCTTCGGCAACATCCTGGGCGAGGACATCCTGCTCGCCGTGTTCGTCGGCCTCGGCGTTTTGGCGCTCTCGTTCATCAACTCGCCGGTCGGATTGCCGCTTCAGCTTCCGTTCTACTTCCTGTCCGCGCTGTTCGGAATGATCCAGGGGCTCGTGTTCGCGCTGCTCACCACGGTCTACATCGTGATGATGCTGCCGCACGATGACCATCACGGTCCGCACGAGGACCACGCGGGCGGCCCCGCACACGCGGCCGCTCACACGTAGTTTCACGAAGGAGGGCGTCATGGGTTTCGAGAACGCAGCAACCGCACTCGGCTACTCCCTGCCGCTGGCCATCGGCCTCGCGGCCGTGGGCTCGGGCATCGGCCTCGGTCTCACCGGCAAGGGTGGCCTCGAAGCGATGGGCCGTCAGCCGGAAGCCGCGGCGAAGATCCAGACCGCGATGATCCTGGGCCTCGCGTTCAGCGAAGCGCTCACGATCTACGCGTTCGTCACGATGTTCATCCTCTCGGGCAAGATCACCGGCTAGGTCCGCGACCCGCGGCAGAAAGCGACCATGGGAAACCTGATCGACTTCAAACAGGTCATCACCCAGATCGTGGGGTTCCTGATCTTCCTCTGGTTGATCCGGAAGTACGCCTGGGGGCCGCTCCTTTCCACGCTCGAGGCGCGGCAGCAGAAGATCGCCGCCGATCTGTTGGACGCCGAGACGACGAAGCGCGAAGCCGGGGAGCTCAAGGTCGAGCTGGAGACGAAGCTCCGCGGAATCGAGCAGCAGGCCCGCACCCGAATCCAGGAGGCGGTGGCCGAAGGCCAGGAAGTGGCGGCGCAGATCCGGGCCGACGCGCAGCAGCAGGCGCGCGCGCGGGTCGAGCGGGCGCAGGCCGAGATCGAGAGCGAGAAGGCCAAGGCGCAGAAGGCCCTTCATGAGGACCTGTCCCGCATGGCGGTTCTCGGAGCCGAGAAGATCCTGCGCAAGAAGCTCGACGAGGCCGAACAGCGGCGCCTGATCGCCGAGTTCATCGGCGAGGTCAAGGAGGTCCGGTAGGTGGCCCGCGAACCGTCCATCGCGAAGCGCTACGCACAGGCGCTGTTCAACGTCGCGTTGAAGAAGGACGCGCTCGACGCCGTCGCCGCCGACATGCAGGCGGTCGTCGCGCTCAATGCGAAGGACGCCTCGTTCCGCCTGTTCCTCGAGTCGCCGCAGGTGCGCGACGACCACAAGCACGAGCTCGTGGACACGATCCTCGGAACACGCGTGAACCGCGTGACCGCGGAGTTCGTCCACCTGCTCCTGCACAAGAAGCGCTTCCCGTACCTCGGCATGATCGCCACGCAGCTGGATGCCCTGGTCGAGGCGCATCGGGGCATCGAGAAGGTCCGCGTGACGTCGGCGATCGCGCTCACGGAAGCCGAATCGGCCGGGCTCGTCCGTGAGCTCGAAGCGCTGTCGGGAAAGAGTATCCGCCTGCAACCGCGGGTCGAGCCGGAAATCCTGGGCGGAGTCATCGTCCAGCTGGGCGACCAGATCATCGACCGGAGCGTGCGTTCGCTCCTGGACCAGATGCGAGAAGACCTGTTGAACGTACCGGTCGCGTGACCGGATCCACCGTCATCGTGAGGCCCTGATGTCGTTCCGTCCTGAAGAAGTGAGCGCCGTCCTCCAGAAGGAGCTCGAGCGCTACGAGACGAAGATCGAGATGAAGACCGTCGGCACCGTGCTTTCGGTGGGCGACGGAATCGCCCGCATCTGGGGGCTCGAGAACGCGATGGCCGGCGAGCTGCTCAAGTTCCCCGGCGACGTCGTGGGTCTCGTGCTGAACCTCGAGGAGGACAACGTCGGCGCGGTGCTGTTCGGCTCCGACGTCAAGATCAAGGAAGGCGACACCGTCCAGTCCACGGGCCGCATCGCGCAGGTTCCGGTGGGGGACGCGATGATCGGCCGCGTCGTGAACGCGCTCGGCCAGCCGGTGGACGGCAAGGGCCCGATCGTGACCGACAAGCACCGGAACATCGAGACGATCGCGCCCGGCGTGGTGAAGCGCCAGCCGGTGAAGGAGCCGCTCCAGACCGGCATCAAGGCGATCGACTCCATGATTCCGATCGGTCGCGGACAGCGCGAGCTCGTGATCGGCGACCGCCAGACCGGAAAGACCGCGATCCTCGTCGACACGATCATCAACCAGAAGGACACGGACGTCTTCTGCATCTACGTCGCGATCGGTCAGAAAGAGTCCACGGTCGCGCAGGTCGTGAAGATCCTCGAGGACAACGGGGCGATGGAATACACGACCGTCGTCACCGCGTCGGCCTCGGAGCCCGCGCCGCTCCAGTACCTGGCGCCGTACTGCGGCGTCTCGCTGGGCGAGGAATTCCGCGACTCGGGCCGCCACGCGCTCGTCATTTACGACGACCTTTCGAAGCACGCGGCCGCATACCGGCAGCTCTCGCTGCTCCTGCGCCGCCCGCCGGGCCGCGAGGCGTATCCCGGCGACGTGTTCTATCTCCACTCCCGGCTCCTCGAGCGCGCCGCGAAGATGTCGAATGAGCTGGGCGGTGGATCCCTGACGGCGCTCCCCGTCATCGAGACGCAGGCCGGCGACGTGTCGGCGTACATCCCGACGAATGTGATCTCGATCACGGACGGCCAGATCTTCCTCGAGAGCGATCTCTTCTTCTCGGGCGTGCGTCCCGCCATCAACGTCGGCATCTCGGTGTCACGCGTGGGCGGCAACGCGCAGACCAAGGCCATGAAGAAAGTCGCCGGCCGGCTCCGCCTCGACCTCGCGCAGTACCGGGAGCTCGCGGCGTTCGCCCAGTTCGGGTCGGACCTCGACAAGTCGACGCAGGCACAGCTCACGCGCGGCCAGCGGATGGTCGAGCTCCTGAAGCAGGACCAGTTCGTTCCGATGACGATGGAGCAGCAGGTCATCCTGCTCTTCACGGGCACGCAGGGCCACCTGGACGACCTTCCGGTCGAATCCGTGCGCCGGTTCGAGAAGGAGTTCATGAAGTTCATGGGCGATCGCTACGCGGACGTCGCGATCACGGTCGCGAAGGAGAAGGATCTCTCCGACGCGACGCAGAAGAAGCTCACGGCTGCGGTGCAGGAGTTCAAGGCTCAGTTCAAGAAGTAGGCCGGCAAGCAGGGCGCAGGCGAACGAGGGGCGATGGCGACACTTCGCGACATCAAGCGGCGCATCAGGAGCGTCCGGAGCACGCAGCAGATCACGAAGGCCATGGAGCTCGTGGCCGCGGCGAAGCTGCGGAAAGCGCAGGTGCGCGCGCTGCAGGCGCGACCGTACGCGCAAGGCATGGAGGACATGCTCCGGAACCTGGGCGGGACGCTGTCGGCGATGCAGCACCCGCTCGCCGAGGTGCGGCCGGTCAAGGCGCGTGCTCTGGTCGTGTTCGCCTCGAACCGTGGCTTCGCGGGCTCGTACAACGCGAACCTGGTGCGGACGACCGAGTCGCTCCTGCGCGGCCCCGAAGGCTCGTCGCTCCGGCTCGTCCTCATCGGCCGGAAGGTGGGCGAGTACTTCCGGCGCCGAAGCTGGCCGATCGCGCACGCGTACACGGATTTGCCCGACCAGGCGGAATACGATGTCGCGCTCCGGGTCACGCAGAAGCTCGTCGAGATGTTCCGGTCGGGCGAAGTGGACGCCGTGGACCTCGTCTACTCGCAGTTCGTGAGCGCCATGACGCGCCGGGTCGTGCGTGAGACGCTGCTGCCGATCGGCGGTACGCCCGCGGGCACGTCGTCCGCAGCGGCGTCCGGCGCAGGGTCCGAGGCCGAGGCGGGGAAAGCGCGCGACTACATCTTCGAACCGGGCGCGCCCGAGCTCGTGGGCCGGCTCCTGCCGCGCTACGCGACCACGCGTGTCCTGCAGGCATTCGCCGAGGCGTACGCGTCCGAGCACTCGGCGCGCATGCTCGCCATGGGGTCCGCCCGCAAGAACGCGGGCGATTTGATCGATTCACTGGTCTTGAAGCGGAACCGGCTGCGGCAGGCCTCGATCACGAAGGAGATCTCGGAGATCGTGGGTGGCGCCGAGGCGCTGAAGTAGGAACTGGAGAACTCATGAACAAGGGCAAGATCGTTCAGGTCATCGGACCCACGGTGGACGTGGAGTTCCCGTCGGACAACCTGCCGCGCATCCTCAACGCGATTCGCATCGAAGACAAGAGCAAGAACATCGGCCTCACCGTCGAAGCGGCGCTCCATGTGGGTGACAACGTCGTGCGCTGCGTCGCCATGTCGTCGACGGATGGTCTCGTGCGCGGCATGGACGCCGTGGACACGGGCCTCCCGATCGCCGTCCCGGTGGGCGAGCAGGGACTCGGCCGGATCTTCAACGTCCTCGGCGAGACGATCGACGAGAAGGGCCCGGTGCCGCATCCCGACAAGACCTATCCGATCCACCGCCCGGCTCCGTCGTTCGAGGACATGGAGACCACGGCGTCGGTGTTCGAGACCGGCATCAAGGTCGTCGACCTCATGGCGCCGTACGCACGCGGCGGCAAGATCGGCCTGTTCGGCGGTGCCGGCGTCGGCAAGACCGTTCTCATCCAGGAGCTGATCCGGAACATCGCGACCGAGCACGGCGGCTACTCCGTGTTCGCGGGCGTCGGCGAGCGCACGCGCGAGGGCAATGACCTGTGGCTCGAGATGACCGAGTCGGGCGTCATCGCGAAGACCGTGATGGTGTTCGGCCAGATGAACGAGCCGCCGGGCGCACGCTTGCGGGTCGGGCTTGCCGGTGTCACGATGGCCGAGTACTTCCGCGACGAGCAGGGACAGGACGTGCTCCTGTTCATCGACAACATCTTCCGCTTCACGCAGGCGGGCTCCGAGGTGTCCGCACTGCTCGGGCGCATGCCGTCGGCCGTGGGTTACCAGCCGACGCTCGGAACCGAGATGGGCAGCCTCCAGGAGCGCATCACGACCACGAAGAAGGGCTCGATCACGTCGGTGCAGGCCATCTACGTGCCGGCCGACGACCTCACGGATCCCGCGCCAGCGACTGCGTTCTCACACCTCGACGCGACGACCGTGCTCGACCGCGCGATCGTCGAGCGCGGCATCTATCCGGCCGTCGATCCGCTGGGCTCGACGTCGCGCATGCTCGATCCGCGCATCGTGGGCGACGAGCACTACGACACGGCGCGCGCGGTGCAGCGGACGCTCCAGCGCTACAAGGACCTCCAGGACATCATCGCGATTCTCGGCATGGACGAGTTGTCGGAGGACGACAAGATCATCGTCGGCCGGGCGCGCCGCCTCGAGCGCTTCCTGTCACAGCCGTTCTTCGTCGCCGAAGCGTTCACCGGAACGCCCGGCAAGTACGTGAAGCGCGAGGACACGGTGAAGGGTTTCAAGCGCATCGTCTCGGGCGAGCTCGACCACCTTCCCGAGCAGGCGTTCTACATGAAGGGCACGATCGAGGAAGCGATCGAGCACGGCGAGCGGCTCAAGGGACAGTCCTCGTAGGTCACACGGAGCGATCATGGCGACGACCTTCACGGTGAAGCTGCTCACCCCGGAGCGGCAGGTCTTCAGCGGCGAGGCCATCCACCTCTACGCGAGGGGGACGGTCGGTTATCTGGGCGTGCTCGCGCATCACGCACCGCTCCTCACCACGCTCGAGCCGGGCGTGATGTCGATCCGGAAGCCGGACGGCGTGCAGGAGCACTTCGTCGTGACGGGAGGTTTCCTCGAGGTGTCGGACAATCGCGCGACGGTGCTCGCCGATCAGGCGGAGCCGGCAGGCGAGATCGACACCCAGGCTGCCGAAGCGGCACTCGCGCAGGCGCGCTCGAGGCTTGCGTCACCGCATCTCGGCTCGCACGGCGAGGCCGAGATCGATCGCGAGCGGCTCGCCGCCCAGGCGGAGCAGGCGGCCGCCCGGCTTGCGGTGTGGAAGGAGTACGGCGGCGGGGGAGGTTAGGTTCCGGTGGACACGACCGGATCGCGATCCTAGAGTCTGTGCCCCGGCTGGTCCGGGAGGGATTCGTTCCGCAACGACCTCGCCCCCCGGAAACGAGTACGGAAATGCCTCGACTCGCCGGCTTCGTGCTGCTGTCTCTCTCGCTTTTTCTCGCCGTTCCGGCTCAAGCGACTCCTCCCAGCCTTCCACGCCAGTCTCTGGTGGGCGGGTTCACGTCTACGGACCTGAATGCGAACGGGAAAATGGATCTCGGCGACCTTGCTGAGTTTGCCTACTGCTTCTTCGCCCCGCCGATTCCTCCGGGATGCGAGCGTGCCGACTTCGACTGCGACGGTCGAGCTGACGACCTGAACGACCTGGTCGTGTTCGCGCGCAGCTACCTCACGGAGACTCCCTACGTCGGAGAGTGCCCCTGAATGGGGCAGCCGAGTCGTGCGCGTTGAGTACGGCGGCGGGGGATAGACCACTTCGATTCGCTTCTGATCACCGCCGTTGACATTTCCCCCCGTGCCTTGGCAACATACTCGCTACTCCTCCCACGGCTATCTGTCCGTTCATCTCCCCCCCGTCAGTTCTCCACATAGGGGGAGACCTCCATGCACCGCTTCCTCGTCGTCGTGTCCGCGTTGGTCGCACTCCTGTCGGCGCCTTCCCTCGGGACTTCTTACGCCAACGCAATCGTCAACTCAGGTTTCGAGATCGCGGAACCAACGGCCGGGTCCCTTCCGACATCCGCCGGGGACTGGAATGGATTCGACACGTCGGCGATCGTCACGGCGGAGAACGGAATCACCCCGTACGAAGGCACGCGCATGCTTCACTTCATCAACTCGGCCATCGGGCCGGGGCCCGCGGGCGCGAGCGAGGTGATCCAACTCGTGGACGTCTCCTCTCTCGCCTCGGTCATTTCTACGGGGACAGCGAGAGGCATCGCGAGCTACCGGGTGAACCGCATCGCCGGTGATGCCCAAACGGATTCTGAATTTCGCATCGAAATCTATGCATACTCGGGATCGCCGGCGAGCTTTCCAGCGCAGTTCACGGTGAGCGAGCTGGCGACCGCCTTTCAGTCGCTGGTCACCGACGGCAATCCCGCCACCTGGCAGACGGTGTCCGTGGACCTGACGCTCCCGCCCACGACGACGTTCGTCGCCATCATCGTCTCCGCAGCGGAGAACGTGTTCAATGACGCGGTCAATCCCGAGTTTGACGGCCACTACGCAGATGTAGCGTCGTTCTCTGTTGTGGATGCGCAGCCCTACACGATCCGCTACGAGGCGTCTTCGGGCGATCTGCCGGACGACTCGTGTCCAGCCTGGACGCGGGATCAGACGGGCGGCACGGCATCGGTCTCGGGCGGCATCCTGACGATGAGCAGCGGCGTCCAGAACCACGTTCTGAACTACCACGTGCCCGTAAGCTTCGCGAACCCGATCGTCGCGGAGTTCAGAGCCCGGCGGATCACCGGAACGACGTCGAGCGCCGCACGGGAGCACCTCGGCATCGCAATCGGCACGTCGACCGGTGTCGGTGTGCACTTCTTCGTCGGCCCCGATGTCGTGTTTCTGACCAACGGCCCAGGTTCCCGCGGACCCCAGGCGTTCGTCGACACGGACGCGATGCACACCTTCCGGATCGAAGTCTCGGGGAGCGCGGTCAGCGTCTATTACGACAACGTGCTCACGCTGGCCGGGAGCACGTTCTCGAGCGGCGAGTTCCCCGCCGCGGGCATCACGTGGGGTGATTTCACGAACTTGTCGGACGGGGTTTCGGAGTGGGAGTACTTCCAGCACAACTCTTCGGCGCTCGCGTGCAACCCCGTGACGACCGAACCCGCGTCCTCGTGCATTTCGGCCGCCAATCCCTGTGTCTCGATCCCGGTCAGCATCGCTCGCACGGATGCGGCCCCCCTGCGTGGCTACAGCGTCACGTTCACCCTTTCCGCCAATCTCATGCTGTGCGGCCCGATCGGGGCGAACATCACCCAGGGTCCCTACCTCGCCACCGGCGCAGGCGCCAACGGCACGACCTATCTCGTGCTCAACAACGGCGGCGGCTCGTACACGGTGGACGAGGCGATCCTCGGTACGCCGTGCGGCGCAGGCGGCGCGGGGGGCGGCCTGTTCACGATCAAAGTCATGAACTCGGGCGGCGACGGCCTCGGCACGATCACGATCAACTCGGTGACCCTGCGCGACTGTTCGAACGCTCCGATCCCCGCGGATCTCG
>JBOHUC010000039.1:0-4484 GCA_050733935.1 Candidatus Eiseniibacteriota bacterium | reverse complement strand
GCCACCGCCTGGTCGAGGCGCGTGCGCTCGGCTTCGCGATCGCGTCCGCGGGCGAGGCGCTCGGCGAGCTCGTCGCGCCAGGCGACGAGCTCGGGGAGCGCCCGGCGGTACTTTCTCTGCAGGCGCTCGAGGAGCGCGTGCCGCGCTTCGGCGGCTTCGGCCTCGTCGGGATCGAGCGCCGCGGGATCGAGCGCCGTGTCGAGCGCGCGCAGAGTCTCGGCGAGCGTGACGCGCGCGCCCGCGAGCTCCTCGGCAAGCGGAAGGAGCGTGGGATCGATCGCCGCCGCGTCGCGCAGCGCTCGTTCGGCCTCGGACACCTCGTGGAGCGCGCCGTTTCCGATCGTTTCGCGCTCCGCGTCTCCGCTCGCGAGCGCCGCGCGGGCACGTGCGAGCGCTTGCGTGAGCCGCCCGGCGTGCCGGAGACGCGCCAGGCGGCGTGCGAGCTCCTCGTCCTCGCCCGGAACGAGCGCCGCACGCTCGAGCTCCTCGTGGGCGAACGCCCACGCGTCCGCCTCGTCGGCGAACCGCCGCTCTTCGTCGGCGAACGCGCGGCGTTCGGTTTCGGCCGCGCGCCAGCCCGCGTGGAGAGCCCGGTGCTCTTCGACCATGCGCGAAAGCCCGGCCCAGCGATCGAGGAGCTCACGCTGGGTCTCTGAGCGGAGAAGACTCTGGTGCTCGTGCTGGCCGTGCACGTCGACGAGCCCGGCTGAGAGCTCGCGCAGCGCGGCGAGCGTGACCGGAGTCTGGTTGATCCACGCGCGGCTTCGCCCGCCGCGTGCGATTTCGCGCCGCACGACGATCTCGCCGTCCTCGAACGCGATCCCCCACTCGTCGAGGAGACGGGCCGCGCGGCGGCGCGCCGGGCCGTCCGCGATTTCGAAGCGGCCTTCGACGCGCGCCCGCTCCGCCCCCGCGCGCAGGAGATCCGCGTCCGCGCGGCCGCCGGTGAGCAAATCGATGGCTCCGACGAGGAGTGACTTGCCCGCGCCGGTCTCGCCCGAGAGCGTGTTGAACCCCGGGGCGAGCGCAAGCTGCGCGCGCTCGACGATGGCGAAGTCCTCGATCTCGAGTTCGGTGAGCACGCGTGTTGGGAGGTCGGTGCGCGGCCTAGGAGCGGCGGAGCTTGCTGCCGACCCAGCCGAGCTTCTGAGGAACCGTGACCGGAAGCGTGACGCCGGGGCGGCGGAGGAAGCGCACCGCGTCGGGCACGAGCCTCACGCGCACGGCATCGCGCGGCCCGACCGGAATCGCCTCGAGCCCGTCGAGCGACACGAGCGCGTCCGTCGCGTCGCGCCCCGTCACGCGCACGCGAACGTCGAGGTGCGGCGGAAGGACGAGCGAGCGCATGCCGAGCGTGTGCGGACAGATCGGGGTGACGACGAGCGCATCGAGGCCGGGGGCGACGACGGGGCCGCCGGCCGAGAGCGAATAAGCGGTCGACCCCGAGGGGGTCGAGATCACGAGGCCGTCGGCGACGATCGGACCCAGGTAGCTGTCCCCCGCCCAGGCTTCCATGCGAAGCGCGCGAAACGTGGTCGAGTGCTTGACCACCACGTCGTTCAAGGCGTGACCCAGAGGGCGCGGGCGCGCGCCGCCGTGCGGGAGGAGGCGCGCTTCGAGAAGCGCGCGCTTCTCGACGGTGAGCGACCCTTCAAGCGCCGCGCGCACGGCTTCGTCGAGCTCGCGCCCTTCGAACGACGCCAGGAACCCGAGGCCTCCGAGATTGACCGGAAGGATCGGGACCTTCGTCCCCGCGACGACGCGCGCCCCCGCGAGGATCGTGCCGTCGCCGCCCAGTGTAATGAGGAGATCCGAGCGCCTTGCGGCTTCGAGCATCTCGGGATCGGGAGAGAAGCCCGCGCCCGGGGTGCCGTCGTCCCCGCGGACGAGCACGACGTCGATCCCCTTTCGTTCGAGCGCGATCTCGAGCTTCGCGAGCCGCTCGCCCACGATCTTCCGCTGCGCGCGCCCGAGGAGCGCGACGCGGCGAGGCTTCCGCTGCGTGCGGGTGCGGCGGGTGGCGCTGCCGGTCACGGCAGGACGGGCGCGGTCCGGGCGAGCCACGCCCCCACTTCGCGGGCGATGCCCTCGGGAGTGAGGCCGATGAGCTCGAGCAACTGGGTGCGGGTGCCGTGCGTGACGAGCCTGTCCGGCACGCCGATCCGAAGGACGGGCGGATGGAGGCCCTGGTCGGCGAGGCACTCGATGACGGCGGAGCCGAAGCCTCCGGCGAGAGCGGCCTCCTCGACCGTCACGATTCGTCCGATCCGGTTTGCGAAATCGGCGAGTGCTTCGCGGTCGAGCGGCTGGACGAAGCGCGCGTCGAACACGCTCGCGCGAATCCCCTCGCGCTCGAGCCGTTCGGCAGCCTGGACCGCCGGACCGACCATCGTGCCGAGGGCGACGATCGCGACGTCCTCGCCCTTCCTCAAGAGCTGACCCTTTCCGATCTCGAGCGTGTGCGGCGCCTCGGGCGCCACGCCCTCGACGGGCGCGCGCGGATAGCGCACCGCACTCGGGCCGTCGCGGTGTGCGAGGGCGGTCTTCAGCATCGAGCGCAGCTCGTTCTCGTCGCGCGGGGCCATGACGACGAACCCGGGGAGCGAGCGCAGATAGGCGATGTCGAACACGCCGTGGTGACTCGATCCGTCCTCGCCGACGAGGCCCGCGCGGTCGATCGCGAGCACGACCGGGAGCTTTTGGAGCATGACGTCGTGCACGATCTGGTCGTATGCGCGCTGGAGGAACGTCGAGTAGATCGCCGCCACCGGGATCGCGCCCGCGGTCGCCATGCCGGCGGCGAAGCAGACAGCATGCTGCTCGGCCATTCCCACGTCGAAGAAGCGGTCCGGGAAGCGCTGCTGGAACGCCGAGAGCCCCGTGCCGTCGGGCATCGCGGCCGTGATCGCGACGACGCGCGTGTCCTGCTCCGCCTCCTCGATTAGAGCCTGCGAGAACACGCCCGTGTAGGTCGCGCGCGTGGACTTCTCCGCAGCTCCCGTGAGCTTGTCGAACCTTCCGAGGCCGTGGAACTTGCACGCGTCCTGCTCGGCCGGCGCGTAGCCCTTTCCCTTCACGGTCCTTATGTGGAGGAACACCGGGCCCGGAATCTGTTTGAGCTCGGCGAGGAGGCGGACGAGCTCGCGCAGGTCGTGACCGTCGACCGGGCCGTAGTACTTGAAGCCCAGCTCCTCGAAGAAGAGGTTCGGGACGACGAGCGTCTTCAGGCTCTCCTTCATGCGCGCGGCGGCCTTCCGCGCCTTCTTGCCCACGAGCGGCACCTGGCCCAGGAGATCCCACACGTCCGCCTCGAGCTGGCGATACAGGGGTCCCGAGGTGATGCGCGTGAGGTAACGCGAGATCCCGCCCACGTTGGGCGAGATCGAGTAGTCGTTGTCGTTCAGGATGACGAGGAGATTCTTCTTCAAGTCGCCCGCGTTGTTGAGGCCTTCGTACGCGAGCCCGCCCGTGAGCGCGCCGTCGCCGATCACGGCGACCACGTGATACGTGTCGCCGACGAGATCGCGCGCGGCGGCCATTCCGAGCGCGGCCGAGATCGAAGTCGAGCCGTGCGCGGTGCCGAACGCGTCGTACGGGCTCTCGTCGCGGCGCGGAAAGCCCGAGATGCCGCCGAGCTGGCGAAGCGAGTCGAAGCGCTCGCGCCGGCCGGTCAGGAGCTTGTGGCCGTAGGCCTGGTGGCCCACGTCCCAGATGATGCGGTCGCGCGGCGTGTCGAACACAGTGTGGAGCGCGATCGTGAGCTCGACCACACCGAGGGAGGGCGCGAGATGGCCGCCGGTTTGCGCGACGTTTTCGACCAGGAACTCCCGCATCTCGCGCGCGAGCGCTTCGAGCTCGTCGGGCGTGAGCCGCTGCAGATCGTCGGGCGATTGAATCCGCTCGAGCAGGTTCATGGACGTTTCGGACACCTCAGAGGGCGCGGTTCAGGAGCAGGGCGGACCCGACTCCGATGAGAGCGCCGACCAGCACCTCGAGCGGCGTGTGGCCGAGCAACTCGAACAGCTTCTTCTCGCGCAGCGCGCGGTTTTCGTGTTCGGCCACGATTTGATTGAGGAGCGTGGCCTGACGCCCGGCCGCCCGGCGCAGTCCGGCCGCGTCGTACATGACGATCAGGCTGAAGAAGACGGTCACTCCAAAGAGGGACGTCACGACGCCCTCCTCGATCCCGACCGTCGTGCTGAGCGCGGCCACGGCCGCCGAGTGGGACGACGGCATTCCACCCGTCTCGACAAAGCGACGAAAATTGAGCCGGCGCTCCCACGCCCAGGCGGTGAAGCCCTTGTAGAGCTGCACTGCGATGCTGGTGAGGAGCGCGATCTCGAACGCCTTCAACGGGTCTCCGGGATCGGGGCGAGCCCACCGGCGGCCCGGCGCCGGGCAACGTGTGGCTCTGTCTGAAAACCCCTCGTGGCCGCGCCGGAGCCTGAAATCGCTCCAGGCAAGGAACGAGGAGGAGACAAGCC
>JBOHUC010000038.1:0-29047 GCA_050733935.1 Candidatus Eiseniibacteriota bacterium | reverse complement strand
GGCGCGGGGGGCCGCGTTGCGCGGGCCGCGCGCGTTCTCGGGCTCTCACGGCAGGGACTCTGGAACAAGCTCAAGCGGATCGAACGACGGGAGGAGGCGTGGCGAAGAAGGTCCTGAAGGCGGCGCTCGTCGGCGTCGGGGTGGCCGGGCAGGTGAGCCACATCCCGGCCTGGAAGAAGCTCGAGGGCGTGGAGCTGGTCGCGCTGTGCGACCGCGATCAGGAAAAGGCGCTGCGCGTCGCCCAGCGCTTCGGCGTTCCCGTCGCGACGTCGAATTTCGAGGACATCCTCGCCGATCCCGAGATCGACGTGGTCGACGTCTGCACGCCGAACTATCTCCACGCGCCGCTTGCGATCGCGGCCCTCCAGAGCGGGAAGCACGTCCTGGTCGAGCGCCCGATCGCGCGCACCGCCGCCGAGACCGAGAAGATGGTGAAGGCCGCCGACAAGGCGGACCGCCTGCTCGTGTGCGCGCTCGCACACCGCTTCCGCGAGGACACGAAGATCCTGAAGAAGTTCGTCGACCGGGGCGAGCTCGGGGACGTCTTCTACACGAAGGCGGGCTGGCTCCGGCAGCGCACGGACTGGCGGACCGAGGAGTGGCGCCAGCAGAAGCAGGTGTCGGGCGGCGGTGTCCTCATGGACCTGGGCGTCCAGATGCTCGATTTGGCACTCCACATCCTGGGCGCGCCGGCCGTCGAATCGGTCACCGCGTCCGCGCACCGGGCCGGCAAGGCCGAAGTCGAGGACTCGTGCGTCGCGCTCATCCGCCTCGAGGGCGGCGGCGTCCTCAATCTCGAGGTGACCTGGGGTCTCCTCATGGAGCGCGACTTCGCGTACGTGAACCTGTTCGGCCAGACCGGAGCCGCACTCTGGAATCCGCTTCGCATTCACAAGGGCATGCACGGCTCGCTCGTCAACGTCACGCCCGCCGTCGACTCCCCGCGCAACGTCTACAAGCAGGCGATCGAGGCCCAGATCGCGCACTTCGCGGACTGTGTAAGGAAGGGCACGGCCCCCGGCGCGACCGGGGCCGAGATGCTCGAGGTCATGCGGCTCGTCGACGCGATCTACCGGTCGGCCGAACAGGGCCGGGAGGTGCGTCTCGCCCAAAGCTCGTAGCGCGCGCGACACCGCCGCCGCGTGGATCGCGGCGCTCCTCGGCGGGCTCCTGCTCGCGCTCGCGTTTCCCCCGATCGGCTGGGCTCCGCTTTCGTGGATCGGACTCGTCCCCACGGGACTCTGGCTTGCGCGCGAGCCGGACGGGGCGCCGCGCACGGTCGGCGATGCGTTCCGCGGCGGCTACGCATTCGGCTTCGTGTTCTTCGCCGCGGCCCTCCACTGGATCGCGTTCCTGTCCAAAACCGCGGTCACCGTCTCCTGGATCATGTACCCCGCGTGGCTCGCGGCCGCGGCCTACGTCGCGCTCTATCCGGCGCTCGCCGCCGCGGGGACCCTGTTCGCGCGGCGGTATGCCGGGCTTCCCGTGGTCCTGGGATGGCCGCTATTCTTCTTCGCGACCGAATGGCTGCGCGCGCAGGGCGAGCTCGGCTTTCCGTGGCTTTCGATCGGCTACAGCCAGGCGAGCCTCCTGCCCGTGCTCCAGATCGCGTCGCTGGCCGGATTGAGCGGCGTCAACCTGTTCGTCGTGCTCGCGAACGCATGCGTGCTCGCGGGCTTCGAGCGCGCGACGGGCGGCGCGGGCGGGGCCTTCCGTGCGCGCCCCGCGGCGCTCGGGATCGGCGCGGCGGCGGTCTGGCTCGCGCTTCCGTTTGCGCTCTTCGGTCCGCGCATTCCCCCGATCGTCCGCAGCGGTCCTCCCGTGGCACTCGTCCAGGGCAACATCGAGGGCCGGGTCAAGTGGAGCGGCCGGCACGAGGATCGTGTGCTCGGGAAGTTCCTCGTCCTCTCACGCGTCGCGATCGTGCGCGGAGCGCGCTTCGTGATCTGGCCCGAGACCGCGACCGGCACCTACCTCCGCCAGAACCTGGACCAGCGCTCGCGCCTCCAGGCGTTCGTGGACTCGACCGACGTCGCGATCCTGACCGGCTACCCGGACTACCGGTTCACCGGCCCGACCGAGGTCCTGTCGTGGAACGCGGCCGGCGTATTCTGGCCCCACACCGGGCTTGGACCGCAGTACGCAAAGATCCATCTCGTCCCGTTCGGGGAGCGGATGCCGTTCCAGCACCTCGTGCCCGCACTCGGGAAGCTCGAGATGGGCCAGGCGGAGTGGACTCCCGGCACCGATCCGACGCCGCTTCCGACACCAATCGGCCTGGCCGGGATCCTCGTGTGCTTCGAGTCGATCTTTCGCGAGCCCGCGCGGGAGGAAGTGCGCCGCGGCGCCCGGTTCCTCGTCAACGTGACGAACGACGAGTGGTTCGGGCGGAGCGGAGCGCTGTGGCAGCACGCCGCGATGAGCGTCTTTCGCGCGGTCGAGCATCGGGTGCCGGTCGCGCGCGCGGCCAACACGGGGCTCACGTTCTTCGTCGACCCGTACGGTCGCGTGCTCGACGCGGGTCCCGTGTTCGAGGACTACGTGGCGCTCGGACCGCTCCCGGCGCCCGAGACGCCGCCACCACCGACCCCGTTCACGCGCGCGGGCGACCTCGCGGGCCCGGGTGTCTCGCTCGTCGCGCTGGTCGTGCTCGCGTGGGCGATCGTCGGGCGCGTGCGTGCGTTGACCGGTCCGCGCGCACCCGGTATGCTGCAAACGTCGCCCGTTCGTTCCGCCTCGCGCAGGAGATCCCGTTGAACCCGAATGTCGTGGTCCTCGGAGCCACCGGTGCCGTCGGAGGCGAGATGGTGCGCGTCCTCGAGCAGCGGGGCTTCCCCGTCGGATCGCTGCGCCTGCTCTCGACGCAGCGCTCGGCCGGACGGCAAATCTCGTTTCGCGGCACGCCCCACGAGGTCGAAGAAGTCGGACCGCGCTCGTTCGACGGCATCGACCTCGCCCTCTTCGCCGCCGGTGCCGATGGCAGCCGCACGTGGGCCCCGGTCGCCCGTGCCGCCGGCGCCACCGTGGTCGACAACTCGAACGCGTTCCGCTACGAAGCGGACGTCCCGCTCGTCGTTCCCGAGGTCAATCGCGATGCGCTCGAGGGTCACACCGGGCTGATCGCGAACCCGAACTGCTCGACCATCCAGCTCGTGCTCGTTCTCGCCCCGCTCGCGCGCGCGGTGCCGATCGAGCGCGTGCTGGTTTCGACGTACCAGTCGGTCTCGGGAACGGGCGTGGATGCGATCACGGAGCTCGACGCGCAGCTCGCGGCCCGCGTGCGCGGCGACGGTGGCGTGCCCGCCCCGCAGATCTACCCGCATCCGATCGCGGACAACGTGCTGCCGCACGTCGACGACTTCCTCGACAACGGCTACTGCCGCGAGGAGATGAAGCTCGTCTGGGAGTCGCGAAAGATCCTGGGGCTCCCCGATCTTCGGCTCTCGGCGACCACCGTGCGCGTCCCCGTGCGGGTCGCGCACAGCGAAGCGGTCACGATCGACTTCGCGCGCCCCGTCTCGCCTGCGGAAGCGCGCGCGCTTCTCGCGGAGGCGCCGGGGGTCCAGGTGGTGGACGAGCCGTCGCGGGCCGAGTATCCGACGCCGCTCGAGGCCGCGGGCGGGGACCTCGCTCTCGTCGGCCGCATTCGAAACGATCTCTCGAACGAGCGCGGGCTTCTGCTGTTCATCTCGTGCGACAACCTGAGGAAGGGGGCCGCGCTCAACGCGGTCCAGATCGCCGAGGAACTCTTCTGTCGCTCCTTGCGCGCCTGAGTCTGGCGGCGGGGCTCGCCGTCGCGGCCGCGTTCGCGCACTCGGGCGCCGGGTTGGCCGGGCTCCTTGCGTGCGTGATCGCCGCGTTCGCAGCTTCGCGGAAGCTCGGCGTGCTCGCGCGTCTTGGACCCGCCGTGCTCGCGCTTGCGGCGTTCGCGTCTTTGATCAACGCGCTCGTCACGCCCGGGACTCCGATCGCAACCGTGGGACCGGTGTCGCTCACGCGCGAAGGGGTGGCGCTCGGGCTTCGCATGGCCGCGCGACTTGCGATCACGGGGCTTGCGTTCGGATGGGTCGCGGCGACCGCGCGCGCGGGCCCGGCGCTCGACGAGCTCCGCGGGAGCGTGCTCCGACCGCTCGGGCGGGCGGGGGAGGCGATCGGGCTCGTGCTCGTCGTGGCCCTCCGCTTCGGACCGCTCGTGCTCGAGGAAGGGCGGCGTCTCCTGCGCACGATCGGGCTCCGGGCCGGCCGGAGGCCGGGGCTCTGGGCGGCGCCGGCAATCGCAGTGCCGCTCGTCCTGCTTGCGGTGCGTCGCGCGGACCGGATGGCGTACGTGCTCGAAGCCCGGCACTTCGGAGCCGGACCGCGCACGCCGCCCGTGCCGCACCGGTTCTCGGCACGGGACTTCCTGGTCGCGGCGCTGGGAGTCGCGATCGCTTTGGGCTCGATCACGCTCGGTCTCTGATGAGGAACATCCGACTCGTCCTCGAGTACGACGGCACGGACTTCTCGGGGTGGCAGGCGCAGTCGGTCGCCGGCGTTCGGACCGTGCAGGAGGAAGTCGAGAGCGTCCTCGCGCGCGTCCTTCAGGAGCCGGTCCGGCTCGTCGTCGCCGGGCGCACGGACGCCGGGTGCCACGCCGCGGGGCAGACCGCGAGCTTTCGCACCGCGGGCGACCTATCGCTCCACCGGCTCGCGCGCGCGCTGAACGGGCTCCTGCCGCCCGACATCGCCGTCCGCTCGGTCGCAGAAGTGCCGGATTCGTTTCACGCGCGCTTCTCGGCCGTGGAGCGCCGCTATCATTATCATCTGCTCGCGCGGCCGAGTGCTCTGTGGGCGCGGCGTGCGTGGTGGCCGTTCCTCGAGCTCGACGCCGAGGCTCTCACGCGCGCGTTCGCGCCGTTTCTGGGCGAACACGACTTCCGCGCGTTCGCCGGCCGCGATCCCGCGCGCGGCGACCTGCCGCACGGCCGCTGCCGGGTGACGCGGCTTGCGTTCGTGCCGTGGGAGGAAGGGGTCAGGCTCGAGGTCCACGCGAACCGGTTCCTCTATCACATGGTCCGGAATTTCGTGGGCACGGCGACCGCGATCACGAAGGGAACGCGCCGCGCGTACGACCTGCCGGCGATCCTCGCGTCGCTCGACCGAAGGCGCGCGGGACCGACCGCGCCGCCCGTCGGACTCACGCTGGTCGAGGTCGTCTATCCCGGGCATCAGGCGCCCGTCGCGCCGGTCGTCGACGGGTGGGGGAGGGCCGTGGTTTGAAGCGTCGTTTCGCGTTCGCGCTCACCGTCGCGCTCGCCGCCGTGGCGTGCCTCGCGTTGCCGGCCGCCGCTCAGGCGCCGCGCACGGGCACGCCGTCGACTGCCGCCGCCGGTGCCGAAATTGAGGGCTCGCGTCGGAACGCGATCGTACGCGCCGCGCAACGGGCGATGCCGGCCGTGGTTTCGATCTCGGTGCTCAAGACGCGGGTCGTGCGCGACAATCCGTTCTACTCGTTCTTCCCGGACGAGTTCTTCGAGCGCTTCTATCCGCAGCCCGAGAGCCGGCAGGAGCTGCCGAGCCTCGGCTCGGGCGTGATCGTGGACGCGAACGGGACGGTTCTCACGAACGAACACGTGGTGCGCGGCGCGGACGAGATTCGCGTCACGCTGCCGGACGGCCGCGAGTTCCAGGCGACCACGCTCGGTGCAAGCCCGGTCTACGACCTCGCGATCCTGAGGCTCGATCGGAAGGGGCAGTCGGTGCCGGTGGCGAAGATGGGGAATTCGTCCGATCTCATCGTCGGCGAGTGGACGATCGCGATCGGCAACCCGTTCGGCTTCCTGCTCAACGATCCGAGTCCCTCGGTCACGGTCGGCGTCGTGAGCGCGACCCGGCGGGACATCAAGGGCGGCGTGTCGGAGGGCGGCATCTACAAGAACATGATCCAGACCGACGCGGCGATCAATCCGGGCAACTCGGGCGGGCCGCTCGTGAACGGTCTCGGCGAGGTGATCGGCATCAACACGTTCATCTTCACGCGCGGCGGCGGATCGCTCGGCATCGGCTTTGCAATCCCGATCAACACCGCGAAGCGACTGCTCTCCGAGCTCGAGCGCTTCGGGCGGATCCGGACCGCGTGGTCCGGCCTCTCGGTCCAGCCCGTGACACCGTACCTGGCCTCGCGGCTCGGCATCGAGAAACCGGGCGGTCTCGTGGTGAGCAAGGTCGAGCCGTCGAGCCCCGCGGTCCAGGCCGGCGTGAAGGTGGGGGACATCATCTATCGCGTGAACGGCGATGCCGTGAACACGGCCGAGGACGCGCAGCGCTCGATCTTCGGCGCGGGCGTGGGCGACACCGTGCGGCTCGACATGGAGCGCGCGGGAAAGACGACGACCGCGAAGCTCGTGCTGGCGGAGATGCCGGAGGCCCAACCATGATCGCGCGCTACGTGCGGCCCGAAATGGCAGCCCTGTGGACGGACGAAGCGCGCTACCGGCGCTGGCTCGACGTCGAGTGCGCCGCGACTGGAGCGCTCGAAGCCGAAGGGCTCGTGCCGCCCGGCACGGCGGCTTCGATTCGCGCGCATGCCCGGGTCGAAGCCACGCGCGTGGACGCGCTCGAAGCAACGCTCCACCACGACGTGATCGCGTTCCTGACCGCGGTCGGGGAATCGCTCGGCCCCGAGAGGCGCTTCCTGCACCAGGGCATGACCTCGTCCGATCTCGTGGACACCGCACTTGCGCTCGTCCTGCAAGAGGCCGGCCGCGTGCTCCTCTCCGGCTTCGACCGGCTCGAGCGCGTTCTCGCGGCCCTGGCCGCGCGGCATCGCACCACCCTCACGGTCGGTCGCACGCACGGGATCCACGCCGAGCCCACGACGTTCGGACTCAAGGTGCTCGGATGGGCGCTCGCCGTCCGGCGCTCGCGCCTTCAGGTCGAGGCGGGGCTCGCCGAGACCGCGGTCGGAAAGCTCTCGGGCGCGGTCGGACAGGCCGCGCACCTGCCGCTCTCGGTCGAGGAGCGCTTCCTCGCAAGCCTCGGGCTCCGCCCCGAGACGGTCGCGACCCAGGTGGTGGCCCGCGATCGCCACGCCGCGCTCGTTGCGTCGCTCGCGCACCTCACGTCGAACTACGAGCGCATCGCGAACGAGATCCGCCACCTCCAGCGCACGGAAGTGCGCGAAGTCGAGGAGCCGTTCGGCACCGGACAGAAGGGCTCCTCGTCCATGCCGCACAAGCGGAACCCCGTCGTGTGCGAGCGGATCGCGGGCCTGGCACGCCTCTTCCGCGGCTACGCGGTCGCCGCCTACGAGGACGTGGCGCTGTGGCACGAGCGCGACATCAGCCATTCGTCGGTCGAGCGCGTGATCCTGCCCGATGCGTTCCTGCTCGCGGACTACCTCACCGACCGGCTCTCGTTCGTGCTCGAGGGCCTCGCGGTGGACGCGTCGCGCATGCGCGCGAATCTCGAGGCGAGCGGCGGGCTCGTGTTCTCGCAGCGCGTTCTGCTGGCGCTCACCGAGGCCGGGCTCGCGCGCGAGGACGCGTACGCGATCGTCCAGCGGAACGCGATGCGCGCGTGGCACGGCGAGGGGTCGTTCCGCGATCTCCTCGCGACGGAGCCGGAGGTGCGGGCGCGCCTCGGGGATCGTCTCGCGCAGTGCTTCGACGTCACGTTCTATCTCTCGAGTGTCGACGAACTCTTTGCGCGCGCGGAACGTGAGCTCGCACGTCCCCTGGGAAGCGTTCCCGCGGAGGTCCGATGAACGCCGTGCACACGGCCCCGCTCGCGTACGACGAAGCCGATTTCCGGGATCCGGACCGGCGCGGGGCGCTGCGCGAGCGGCTCGCTCCCTTCGGGATCCGTCTCGACGCCTACGAGCTCGGCCTCCTGGTCGAGCGCCTGGGCCGCGCGCCGCGCTGGGCCGAGCTCGTCATCATGAACACCATGTGGAGCGAGCACTGCTCGTACAAGTCGACGCGCCACCTCCTTTCGCAACTCCCGACGTCCGCTCCGCAGGTCGTTCTCGGACCGGGGGAGGACGCGGGGGCCGTGTTCCTGGGCGAGCACGCGGGGCGGCGCTGGCTCGCGGTCGTCGCGCACGAGAGCCACAACCATCCGAGCCAGATCGTTCCGTACGAGGGCGCGGCCACCGGAGTCGGGGGGATCGTCCGCGACGTGTACTGCATGGGCGCAGACGTGGTCGGCGTGCTCGATGCGCTCCGGATGGGCACGGGCACGCGCGGCGGGGGGCTCAAGGCGCGCGAGATCCTGGACGGCGTCGTGAGCGGCATCGGCGACTACGGAAACGCCCTCGGCGTGCCGAACCTGGGCGGCGATCTCGAATTCCACCCGGGCTACGACGCGAACGTGCTCGTGAACGTGGTCGCCGTCGGCGTGGTCGAGGAGACGGGACTCATCCACTCGCGCGTGCCGGCGGCGGGAGACTTCGCGTTCGTCCTCGTCGGGAAGCCCACCGATCGCTCCGGATTCGGCGGGGCGTCGTTCTCTTCGGGCGTGCTCGGCGGCGAGAGCGATCAGCGCGGCGCGGTGCAGCTTCCCGATCCGTTCTTGAAGCGCGTGCTCGCGGTGGCAAACCAGGCCGTCCTCGAGCGCGCGCGCGAGCGCCGCTGGGCGATCGGCTTCAAGGATCTGGGTGCAGGCGGGATCGCATGCGTCACGAGCGAGCTCGCCGATCACGGCGGCGTGGGGGCCGAGATCCGGCTCGACCACGCGCACCGGGTCCCCGATCCGCTTCCTCCGGAGGTCCTCCTGTGCGCCGAGACCCAGGAGCGTTTCTGCTGGGTCGTGCCCTGGGAGGCGGGGGAGGAGGTGGCCGCGATCTACAACGATCGCTTCCGGCTCGACGACATCTATCCGGGCGCGGGGGCCTCGGTGATCGGGCGCACGCGCGCGGACGGCGCGTATCGCGTCCTGTGGGGGGACGAGGTGATCGTCGAGTGCCCGGTGTCGTTCCTGACTTCGGGCGTCCGGCGCGAGCGCGCGAGCAAGCGCCGCGGGACGAACGTCGCACCGCGCGCGGAACGTAGAGCGAGCGGGGCGCGCAACCCCGGGATCGATCCCATAGCCGAGCTTGCGGCGGCCCTCGTTTCGCCCGCTCTCTGCTCGCGCGCGCCGCTCTATCGGCGTTACGACCCCGAGGTGAAGGGGCACACCGTCGTGCGCGCCGGCGAGGCCGACGCGGGGGTTCTCCTGCCCGTGCCCGGGGCGCGCTTTGGATTCGCGATGGCGGTCGACGGAAACCCGCGCCTGTGCCAGGCGGACCCTGGGGCCGGGGCCTCGCACGCGGTCTGGGAGGCCGCGCGAAATGTCGCTGCCACAGGGGCCTGGCCCTGGTGCCTCACCGATTGTCTCAACTATGGAAGACCCGAGGACCCGGGAGTCATGGGGGACCTCGAAGCCGGCATCGAGGGGCTGCGCGAGGCGGCGCTCGCCCTCGGAACGCTCCCGGATCTCGGCGCCGACGAGCCGATCGAGCGCTGGGCGGAGCGCGTGCGCGGTCCGATCCCGGCTCTGCCGTTCGTGAGCGGAAACGTGAGCCTCTACAACGAGGACGAAGAGGGCGGTGCGATCCCGCCGTCTCCGATCGTGGCGTGCCTCGGGCGGGTCCCCGACGTCGCGCGCGTCTCCACACCGGGATTGAAGAACGCGGGGAACGCGCTTCTCCTGGTCGGGCGTGCCGATCGCGGGCGCCTCCGGGGCTCGCTCTACGCGGCGCGCCATCCCGAGGAGTCCTTCGAAGAGCTGCCCGCGTTCGAGCCCGCGGAAGCGCGCGCCGGGATCGCGCTCGTCCTGGCCCTCCACGCCCGCGGTCTCGTGCGCGCCTGCCACGACGTCGGCGACGGCGGCGTCGCGCAGGCGCTCGCCGAGATGTCGTTCGGCGCTTCTGCCCGCGTGGGATTCGAAGCGCGGCTTCCCGATCCGGCCGTTCCCGGAATCGATCCGGGACTCGTGTGGTTCAGTGAGGAGCCGGGATTCGTGGTCGAGCTCGCGCCCGTGGACCTCGCCACGGCCGAAACCTGGGCGCGCGCGCTCGGTGTCGAAACGCACCGGCTGGGCCGCGTGCGCGCCGACGACCGATTCGTCTTCGAGGGGCCGGGGCCGCGTGCGACGGAAGCGTCGGGCAAAGCACTCCTCGGGCCGTGGAGCGAGGCGCTTCACCTCGCGTTCGAGGTTTCGGAGGAGGTGCTCGCGTGATTCGAAATCCGCGCCCGCGCGCGGCGGTCGTCCGCCTGCCCGGCATGAACTGCGAGGACGAGACGGTGCGCGCGCTCGAAGCGGCCGGGCTTCTGGCCGTGATCGTGGGGTGGGACGAGCCGGCCTCCGCCCTCGCGGGCTACGACGCGTACGTCCTGCCCGGTGGCTTCTCCTACCAGGACCGCGTGCGTGCGGGAGCGATCGCGGCCAAGGACGCGCGGATCGAAGCGATCGCCGAGCGCGCCGCGCAGGGCGTGCCGGTCCTGGGCATTTGTAACGGTGCCCAGATCCTGGTCGAAGCCGGCCTCGTGCCAGGAGCGGACGAGGATCGAGTGGCCCTTGCGCTCGCGGTCAACCGGATGCCGCAGCGCGACGGCTACCATTCGCGCTGGGTCGTGCTCGAGGCGCGCGGCGGATCGCTGTGGACCGAGGCGTTCGCGCCGGGCGAGCGCGTTCCCATGCCGATGGCGCACGGGGAAGGCTGCTTCTCCGCGCGCGATCCGAAGCGCCTTTCCGAACTCGCCGCCCGCGGGCAGGTGCCTTTCGCGTATGCTGCGGATGTGGCCGGAGGCGACGTGCACTGGCCCGCGAATCCGAACGGCTCGGAGGCGAACGCGGCCGGCGTGACGAACGCGCGCGGCAACGTGCTGGCTCTCATGCCGCATCCGGAGCGCGCGGAGCGCCTGTATCACGTTCCGCTCGATCTCGGCGGACCGTGGGGCGATCGCCGCCGGAGACTCGCGAGCGAGCCTGCGGGTCTCGACGGCCCGGGCCCGGGCCACGGGCTGTTCCTGTCGCTCGCCTGGCACCTCGGAGTGCGGCGGGCCGTGACGGTGGAGAGCGCATGAGCGAGTCGTCGCGCCCGACCTGGATTCAGCTCTGGGTCGAGCGGCTCGAGATGGACCCGGCCGCCTGGACCGCGGGCCACACGCTGCAGCTCCTGCTCGGCGGAGAGGCGCCGGCGCGCGTGGGCCGTGCGGATCTGTGGGAGCTCTCGGTCCTCGGAACGACGGACGACGTGAGCGAGCGCTTCGAGACCTGGATGCGCGCGTCGAACCTGTTCATGAATCCGAGCCGGGACCGGGGGGTCCTGCTCGGGGACGTGGCCCCGGTGCCCAACGAGGCGAGCGCTCTCGTCGTCACGGTGGATCGCGGGTCCGGCGAGAGCCGCGCGCACGCACTCACGCTCGGTCATGCGCTCGGCGGGAAGTGGCACGTGCGGCGCGGGACCGTGTGGACGCTCGTGTGGCCGATCGAGCGCGCGAACGACGTGCCGCTGCTCGCGGATCGCGCGGCCTTCGCGCGCCGGCGACAGAGCGGGTTGCTCGTGAATCCCGAGTCGCAGGACGCGCGCGTGCTGGTCGGAGAGTGGGTGTGCCCGGTTCTGCCGGGAGCGGAAGACCCGGTGCTGCCGGCGGCGAAGGGCCCGGCACCGCCGGGCGCGGATGAGGTCCATGGAGGAGCGCATGGCGGAGTGGCGTGAAGAGTGCGCGGTGTTCGGGATCCATGGCGCCGACCGGGCGAGCGAGCTCGTCCAGCTCGGCCTCTACGCGCTGCAGCACCGCGGACAGGAGTCCACGGGCATCGTCAGCGCGCATGACGGCCGCTTCTTCGTCGAGAAGGGCCTTGGTCTCGTCGCCGACGTCATGACCCCCGATCGCCTCGCGCGTCTTCCGGGACGCCAGGCGATCGGCCACAACCGCTACTCGACCACCGGCGGGCTCAACCTGACGAACGCCTCGCCGCTCACCGCGAGCATCCGCGGCGAAGAGATGGCGATCGCCCACAACGGAAACCTGGTCAACGCGCTCGCGATCCGCCGCCGCCTCGAAGAGGCGGGCTCGCTCTTCCAGACGAGCCTCGACACCGAGGTGTTCCTCCATTTGATGGCGGCTGCGACCGGAGACTTCGAAGAGCGGCTGGCCGCCGCGTGCGCGCAGGTGAAGGGTGCGTACGCGCTCGTCCTCATGACCTCGAACGCGGTCTACGGATTGCGCGACGCGCACGGCTGGCGGCCGCTCGTGCTCGGCCGACTCGAGTCGGGCGCTCACATCCTCGCCTCCGAGAGCTGCGCGCTCGATCTCCTCGGGGCCACGATGATCAAGGAAGTGCCGCCGGGGGCCCTGATCCGGCTCGACGCGCGCGGCGTGCACGAGCGCCAGCTCCTTCCGGCCGCGCCGCTCCGGCAGTGCATCTTCGAGCACATTTACTTCTCGCGGCCCGACTCGGTCGTCTACGGGGAGACCGTGGATCGCGTGCGCCGGCGCCTGGGCCGGAAGCTCGCCGAGGAACAGCCGGCGGAAGCCGACCTCGTGATCGCGGTTCCCGACTCGTCGAACTCGATCGCGCTCGGCTACGCGGAGCGGTCCGGGCTCCCGTTCGAGCTCGGACTCATCCGCAATCACTACGTCGGGCGCACGTTCATCCATCCGACGCAGGCGGTGCGCGACCACTCGGTGCGGGTCAAGTTCAACGCGGTGGGCGAGATCCTGCGCGGGAAAAGGGTCGTCATGGTCGACGACTCGATCGTCCGCGGGACGACGAGCAAGAAGCTCGTGGCCCTGGTCCGGCGCGCCGGCGCGCGCGAGGTCCACATGCGGGTCGGCTCGCCGCCGGTCTCCTTCCCGTGCTTCTACGGGATCGACACGCCGAGCCGCTCGGAGTTGATCGGTGCCAGGCTTCCGCTCGAGGAGATCCGTCGCTTCCTCGACGTGGACTCGATCGGCTACCTCTCCGAAGAAGGCATGAAGGCATGCGAGTCGCGGCCCGATACGTGGTGCGACGCGTGCTTCACCGGGCGCTATCCGATTCCACCGGGGGAACAGCAGGAGAAGCTGTCGCTCGAAGGCCCCCGGATCTGGGGCCCGGCGGTCGGCCAGCGATGACGGGCCCGGAGACCGCCGCGGGCGCAGGTTCGTTCCAGGAGATTCGCCGCGCGAAGCTCAAGAGTCTGCGCGAGCGCGGCATCGAGCCCTATCCCTACGAGTTCGCGGTCACGCACAGAGCGCAGCAGGTGCTCGACCTCGGGGAAGCGGTGACCGCCGAGCCGGGCATGGTCGTCGCCGTCGCGGGGCGCCTGATGGCGCGGCGCGGCCACGGCAAGGCGGGTTTCGCGCACCTGCTCGACGAGAGCGGGCGCATCCAGATCTACTGCCGCGCCGACGTGCTGGGCGACGACGCGTTCGCGCTCTGGGATCTGCTCGACGTCGGTGACTGGGTGGGAGTCACGGGCCCGGTGTTCCGTACAAAGACCGGCGAGATCACGATCCAGGTCAAGACCCTCGAGCTCCTCGCCAAGTCCATGCGCCCGCTGCCCGACAAGTGGCACGGGCTCTCCGATCCCGAGACCCGTTATCGCCAGCGCTACGCGGATCTCTTCATGAACGTCGAGGTGCGCGACGTGTTCAAGAAGCGCGCGCTCCTCACGGGGACGATCCGCCGCTTCCTCGACGCGCGCGGATTCCTCGAGGTCGAGACCCCGGTCCTCCAGCCGCTCTACGGCGGCGCGTTCGCGCGTCCCTTCACGACGCGCCACAACGCGCTCGGCATGGACCTCTATCTCCGCATCTCGAACGAGCTCTATTTGAAGCGCTGCCTGGTCGGGGGGTTCGAGCGCGTGTACGAGTTCTCGCGCGACTTCAGGAACGAGGGCATCGACCGCTCCCACTCGCCCGAGTTCACGATGCTCGAGGTCTACCAGGCGTTCGCCGACTACCGGGCGATCATGCGCCTGACGGAGGAGATGATCGGGCGGGCCGCCGAGGCCCTCACCGGCGGGCTCGTCGTCCCGTATCAGGGGAAGCAGCTCGATTTCACGCCGCCGTGGCCCGAGGTCTCGATGCTCGACGCCGTGCGTGACGCGGCCGGGGAGGACGTGCGCGATCTCGATCCCGCAAGGCTTCAGCGCCTGTGCGTGAAGCACGGCATCGAGACGCATCCGGGCGCCGGTCCGGGGACGCTGCTCGACGAGCTCTTCTCAGCGCTCGTCCAGCCGAATCTCCTCCAGCCGACGTTCGTGGTCGATCATCCGCGCGAAATCTCGCCGCTCGCCAAGGTGAAGCGCGGCGATCCGGCCGTGGTCGAGCGCTTCGAGCCGTTCGTGAACGGCATGGAGATCGGAAACGCGTTCAGCGAGCAGAACGATCCGGCCGAGCAGGAACGGCAGTTCGAGCTCCAGATGGAGCGGCGTGCGGCCGGCGACCTCGAGGCCCAGATGCTCGACCGCGATTACATCCGGGCGCTCGAATACGGGATGCCGCCGACCGGCGGGCTCGGCATCGGCATCGACAGGCTCGTCATGCTCCTCACGGACAGCCGCTCGATCCGCGACGTCATCCTGTTCCCGGCCCTGCGCCCCGAGGAGGGCCGCACCGGCGCGGGCGAGGACGGCGGCCCGCCGGAATCCGCCTAGGCGACGCCGGACATGGACGTCACGCTCCGGATCGCCGGGCGCTATCTCAAAACCCGGCGCTCGACCGGGTTCATCACGCTCCTCTCCTGGATTTCGATCGTCGGGGTCACGATCGGAGTCGCCGCGCTCATCATCGTTCCCGCGGTGATGAACGGCTTCGAGGGGGAGGTGCGGGACCGCATCGCGGGCACGAACGCACACGTGCTCCTCCTCTCCTACGAACAGCGCGGCCTCGTCGACACGACGAAAGTGCTCCCGCTCCTGCGCCGCCGCCCGGGCGTGCTCGGGGTCTCGCCGTTCGTCTATTCGAAGGCGCTCGTGACGCGCGAGGGGGTGGCCGACGGCATCATCGTGAAGGGCGTGGACTTGAGGCAGGAGCGCGAGGTCACGACGGTCGCGCGCGACATCACCCCGCCGCTCGAGCAGATCCCCGACTCGACGCAGGACGGCATGCCCGGGATCGTGCTCGGAGCCGAGATCGCAAGCCGCCTCCGCGCCGGCGTGGGGGAGCGGGTCGTGCTCGCCACGCTCCACGGCGGAATCGACTCGCCGATCGGCCTCGTCCCCAGGCTCCAGCCGTTCCACGTCGTCGGGATTTTCAGCTCGGGACTCTACGAATACGACTCGTCGCTTGCGTACATCTCGCTTGCCGAGGCGAAGCGTCTTTTCGAAGTCGAGGGCATGACCGGAATCCAGATCCGGATCCGGAACCTGTTCGACGCGCCCGCGTTCGCGGGTGCGCTGACGGAGGACCTGGGCGGCTACCCGTACCGCACGAGCGACTGGATCGAGCAGAACGCGAATCTCTTCCGCTTCATGAAGATCGAGAAGTTCACGATGTTCGTAATCCTCGCGCTCATCGTGATCGTCGCCGCGCTCAACATCGTGAGCACGCTCATCCTGCTCGCGATGGAGAAGCGCCACGACGTGGGCGCGCTCCTCGCCATGGGCGCCTCGCAGGCCGACATCGTGCGAGTCTTCCTGTACGCGGGACTCGGGATCGGCCTGGTCGGGGTCGTGCTCGGAACCGGCCTCGGGCTCATCGGCTGCTGGGCGCTCGGGAAGTACCGCTTCATCGAGATTCCGAGCGACGTCTACTTTCTCTCGACGCTGCCCGTCGAGGTCGAGGCGCCGGACGTCCTGCTCGTGATCGTCGTGACTCTCGCGCTCTGTCTCCTCGCGGCGGCGTATCCGGCGTGGTTTGCGTCGCGCCGCTCCCCGGTCGAATCGCTCAGGAAAGCTTAGGCTCCGTTTGAAAACCCCTCGTGGTCGCGTTGGCGGCGCCGGCAGGCCAGCCGCAAGGCGCGACGACGAAGTCGGATCCGATGTGATCCGTCGAGGAGGAGCAACACAGCGGATGGCCTGCCGCCGCCGCCAACCCGATGGGCCGGGCCTGAAATCGCTCCAGGCGGCGTCACTCGTCGTCGACAGCCTGCCCAGGCTTGTCTCCTCCTCGTTCCTTGCCTGGAGCGATTTCAGTCTCCGGCGCGGCCACGAGGGGCTTTCAAACGGAGCCTAACCGTGGCGCCCGCGCTCAAAGTTGAAGGGATCGAGAAGTCCTACCCGCTGCCCACCGGAGGCCGGCTCGATGTCCTGAAGGGTGTGACGTTCGAGCTCGTCCGCGGCGAGATGGTTGCCCTCTTAGGGCCTTCGGGGGCGGGGAAGAGCACGCTCCTTCACGTCGTGGGCTCGCTCGACCGCCCGGATGCCGGTGCCGTGTGGGTGAACGGCCGCGACTTGTTCTCTCTCGGCCCGGCCGAGCTCGCGCGTTTCCGCGCGCGGACGATGGGGTTCGTGTTCCAGTTCCATCACCTGTTGCCCGAGTTCACGGCCCTCGAGAACGTGATGATGCCGGGACGCCTCGCGCGCCGTCCCGAAGCCGACGTGAGGCGGGACGCGGACGAGGCGCTCGCGCGGGTCGGGCTCTCGGCGCGTGCGCAGCATCTTCCCGGCGAGCTCTCCGGGGGCGAGGCGCAGCGAGTGGCGGTCGCGCGCGCGCTCGTCAACCGGCCCGAGCTCATCCTGGCCGACGAGCCCTCCGGGAACCTGGATCGGGCGAACGCCGACGGGCTGCATGCGCTCCTCGTCGAAGTCGCGCAAAGCGGTCCCACCGTGTTGGTTGCGACCCACAACGAAAGGCTGGCCGCTGTCGCGGGCAGCATGCTAATTTTGGACGCGGGAAGGACCTACCGGCGGGGAGAGGCCGGACGGAACCAGGCATAGGTCTTCGCGGAGGGAGGCCTAGGACCCCATGCAATGCCAGAATTGCCACAAGAATCCGGCTACCGTCCATCTCACGGAAATTCAGGACAACCGGATGACGGAGCTGCACCTCTGCCAGTCGTGCGCCCAGGAGCGCGGCTTGGCGGCGGTGCCGGCGGCTGAGAAGTTTTCGATCGCCGAGCTGCTCGCGGGGATGGTGGACAAGATGTCCACCACCGAAGAGGAGCGGATCGGTCCCGTCCAGTGCCCGCGCTGCGGCATGCACTACTCCTCGTTCAAGGAATCGGGGCGCCTCGGCTGTGCCGAGTGCTACGTCGCGTTCGCGCCCAAGTTGAAGCCCCTTCTGCGCCGCATCCACGGCTCGACGCGCCACGTCGGGAAGCTCCCGGCGCGGGAGGACGGGTCCGTGACCCAGGGCCGTCAGCTCCAGCGCCTGCACGACGAGCTCGAGCGGGCGGTCGAGCGCGAGGAGTTCGAGCGCGCAGCCGAGATCCGGGACCGCATCAAACACCTCGAGGCCCCGCCCCGGGCGGCGGCCGATCCGCGACCCGCCGGAGGTTCCTCGTGAGCGACCTCGATGCCCTGACCCGGGCGCCGAGCCCGTGGCTCGACGCGACCGGTCCCCATTCCGACATGGTGCTCTCGACGCGGGTGCGCCTGGCGCGCAACCTCACGGGCGTGCCGTTCACACACCGCGCGCGCGACGAGCAGCTCGTCTCCGTGCTCGGCGCGGTCGAGCGCGCGGCCCGCTCGAGCCCTTCGTTCTCGGACGGATCGCTCCTGCGGATGCACGAGCTCTCGACGCTCGACCGGCAGTTCCTGGTCGAGCGCCATCTCGTTTCGCACGAGCTCTCGGACGGCGCGCGCCCGCGCGGTCTCTATCTCACCGCGGGAGAGCGGCTCTCGGTCATGATCAACGAGGAGGACCACCTGAGGCTCCAGGCCCTGTGCTCGGGATTCCAGCTCGCCGAGGCGTGGGCGCTCGCCGAGCACGCCGACGACGAGCTCGACCAGTCGCTCGAGTACGCGTTCACCGACGAGCTCGGGTACCTGACGGCCTGCCCGACCAACGTCGGCACCGGGATGCGGGCCTCGGTCCTGATCCACCTGCCCGCACTCGTCCTGACGAAGCAGATCGACAAGGTCTTGAAGAGCATCATGCAGGTGGGCCTCGCCGTCCGCGGTCTGTACGGCGAGGGCTCGGAAGTGATGGGCAACTTGTTCCAGATCTCGAACCAGACCACACTCGGCCACAGCGAGAAGGAGAGTGTGGAGAGTCTCGATCGCGTCTCGCGCCAGATCCTCGACTACGAGGAACGGGCGCGGGACGTCCTGATCCGCGATGCAAGGGTCCAGATCGAGGACAAGGTGTGGCGGGCGTACGGCAGCCTGCGCTACGGGCGGAGCATGTCGAGCCAGGAGGTCATCAACCTGTGCTCGGCGGTCCGCCTGGGGGTTGCGCTCGGCTTCAAGGGGCTGCCGCCGCTCTCGACCGTGAACGAACTCCTGGTCCTGACCCAGCCGGCGCATCTGCAGCGCCGGGCCGGGCGGGCCGTGGATGCCCCCGAACGGAACGTCTTGCGCGCCGAGCTCGTGCGCGCGCACCTGGAACGCGCGAATTCCGAAACCCGCCCCGGCGGACGCGGGTAGGATCCCGCGAGGAGGCACTCGACATGCACGACAAATTCACGGAGCGGGTCCGCAAGGTCATCTACCTGGCGCGGGAAGAAGCGGCCCGGCTGCAGCACGACTACATCGGCACCGAGCACCTCCTCCTCGGGGTGATCCGGGAGGGCGAGGGCATCGCCGCGACCGTGCTCAACAACCTGGGCGTGGATCTCGATCACATCCGGCAGGCGGTCGAGAACATGGTCTCCTCCTCGGGCGGGACCATGACGATCGGCGAGATTCCGTTCACGCCGCGGGCGAAGCGCGTGCTCGAGCTCGCGGTCGAGGAGGCGCGCTCGCTCGGACACAACTACGTCGGCACGGAGCACCTCCTGCTCGGCCTCATCCGTGAAGGGGAGGGAGTGGCCGCGAAGGTGCTCCTCGAGCTCGGCGTGGACCGGAAGCGCGTGCGCGAGGAGACGCTCAAGCTCCTGGGCGGAACGCCCACGAACGCGCAGCAGGAGCGCGAGGAGCGTGCGGAGACACCGGCCCTGAACCAGTTCGGCCGCGACCTCACGTCGCTCGCGCGCGAGGGCAAGCTGGACCCGGTGATCGGACGCGAGAACGAGATCGAGCGCGTGATCCAGGTCCTCTCGCGCCGCAAGAAGAACAATCCCGTGCTGGTCGGCGAGCCGGGCGTCGGGAAGACGGCGATCGCCGAGGGCCTCGCGCAGCGGATCATCGAGGGCAAGGTCCCGGAGAGCCTCAAGAACAAGCGCATCGTCACGCTCGACCTCGCGGCCGTCGTCGCGGGCACCAAGTACCGCGGACAGTTCGAGGAGCGGCTCAAGACCGTGATGAACGAGATCCGCGAATCGAAGGACACCATAATCTTCATCGACGAGCTCCACACGATCGTGGGCGCGGGCGGGGCCGAGGGCGCGATCGACGCGTCGAACATGTTGAAGCCCGCACTCGCGCGCGGCGAGCTCCAGTGCATCGGTGCGACCACCCTCGACGAGTACCGGAAGTACATCGAGAAGGACGGCGCGCTCGAGCGCCGCTTCCAGCCGATCACCGTGGATCCGCCGTCGATCGACGACGCGATCACGATCCTGCGCGGGCTCCGGGACAAGTACGAGGCGCACCACGGCGTCCACATCACGGACGAAGCGGTCGTGCAGTCCGTCAAGCTCGCCGACCGGTACATGAACGACCGCTTCCTGCCGGACAAGGCGATCGACGTGATCGACGAGGCGTCCGCGCGCGCACGGCTTTCGGTCTCGACCGTGCCGGCCGAGATCCGCGAGCTCGAGCAGAAGCTCGAGGAGCTCGTGAAGGAGAAGGAGGCCGCGATCCGCGCGCAGGAGTACGAGAAGGCCGCGAAGATGCGCGACCGCGAGAAGGAGACGCGCAATCGCCTGAAGGAGCTCAAGAAGGGCTGGATGGAGGCGAAGCGCGACAAGGATGTCGAGGTCGGCGCCGAGGACATTGCGGCCGTCGTCTCGGTCATGACGGGGATCCCGGTCGTCAAGCTCGAGGAGGAGGAGTCGGCGAAGCTCCTCAAGATGGAGGATGGGCTCGGCGCCCGGGTCGTGGGTCAGGAGGAGGCGGTGTCCGCGGTCGCGCGCGCGGTGCGCCGGAATCGCGTCGGACTCCGCGATCCCAAGCGTCCGATCGGCTCGTTCATCTTCCTCGGGCCCACGGGCGTGGGGAAGACGGAGCTCGCGCGTGCGCTCGCCTCGTTCCTGTTCAACGACGAGGACGCGCTCATCCGGATCGACATGTCCGAGTACATGGAGAAGTTCTCCGTGAGCCGCCTCGTGGGCGCGCCTCCCGGCTACGTGGGCTACGACGAGGGCGGGCAGCTGACCGAGAAGGTGCGCCGGAAGCCGTACAGCGTCGTGCTGCTCGACGAGATCGAGAAGGCGCATCCGGACGTGTTCAACGTGCTGTTGCAGGTGCTCGACGACGGCCTCCTGACCGACTCGAGCCGGCGCAAGGTCAACTTCAAGAACACGGTCATCATCATGACCTCGAACCTGGGCGCGCGCCAGATCACCGGGGGCAAGCAGCTCGGCTTCTCGCGCGCGGACGAGGCGAACCAGCAGTTCCAGCAGATCAAGAGCACGGTCACGGACGAGCTCAAGCGCGCGTTCAATCCGGAGTTCCTGAACCGCGTCGACGACGTGATCGTGTTCCACCCGCTGACGCGCCAGCACATGCACGAGATCGTCAACATCCTGCTGGGCATGCTCGGGCAGCGGCTCGCGACGCAGGACCTCAAGCTCGAGGTCGCCGAAGAGGCGAAGGAGTTCCTGATCGAGAAGGGCTTCGACCCGGCGCTCGGGGCGCGTCCGCTCAAGCGCGCGCTGCAGCGCTACCTCGAGGATCCGCTCTCCGAGGCGATCCTGAGGGGCACGATTCGTCCGAACCAGGCGGTGCGCGTTGTGCGGCAGGGCGAGGAACTGCAGTTCGTTCCCGCCGATGCCGCCGAGGCCGTGGCCGCCGGAGGGAGTGCGTGAGCGGCGCGCCCTCCCGCGCCCGGTCCTTCACGCTCAGCCTGATCGTCTCCCTGCTCGTCGCGGGGGCCGCGGGTCTTTCGGCCCGCGTCGCCTCCGCGCAGGGCCCGCCCGTGTTCGGGTCCCCGTCCGACACGGCGGCGGCCGCGCAGCCGCCTGCAGCGCCTGCAGCGCCGGCGCCTCCGGCACCCCCGATCGTGTCGTTCGACATCGAGGGCCGGCGCTCGGTCGACTCGCTCCGCATCGCCCGCACGTTCGAGCCCCGCGTCGGAAAGCCGTTCGACGCGCGCGCGGTGCAGGCCGGTCTTCGCCGCCTGTGGGCGACCAATCTGTTCGACGACTTCGAAGTGTGGGGCCGCACCGGCGACGACGGCGTCCACTTGACGCTTCGGGTCTCCGAGCGACCGAAGGTCGCGCGCGTCGCGTTCGAGGGGCTCGACAAGATCAAGGAGGAGGACCTGGCCGCGCACGTTCCCGTGCGGCCCGGCGACACGTGGCGGAACTCGATGCTGCTCGCCGGACGCGACTCGATCCTCACCCAGTACCGGAACGAAGGCTATCGGACGACCGAGGTCGTGGGCACCGCCGACTCGACCGCCGTCGGAATGCTCGTCACGTTCAAGGTGAACGAAGGGAAGAAAGCGCAGGTCACGCGCATCGATTTCGTGGGGAACGAGCACTATACGGCCGACGAGCTCCGGGGCAAGCTCAAGTCGAAGAAGAAGGGCTTCCCGTTCCGGAGCGGCACGGTGAAAGAGGAGAACCTCGCCCAGGACTCGGACAAGCTGCGCACGTTCTACCGGGAGAACGGCTATCGCGACGTCCGGGTCGAGCAGCTCCCGTTCCGGGCGGACTCGCTCGGCGGGACCGGGGTCGTTCTGAGCTACAAGATCGACGAAGGCCCGTTCTACCTGATGGGCGACACCCGCTGGCAGGGGAACAACGCGGTCTCGGAGGCCGCGCTGCGCCCGCTCTCGCGCGGTCTCGTGCTCGGTCCCTACAACGGCACGCGGATCCAGCAGGCGGTCGAGGGTGCGTACGCGATGTACGCCGAGGAAGGCTATCTGTACCTCGACGTCCAGGCGACCGAGACGGTCCGCGACTCGAACGTCGTCGACGTCGCGTTCCAGATCTCGGAGGGGCCGCCCTCGCACGTGCGCAAGGTCGTGATCGGCGGGAACTCCTACACGAAGGAAAACGTGATCCGGCGCGAGCTCTCGATCCACGAGGGCGATCTGTTCCGCCGCTCGAGGCTGGTCGAGACGCAGCAGAACGTCTTCCGCCTGGGCTACTTCGAGGACGTGGGGGTGAACTTCCAGCCCGCCGAATCGAGCAATGTCGACATCCTGCTCAGGATCAAGGAGAAGCAGACCGGCACGGCGTCCGCGGGCGCCGGCTATTCGTCCGACGGCGGTCTCTCCGGGTTCCTGAACCTCGGGCACAACAACCTGTTCGGGAACGGCCAGTCGATCAACATCCAGCTCGAGCGCGGTGGAAGCCGGAAAGCGGTCGACGTCTCGTTCACCGATCCGTGGTTCCGGAACACGCAGTGGCAGGTCGGTGGCAGCGCGTTCCACACCGACCGCGAGGTCGGTTCCGAGACGCAGACCTCCTATGAGGAGAGGCGGCGGGGCTTCTCGCTCCAGGTGGGCCGGCCGATCGACCGCTACATCCGCTACACGCGCGCGCTCGCCCGCTACCGCCTCGAGGCGGTGGACATCCGCGTTCCGCTCGACAACCCGAGCCCGCAGCTTCAGGCCCTTCGGACGGCGGGCGAGCAGATCACCTCGTCGGTCGAGTTCTCGCTCGTCCGGAACAGCACGAACAACCCGTTCTATCCGAATCGCGGCCAGCGCGGAACGGTGAGCCTCGAGCTCGCCGGCGGTCCGTTCGCCGGCGACTACGACTTCACGAAGTTCCGGCTCGACTCGCGCTGGTACGCGCCTTCGGTCACGCGCCGGGTCGCGACCATGCTGCGGCTGCGCGCGGGCTCGCTCAACCAGTACCGGAGAGGCGGATCGGTCCCGGTGTACGAGCGCTTCCGGCTCGGCGGCGTGACGTACGACGGTCTCCGCGGCTACGACGACTACAGCATCGTGCCGGCCGAAAACGACGCCTTCCCGCGCTACACGAGCGGCTCGAACGTGACGCCCGGCGACTTCACAGCCCTCAAGGTGCAGTATCCCGGCGGCCGCGTGTTCGGGATTCTCACCTTCGAGCAGCAGTTCCTGGTCGTGAACCCGGTCCACATGGTGGTGTTCGCGGAGGGCGGCAACACGTGGAATCGCGCGGGCGACATCCAGCTCTTCAACCTGCGCAAGAGCGTGGGCCTCGGCGTCCGGCTCGAGATTCCCGTGCTCGGGAACGTGGGCTTCGACTGGGCTTACGGCTTCGACAAGGTCAACCCCGGCTGGAAGGGGCACTTCCTGTTCGGCGCGATGGTGTTCTGATGCGGCCAGCCCTCGCGTTCGCCCTCCTGTGCGCGCTCGTGGCGTTCGTCGCGGGCGGCGCGCGTCCGGCGTCGGCCCAGACGATCAAGCTCGGATTCGTGGACTCGCAGCGCATCTTCGAGCAGTATCGGGCCGCGCAGGAGGCGCAGGAGCGCTTCACGCGCGAGATCCAGGCGTGGCGCACGGATGCCGACGAACGCCGGAGAGCCGTCGATGTGCTGCGCAACGAGCTCAAGGATCAGTCGCTCGTGCTCTCGGAGGCGAAGCGGCTCGAGAAGGAGACGGCGCTCCAGAAGGCGGTCTCGGATTACGACAAGTTCGTGCAGGACTTCTGGGGGCCGGGCGGCCGGGTCCAGCGCCTGAACGACGAGACCACGCGCGAGATCATCGGGAAGATCCGCGATGCGGTCGAGCTCATCGCCAATCGCGAGGGCTACGATTTGGTCTTGGATGCGGCCGATGGAAATGTCATCTTCGGCGTCAAGAGTCTGGACCTGACGGATCGGGTCCTCGAACAGCTGAACCAGGCCCTCCCGGGTGCGCCCACTCCGCCCTGACACCCTGACTCCACCCGCCGGAAACGGAGCCGCATGACGACGCAAACGCTTGCCGAACTCGCCGAGACGCTCGGCACCCGACTGATCGGAGACCCGACGATCGCGATCTCGGGCGTCGCGGGAGTTCGGGAAGCGCGGCCGGGGGACATCACGTTCCTCGTCAATCCGCGCTACGAAGCCTATCTCGCGACCACGCGCGCTTCGGCCGTGATCCTGGCCGAACCGCGCGCCGACTGCGCTCTCGCGCAGCTCGTGTGCGACGATCCGTATTTCGCGTTCCTGCGCACGGTCAAGATCTTCCGCCAGGAGCGGCCGCGCCCGCCGGCCGGAGTCCATCCGACGGCCGTGATCGGCCCGAACGTGAAGCTCGGCGAAGGCGTTTCGGTCGGCCCGTGCGCGGTGATCGAGGAGGGGGCCGTCCTCGGGGACGGCGCGGTCGTCATGGCCCACTCGTACGTCGGCCACAACACGCAGCTCGGCAAGGACGCGTTTCTGTATCCGCAGGTCGTCGTGCGCGAGGACTGCCGGCTCGGCGATCGCGTGGTCGTCCACTCCGGGACGGTCATCGGCGCGGACGGCTTCGGCTACGCGCGGAACGGCGACACGTACTACAAGGTCCCGCAGGTCGGAAACGTCGTGCTGGAAGACGACGTCGAGATCGGCGCGAACGTGTGCGTGGACCGCGCGACGACCGGCACGACGCGGGTCGGGCGCGGCAGCAAGATCGACAATCTGGTCCAGATCGGGCACAACGTGGACATCGCCGAGAACGTGATCGTGGCCGCCATGAGCGGGATCGCCGGCTCGACGCGGGTCTACAAGGACGTGACCATCGGCGCGCAGGCCGGCATCAACGGCCACATCGAGATCGGCGAGGGAGCGGTCGTGGCGGCGCGCGGCGGCGTGACGAAGTCGGTGGCTCCGGGCGTGGTCGTCTCCGGCGTGTTCCCGGCGCGTCCGTATTCGATCGAGCGGCGCATTCAGGCGTCGATCGCGAAGCTTCCCCAGCTCGTCCAGCGGCTTCATCAGCTCGAGCAGCGCCTCGCGGCGCTCGAAGATTCCACGAAGGATTCTGCGAAGGATTCCACGAAGGATTCCACGCATTCCGCATCGCTCGGCCCGCCGGTGGCCGACGAGGAAGCCGAAACGGCCCGCAGCACCCGGCGCTGATTCCCTTCCGCGCCTCCATCGGAGAAATCGCATGCGTCCGCAGCGCACGATCCAGCGTGAAGTCTCGCTCGAAGGCGTCGGCATCCACACCGGAGTCGCCGGAACGGTGACGTTCCGGCCGGCGCCCGAGCACGCCGGCATCTACTTCGTGCGCTCCGATCTCCCGAACCGCCCGAAGGTTCACGTGAGTCCCGGGAACGCGGTCTACGATCCCGCGAACGGCCGGCGCGCGATCCTCGCCGAGGGCGGGATCCAGATCCACACGATGGAGCACGTGCTCGCGACCGTGTCCGGGCTCGGGCTCGACAACCTCGAGATCGAGACCTCGACCATGGAGATCGTCGAGCCGGCCGACGGTTCGGCGCTGCCGTTTGCGCGGCTCCTGCGGGAGGCCGGAATCGTCGAGCAGAAGGCCGGGCGCCGGCACATCAAGATCACGAGGCCTGTGACGCTCCGCCAGGGCGCGATCGAGCTCACGGCCGTTCCGAGCGACGGCTACCGGATCACGTTCACGATCGACTATGACCATCCGGCGGTCGGCGCGCAGGTCGCCTCGTTCAACATCGACGAGACGGTGTTCGAGCGCGAGATCGCGCCGGCGCGCACGTTCGTGCTCGAGCGCGACGTGAAGGAGCTCCAGAAGCAGGGTCTGATCCGCGGTGGTTCGCTCCAGAACGCGGTCGTGATCGGGGAGAAGGGCGTGCTCAACGAGGGGGGCCTGCGCTTCCCGAACGAGTTCGTGCGCCACAAGGTGCTCGACCTGATGGGCGACCTGTCGCTCCTCGGCGCTCCCCTCCTGGGGCATGTGATCGCGACCCGATCGGGGCACTCGACGCACGTCGAGTTCGTGCGGAAGCTCGCCCACGACCTCCCGCGGGCGGGACGGCGCGACGGCCGGCCGGCGGGCGAGTGGGACATCACGGCGATCATGGACATCATGCCGCACCGCTATCCGTTCCTGCTCATCGATCGCATCCTCGACCTCGAAGAAGGGAAGCGCGTGGTCGGGCAGAAGAACGTGACCATCAACGAGCCGTTCTTCGCCGGACACTTCCCCGGTCACCCGGTCATGCCCGGAGTCCTCATCATCGAGGCGATGGCGCAGTGCGGCGGCGTGCTGCTCCTCAACATGGTCGAGGATCCGTCCGGCAAGCTCGTCTATTTCATCGGCATCGACAACGCCAAGTTCCGCCGTCCGGTCGTGCCGGGAGACACGCTCCGGTTCGAGCTCGTGGTCGAGAAGTTCAAGGGCCGGATCTGCCGCATGCGCGGCGAGGCGTTCGTGGACGGCCAGCTCGCTGCCGAAGCCGTGCTCACCTCGAGCATCGTGGACGCCTGATGGCGAACGTCCATCCGCTCGCGGTCGTCGATCCGGGGGCGAAGCTCGCGTCGGACGTCACGATCGGGCCGTTCTGCTGGGTCGGGCCCGACGTCACGCTCGAGGCGGGCGTCGTTCTCGATTCGAACGTCCGGATCGAGGGCCACACGGCGATCGGTCCGCGCGTGCACGTGCACGCGGGCGCCGTGCTCGGCGGCCCGCCGCAAGATTTGAAGTTCCGCGGCGTACCCTCGTTCCTCATGGTCGGCGAGGAAACGGTCATCCGCGAGTGCGTGACCGCGAACGTCGCGACCGACGAGGGCGCGTCGACCCGGATCGGCGCGCATTGCCTGGTCATGGCGTACGCGCACGTCGCGCATAACACGGTGCTCGAGGACAAGGTGATCCTCGCGAACGCGGTCCAGCTCGCGGGCTACGTCACCGTGCAGGAGAACGCGATCGTCGGAGGCGCCGCGGTCGTCCATCAGTTCGTCCGCATCGGTCGCCACTCGATGGTCGGCGGCGGGCTCCGGGTGCCGCAGGACATCCTTCCGTTCACGCGCGCGGCCGGTTATCCGCTCCGCCCGATCGGCCTCAACACGGTGGGCCTCGAACGGCGCGGATTCTCGCCCGATGCGGTTGCGGGCCTGAAGCAGGCGTACCGCCTCCTCCTTCGGAGCGGGCTCCGCCTCGACGAGGCGGCGAGCCGGATTCGCGCCGAAGTGAAGCCTCTTCCCGAAGTCGAGGAGTTCCTCACGTTCGCCCTCACGAGCGAGCGGGGGATCGCGCGCTGAGGCGGCCGCCCGCCCCGCGTCCGCGAGCACGATGATCCCGCGCATCGGAGTCGTCGGAACCGGCGTGCTCGGAAGCCGGCACGCGGCCACGCTGGCCGGGCTGGCGCGGCGTCCCTCGCCTCTCCTCACGTTTGCGGGCGTGTTCGACCGGCGCCTCGAACGCGCGCAGGCGGTCGCGCGCGAGCACGGCACCCAGGCGTTCGAGCGCGCCGAGTCCCTGTTCGAAGCCGCAGACGCCGTGGTGGTCGCCGTTCCCACGATCGTCCATGCGGACGTCACGCTCGCGGCCCTCGAGAACGGGTGCGACGTCCTGGTGGAAAAGCCGATCGCCGACACGCCCGCGGTTGCCGATCGCATGCTCGCCGCGGCGCGCAAAGCCGGGCGGCGGCTCTTCGTCGGTCACTCGGAGCGCTTCAACGCGGCCGTGCGGGTCGCGCTCCCGCACCTGACACGCGCGTACTACGTCGAGGCGCGTCGGGTCGCAAGCTTTACGCCACGCGCCACGGACGTCGACGTGGTGCTCGACCTCATGATCCACGACATCGATCTCGCCCTCGCGTTCGTGGGGGAGGAGCCGTCACGGATCGACGCGGTCGGGATCTCCGTCCTCACCGGAAGCGAAGACCTTGCGAACGCGCGCCTCGAGTTTCCCTCCGGCGCGGTCGCGAATCTCACGACGAGCCGGGTCTCGCCCGACCGTATGCGGAAGATCCGCGTCTTCGGCGATCACACGTACGTCTCGATGGATTGCCTCACGGGCACCGCCGAGGCGGTGGTCGCCGATCCGCGCGAGCTTGCGGCCGCGGCCCAGGTCTACGCGGCCCATGCGGCGCACGCCGCAGGAGCGGCGGCCACGGCCCCCGCCACGCTCCCGGACTGGTCGGCGCTCGTGCACCGGCAGGAGCTCGATGCGGGGCCCGAGCCCGTGCCGCCCCTCGCGCTCGAGCTCGAGGCGTTCGCCGCCGCGTGTGCGGGCGTGCCCGAGGCGACCATCCCGCGCGCGCTCACGCTCGCGACCGGGGAGGAGGGGAGGGCCGCGCTCGCGGTCGCCTGCCGCGTGCGCGACGCGATGCGGGAGCGCTCCGCCCGCTGGTTCGCCTGATCCCGGAGCGCGCGGCCGTGTCCCCACCCGGGCGGATCGTCCTCGTCGCGGGCGAGCCTTCCGGCGACCGCCACGGAGCGCGTCTTGCGAACGAGCTCCGCGCACAGCCTGCGCTGCGCGAGATGGAGCTCGTCGGAGTCGCGGGGCCCGCGATGCGGGCCGCGGGAGTGACCGCACTCGTCGCGATGGAGGACGTCGCGGTCGTCGGCGTGGTGGAAGTGCTGCGGCACTTGAAGCCCCTGCTCGACGCCCGCAAGCGGATTCGCGGGGCCATCGAGGATTCCGCGACCCGCCTCTTCCTGCCGATCGACTTTCCGGGGTTCAACCTTCCGCTCGCCCGGGTGGCGCACGCGCGCGGCGTGCCCGTCCTCTATTACATTGCGCCCCAGGTCTGGGCGTGGGGCCGCGGCCGTCTCGAGGCGCTCCGGCGCGACGTGGATGCGCTCGCCGTCGTCCTCCCGTTCGAGGAGGCCTTCTTCCGCGAGGCCGGAGTTCCGGTGCGCGCGGTCGGACACCCGCTCATGGAGTCGCTCGATCCGGGCCTCTCGCGCGCAGCGTTCCTCGAGGATCTTGCCTGGCCCGCGGATGCACAGTGGGTGGCGCTCCTGCCCGGGAGCCGGGACCAGGAGATCGAGCGGCTCGCAGGACCCCTCCTCGGCGCGGCGCGCAAGCTCCTCGAGGCGCGCCCGCAGGCG